>URKV01000001.1 GCA_900548565.1 uncultured Collinsella sp.
CGAGATGCTCAGGAGTCTCGTGGGCTCGGAGATGTGTATAAGAGACAGGCCCTCGGTATCGAGCACGACGCCCGAACCGACGCTGCCCGAGCTATCCGACTCATCAGCAGACTGCGAAAGCGAGCCATTCTGACTGCCGCTCGAAGTGGCGGTAATGGAAACGACGGAGGGCAGGGCCTTAGCAGAAACGGCCTCGGCCAGCGTGGTGTCCTCGGAGTCAATGGTGATCTTTTGCGTCGACGAACCCGAAGCACCCGCCGTCACGGCATTCTTGCCGCCACCGATATCGAGCGTGCCGCTCATAATGAGCGCAATGACCAGCAGGGCTCCGCAGGCACAGCCGGCAAGCGCCGTAATAAAGATCGGCAGCTTTTTGGTCTTGGTCTTGACCACCGTGTGCTTGTTCACGACCTGCTGGCCACCCAGCGGCTTGCCGGTCTGCGTGTCGTAGGCCTGCACGTAGGGAATGTTACTGCCGGCAGGCGTCGACTCCACCTGCACACGCGGCTGCTGCTGGGTCTCGCCGGCGTTGCCCGCATCCTGGGGACGCTGGGAATCGTTCTCGCTCATGGCTGCGATCCTTTCGTCTAATAACCAAAGGCCCGCCAAACATGTGGCGGGCCATCATTGTTCACGTTGAGTTGTACCCCAATATGCGGGCGCAAGTGTATGAGAACGCAATCTTTTAGGAAGGCTTAAGTTCTGTTGCAGGCCCGAAAGGAACCCGCACCTGCGTCAATACCACCACAAAGGTGCCTGTCCCCTTTGTGGTGGAAATCTAGTCCTTAAACAGATAGCCAACGCCGCGGACGGTGGTGATGTGCGCCGCTATCTGCGGGCCCACCTTGGAGCGGATGCGTCGGATGTGCACGTCGACGGTACGCGTACCGCCGCAGTACTCAAAGCCCCACACGCGGTGCAGCAGTACCTCGCGGCTGTAGGCACGGTTGGGATGCGTCGCCAAAAAGCTCAGCAGCGAGTACTCCATCAGCGTCAGGTCGATGGGCTCGCTATCGAGCGTCACCTGGTAGGTAGCCAGGTTAATCTCGAGGTTGTCGATGTTGAGCACATCGTCGGCGGCGACGGTCTCCTCCTCGCCCATCAGGCGCTGCGCGCGAGCCTTGAGCTCGTTGGGCGTCGCCGTGGGGCATACAAAGTCGGCATGCGCGTGATTGGGCAGGCGCAAGGTATCGAGCGCCTCGTCGTCGACAATCACCAACATGGGGACGCCGCCGCGATCGTCAAGCCACTTGGCAATCTGATCGATGCGGTCGCTGCGGATGCCATCGGAATCGAGGATCAGCAGGTCGAAGTCGTGCGCCGCAGTCGGCGAATCGGGGGTGGCCAGGCTCACCTCGACACCCAGGGTGGTCGTCAAGCTGCGGGCAAACTCGTGGAAGCGCGTCGTGCGCGCCATGAACAGGGCACTCTTTTCGGACATATCGGCCTCCAAGGAAATGAGCTCAATCGTACTGGAACAAGCCAGCGCGATTAGGAGTTCGCCAGGTAGTGCTTGATCTCCCACTCGGTGATCGTAGACTCAAACTTATGCCACTCGTCGCGCTTCTTTTTGAGGAAGAAGCTGTGGATGTGCTCGCCGAGGGCATCCTTCATAAACTGCGAGTCCTCAAACACGTCGAGTGCCTCTTTAAGCGAGCGCGGCAGCGGCGTGTAGCCGGCCTCGACCATCTGACGGTCGGTAAGCTTGAGTGTCTCGGCCGTGGCCTCGGGCGGGAGCTCCAGCTTGCGCTCGATGCCGTCGAGACCAGCCGCCAGCGTGACGGCGTTGACCAGGTACGGGTTGGCCATGGGGTCGGGGCTACGAAGCTCGATGCGCGTGGACAGCTGCTTGCCGGGCTTGTAGACCGGGATGCGGACCATGCTCGCGCGGTTGCGCAGGCCCCACGTGGCGTACTGCGGCACGGAGTCGCCACCCGTGGTGATGCGCTTGTACGAGTTGACCGTGGGGTTGGTGATGGCGCTGATCTCGCGGGCATGCGCCAGGATGCCGGCCATATAGTGCTTGGCAACGTCGGAGAGATGGTACTTCTCGTCGCCCTCGCCCCAAAAGACGTTGTTGCCGTCGTGGTCGAACAGCGACTGATGCAAAAACATGGCGCTGCCATCCTCGCCCGCCAACGGCTTGGGCATAAAGGAGGCGTGGCAACCGCTCTCGTAGGCCTGCTGCTTAATGATGAGTTTGGCCGTGGTGATGGCGTCGGACATGCTCAGGGCCTCGGCGTGACGCAGGCTCATGCCGTGCTGCGAGCGGCCGGCGGCGTGGAAGGTGTACTCCACGGGCACGGACATCTTCTCGAGCGTGAGGACCGTATTGCGACGCAGGTCGCGGGCGGCATCGCTCACCGAAAGATCGAAGTAGCCCACGTTGTCGAGCGGCTCGGGGGTGTGTTCGTCGGGGAAGTAGTAATACTCCAGCTCAGCGCCCACGTTGAGCAGATAGCCAGCTTTCTCGGCCTTGCGGAACATTCGGCGCAGGGCATCGCGCGGGTCGCCGGCAAACGGCTTGCGATCGGGAGTACACACGTCGCAGAAAACGCGTGCAACGCCGTTATGGCTCGGGCGCCACGGCAGGATTTGGAAGGTCGAGGCATCGGGGAACGCCAGCATGTCGGCTTCCTCGGGCGTGGCAAAGCCCTCGATGGCCGAGCCGTCAAAGCCAATACCCTCCTCAAAAGCGACCTCGAGGTCCTCAGGGCTAATGGCAAAGTTCTTGAGGCGGCCGAGAATGTCGACAAACCACAGACGCACAAAGCGGATGTCACGCTGCTCTACGGAGCGGAGTACGTAATCGATGTTCTGCTGGTTCATGTCGCTCCCCTTTCTTTCGGGCGGGTTTCGACTGGTCTATATCGCAGATACTATCGCAGAAAAATGTTTCCGCAGGGTTAAAGCGTATCAAGCGCTCAAAAAACGTGGGCGAACAGGCCGTTGCGAACGAGCGGCTAGCGTTCAGATTCGGAAACAATTTGCCTACACGCTCGTTCCAGCGCCGGGAACTCCATCGTCACCGCATCCCAAACAACCGATCGGTCGACATTGCCGTAATCATGCGCGAGGTAATTTCTCATGCCGATAATTCCACGCCACTCAATTTCGGGATGAAGCCGCTGCGAGCGTTCCGACAACTTGCCCGCTTCTTCCGTCACCCTAAGCGCGCACATCAAAAGGGAGTCCGCCAACGCCCTCGTCCGCACGTCATTCGCATGCAGAAACTGGTCCTCGGTGATATCAAAAACCTTGATGCGCTCGTTCGTTTCAGCGATGGCCTCCAAGACCTCTTGGGCGCGGAGACAGTCTGACTTACGCGCGATCATAAAGGATCACTCCTTCGCGCTCGATTACCGCGGCAAGATCGGCATCAAGATGGTCGCTCGAGACAAGATCAACCTGCCTCCCGGTTTCTTTGCGCACCGCCTCACCAAACGCCGACAACGCGAAAAGACCAAAGCCCTGCTCGCGATCAACTTCGAGACGTAAGTCGATATCGCTATCGGCACGCGCTTCGCCACGGGCATACGAGCCAAATAGAATCACGGTTTTGATGGCGGGAATCGGGCTGGCCGCCTCACGGACGGCTGACTCAATCTGAGCAGTATCCAAAATGCCCGCCGCAGCGCTTTCGCTCGCAGAGCTTTTACCGAGTGAAGGAACAAACGGCAGCGAGCGCTCGCGCAGCATCTGTCTCATAAACATATTGACCGCAACAGACGAAGTCATGCCAAGTTCTTCGCACAGCTCGGCAAATGAATCTTTAATTGACGAGTCCACTCGCACACTCAGCACAGACGCAGCCATGGGCACCTCCTGTATGACATTGTCTATATAATATCACACAGGCTAGAGCGAGGTCGAGGCTCGGTGTTCGATGTGGCCGGGGACCTCGATGCGCTTGGGGGCGAGCTTTGCGGCATCGCCCACCGTAGTGGTAACGATGTCGATACGCTCGGACAGGCGCTCGACTACGCGCTCGGCAATGGCGAGGGTGTCCTGCGCGGCCGTGGTCACACCGCCAAAGAGCACGTGGTTCCAGGGGTAATCGTCAAACGTCGCAATCTTGAGGCCAGCCGGCAACGAGGGGCCGAGCTGGGCCAGCGCCTCGGTCAGACGCAGAAAGACCAGGCCGTTGACGGCAATGAGGCCGAGCTTTTTACCCGCATAGCCGCGGATGGTCTCGTCCAGGCGACTGACACCCTCGACGCCACCATCGGCCAGGGTGACGACCTCACCCGCAAGGCCGCGTCGCGAAAGTTCGTCGACAAAGGCCTCGGCGCGCTCGCGACGCACGGGGCTGTCGTCGCTTGCCTCGGTGAGCAGGCACAGGCGCTCGCTGCCCGCAGAGGCCAAGGCGTCTACCAGGCCGGCAACCAGCTCGCGGTTGTTAGAGGTCACCAGATCGACACCGCCGGCGGCAACATCGCGGTCGAGCAGCACAACAGGCAGGCGTCCCGCGGCTGCGACGATCGCCTCGTCGTTGCCGCCGCAGGTGTTGACGACCAGGCCGTCCACGCCGGCATCGATAAGTCTAGTGAGCGACTCTGCTTCCTTGGCGGGGTCATTGCCGCTAATGGCCGTCATAAGCGAGCAGCCGCGCGCGGCGGCACTGGCGGAAAGCCCTTCGAGCATGGCGCTGGAGAACGGGTTAGCAATGTCGGCCAGAATCACGCCGATGAGGTTGGTGCGTGAGCTGCGTAGATTGCGTGCAGCGGCACGTGGGCGATAGCCAGTGCGCTCGATAACCGCCGCGATGCGAGCACGGGTTTCCTCGGTCATCTGCCCGGGGCGGTTGTTGAGATAGCGCGAGACCGTGGCCGGGCTCACGCCCGCCTCGGCAGCAATGTCCTTGATTCTCATCTGCGCCATAGCGCACCCCGTTTCCCAATTGTCGGCAGTCTGAGCCATTTTAGGCATTTTTTTAAAAATCTCGCTTGCAAAACGCTGTAGGTGAGTATACTACAACTCGAAACGAAACCGATTTCGTAAACCGATTTCGGCAAGCGTTGGCACGGAGGTGCAAAGATGCACCCTACCGTCTTGGCACCTCCGTGCCAACGCCATATCAAAGGTGTACGCACGAGCAAGAAGGAGCTGCGCGACCATGGGTAAAACGGTTCTTACCTTCGGCGAGATCATGATGAGGCTCTCACCCAAAGACCATCTGCGCATTGAGCAGGCGACCGAGTTTGATGTCCGCTACGGCGGCGCCGAAGCCAACACCGCGCTTTCCCTGTCCTACCAGGGTGACAAGGCAGCTTACGTCTCCGTTGTCCCGGCCAACCGTCTGGGCGAGTGCGCCCTGCGTTCGCTGAAGGTCTACGACGTCGATACCTCGCGCGTCGTGCGCCAGGGCGACCGTCTCGGCTCCTATGTGTTTGAGGTCGGCGCCTCGCAGCGCGGCAACGGCTGTGTCTACGACCGCAAGTACTCTGCCATCAACATGGCCAAGCGCGACGTCTTTGACTGGGATGAGATCCTCAAGGGTGTCGATGTCTTCTACTTCTCCGGCGTGACGCCCGCCGTCTCCGACGAGATGGCCGCCGCCTGCAAGGATGCCCTCACCGCCTGCCGCGCAAAAGGCATCACCACCGTATGCGACGTGAACTATCGCGGCAAGATGTGGTCGCCCGAGAAGTCGCAGGCCACCATGAAGGAACTCTTGCCGCTCGTTGACATCTGCATTGCCAACGACGAGGACGCTCCTGCCGGCCTCGGTATGACCTGCGTCTCCGGCTCCCTTGCCCACGGCATCGAGGAGCGCAACACCTACGTCGAGATGGCCCGTCAGATCTGCGCCGAGTACGGCTGCAAGAAGGTCGCCTCGGTCGTCCGCAACATCTCCTGCGTCGAGCGCTCCATTTGGATGGGCATGCTCTTTGACGCCGAGAGCGGCGAGCACTGGTTCTCCCCTGCTCACGACGTGCACGTGCTCGAGGGCGTTGCCGCCGGCGACGCTTTCAACGCCGGCCTCGTCCATGCCCTCATCAACGACTTTGACCCGCAAGACGCCGTCAACTACGCGATTGCGGCCTCGATCCTCAAGCTCACCATCAAGGGCGATTCCAACCTGGTGACCGCAGACGAGATCGCAGCCGTGGCATCCACCGCCGACGGTGGCACTCGCGTCGCCCGCTAAGCCGTCCCCATTCCGCGGGCCGCAGCTTTCCATACCCATACCCCTGCGACCCGCTCCCCGATTTCTCCGGTCGGGCAAAACCACCAGTCCCATTCCGGTTTTGCCTGGCATTCCTACACGACTGGTCGCGTAGCCGGTTTTGGAATTGCTTGTGACCCCAAGCAGTGCCTCCGATAACCAATCCAAAACCGGCTCTTGACCAGCGCATTTGGCAACTATGCGCCCACGCGCGCCGCACATTCGAAAGGAACATCATGTTCGATCAGTTCTATACCACGCTTGAGTCCCTGGGCATCGTGCCCGTCGTCGTGCTCGACAAGGTCGAGGACGCCGCTTCGCTCGCCCACGCCCTTATGGCAGCCGGCATGAAGTCCGCCGAGGTCACCTTCCGCACCGCCTGCGCCGCCGAGTGCATCGCCGCTATGGCCGAGGCCGAGCCCGAGATGTGCGTTGGCGCCGGCACCGTCCTGACCGTCGAACAGGTTGAGCAGGCCCGCGCCGCCGGTGCCAAGTTCATCGTCTCCCCGGGCTACAACGAGGACGTCGTGAAGCACTGCATCGAAATCGACCTGCCCGTCCTTCCCGGCACCGTGACTCCCTCCGAGGTCACCGCCGCCGAGAACCTGGGCCTCAAGGTCACCAAGTTCTTCCCCGCGGCTCAGTATGGCGGTCTGAACACTATCAAGGCCCTCGCCGCTCCGTTTGTCGGCCACCGCTTTATGCCCACCGGCGGCGTGAGCACCGCTAACGTCGAGGAGTACCTGAGCTCCAGCGCCATCATCGCCTGCGGTGGCACCTGGATGGTCAAGCCGGCCCTGTTCGCCGACGGCGACTTCTCCAAGGTCGAGCAGATCGCCCGCGAGGCCATGGACGTCGTCAAGAAGGTCCGCGGATAGGTTTAGCTCTCTATCGTGAAAGGGGGCGTGCCCTAGACCTCGCCCCCTTTCTCTTAAAGCGGCTCGGAAGCGCGCCGTTTCCGTCACGAACAAGAACCAAAACCGTCTTGTATGCTGATAGAACGTGACGGAAGCGACACGCCCCCGAGCCGCTTTTCCTACTCGGCTGGTAGTCGCGCCCAGCTGAGCCACTTCGACAAAAGCCGAGCCACCAAAACAGCTGCGGCGCCGTCTGGAGGAATGGACCCTTGCTTCCGGTCTTTTCCTCCAAGCGGCGCCGCAGCTTTTTCATGCCCCGATGTGTCCCAGCACTTGCGGTGAAATAGGGACTGTTTACGCCGTCAGAGCCGCAAAACAATCCTTATTTCACCGCAACTAATGTGGGGGGCGAGTTAGATGGCCGAGTCTTTGGACAGCTCAAAATAGTCGGGATGCAAGGCGATAACCGGACCCTGCTCCTCGGGCATTAGATGCAAATGCGTCTCTGCCAGATAGCTCGCCGTGTCGGTATCGCCCTTCTTAATGGCCTCGAGAATCCGGCGATGCTGCCGACGAATCGGCTCCCAATCCAGATCCTGCGACACCATACGCAACCAGTTGTATCGCTCAAAATGCGTGTTGACGCTCTTCATCCAATCCCACAACATGTGGCGGCCGGCAATCTCAAAACACGTCTCATGGAACAGGTTGTCCAGGTCAAAGAAACGACGCGTTTCGCTATGGTCGAGCGACTCGGACTCGGCAAGAATCTGCTCGAGCCGATGCTTTTGCTCGGACGTGGCAGCCGAACAACATTTAATGAGTACGCTTCTTTCGAGTTTCTCGCGCAAGAAACAGGCATTCTCGGCGTGTTCCATGCTGATCTTAGAGACGTAGGTGCCGCTCTTGGGACGCGTTTCCACCAGCTCCTGTTCACGCAGGCGCACGAACGACTCGCGAATGGGCGTGCGCCCGATTCCCGTCTCCTTTTCCAGACCAATCGCCGAAAGACGTGTGCCGGGTTTGAGCTCGGCATAGATGATCTTGGAGCGCAATGCGTTGTATGCCTGATCTTGCAGGCTCTGATAAAGCTGATGTTGTTCCATAAAGCCCTCGAATGAAGCCCACGGTTTGTCGAATATCTCCACGTAATACTATCGCATCCCCCATCCCACGGCGATGTTTGAGGGGGAGGGCCGGGATTCGGCTTTTGACCGACAAGTTGTTGCAATTAGGTGAACGTTCACCTTATTTATTTTATTTCGCTTTGCAAATGGATTCCCGTGCGTATACTAAATCACAACGAAACCGATTTCGTTAAGCTTGGGCAATAGGATGCTAAGACGCACCCTACCATCTTGGCATCCTATTGCCCAGGCCATGCCATTTGCATTCTTCCCGTCTCGTTGAGCCCTTCAGTCCCATTCCGGCGCAACGAGACATTCCTAGACGACTGACCATGGGGCCGGCTTTTCTGCCGTTAAGGCAGTGCCTCCGATAACCCTCTTTTTGCCGGCCCAGGTCAGACATTTCTCTTTAAATATCCTTCAATCGAAAGGACGCAGCAGTATGCGACCGCTCATCATCATGCACGGCGCAGACATCGATTGGCGCCATACCATCATCAGAATGCTGATGTATCTGGCGGGCGTTGCCGTGCTGGCACTCGGCATGAGCCTCCAGACGGCATCTGGCCTGGGCGTCGCCGCGCTCACGTGCTTTGCCACGACCCTATCCATGCTCACAGGCAAGACGCTCGGCTTTTGGATTACTGCTACCTATGTCGCCTACATCGCGGCGCAGCTCGCCATCTTGCGACGCGAATTTCAACCGCGCATTTTGCTCGAGCTTTGCTTTTCAACGCTAATGGGCGGCTTCACCGATCTGTTCATGACGGTCAACCCGCTGCATCCCACGGCGCTCCCCGCGCAGGTTGCGACCATGCTGCTCTCCCTCGCTATCACCGCATTTGGCGTCAGTCTCGTCGTCAACATGGGCGTTGTCCCCAACGCACCCGATGGATTAGTACAGGTCATTGCCGAAAAGCTCAAGCGCCGCTTTGGAGACGTAAAGGTCGTGTTCGACTGCTCGCATGTCGCCGCCTCACTCACGCTGTCGCTGGTATGCATGCACAACTTAGGCGGCTTTGGTGTGACCACCGCCATCTCGGCACTATTCCTGGGCCGCATCATCAACATCGCCAACAAGCTGTTTGCCCAGCGATTCGTCCGCATGGCGTTTGGCGCCAAATAGCGAACAGCCGCGGAGCAAACGAGGCTCGAGTGCCCGGCATATCGATGTCGCAAATAACGATGCACGCGCTATACGGACGATGAGGAATAGCCCGTCGCAAACCCCGCAAGCGGAGCTATATGTTGCTATAACTTGACATAAATTGGCCCATTGCCAGCCGGCATGCAAAAGGCCCCAAGCCATTCGCGGCTTGGGGCCTGCCTGGTAACACAGGTCTTTCGGACTACGCTCGCTCGTATTTCGTGGCGCGGCCTGTCCCCTGTTTCATGATCGCGTTTCGGCTGAGCAGAGATTCGAGCGCGGACAGTGTTCGCGCACGGCTCAGCCCCGTCTGTTTCTCAATCTCACTTCGCGACATAATTCGTCCGCCCGACAAGGCCTTAAGAACCTGAGCCTCTTCTCCAGACCCTTCAAAGGCATCGGTAACGGGCAACGCGACAGCTACCACGCCGCCACGAATATCAAAGACCGGCTGATTAATCGAATCGCGATAGGCACGCCTAATGCGCGCAATTCCCGTTCCAAACTTCTCGATATAGTCCAACTTTAAGAAGACCTCGGCAACGATGGGATTTCTGAGCACGGATATCTGTCCATACAGGTATTGCTCCGTCGTCAAGCCAGCGGGCAACGACCCGGGTGAAGTCACAATGACGCGATCATCATACAGAGCAACCTGAACATTCGCTTGCACGTCCCACGTCCGATGCACTAGAGCGTTTGCAACTGCCTCGCGGAATGCCTCGAGGGGAATCCGGTCGGTCTGAACACGCTCGACACCTTCGATGCGCTCATAACGATAGTAGCGCGCGAACATGGCAACTGCTCTATCAACCTGCTCAATTGCAGACAGGCCCGTCGTCGTCTCACGATCTAAAAGCACGTCCTCGGTGTCGCCAAAACGAACGCAGTCGATGCCCGGAAATTCGTTGTTATCCGCCAATATCGCCGCGGCATTGGTATAGCCATCCTTGCCGAGCAGGCGAAGCGTTCGCATAATATCCGACGTGAGCTCAGAAATGCCTAGATGCTCGATGCACTTGTGTTCGAGCGTATGAAAACTCAGGTCCTGGCGAGCCGAGGTGAGCGCATCGAACGTCAGATTGCTGCCTTCGAGCGTCAGCCTGCCGTACTCAAAACGGTCGACCTCTACCGTCGCCGAATCATTTCGCCTGTAGGCCTTCCCCTTGCTTCGATAGGGCTTGTCCTGTCCCTCGTAAACCGTAAGCGTTACAGTTCCGCGGTTCTCGTCGAGCTCGAGCGTGTAACGAGGCGCAGGATCCAGACTGTCATTAATCATGTTCTCGATGCGCAGACACTCCGCAACCGGATCAGAAAGACCGACTGCAACACCACCGTCGTCAACGCCAAACTCTATCTTGCCCGTCCCGTAGTTTGCATAAGCGCTCACTGTTTTAAGAAACGTCGGCGTTACGCTTTCCTTGTATTCGACGGTAGGACTCTCTCTGACAACCATACGTACGGTCCTTCCCCTTTTCATGCTTATCTGAACCGTATTATAAGACGAAAAACATTTGCGTACGGCTTAGAACCAGACGCAAACGGTTTTCGTCTTATTTGCGTACGGAAACTAGATACAAATTTCACGTTCATACGACTATTTACCAAACGCATAGTGTTTTCATCCGGCAATGCGTCCGTAATCCAAAAAAGCCCTGAGCTCATGTAAACTCGGGACCTCTTGCGCCGCGCATCTATGAGAGGAGAAATGCGATGCGCACGGGCGCTACTCCATGTAGCAGACATTGCGACAATCGGCCACAACCGTTCACCTTCTAAAAGTGAACGTTCACCTGATTCTAAGAAAACCTGACTTTTAATTCCTCCGCTTCTCCTATACTGAGCTTGTAATAGAAGCAAGACTTATATAGATGAACGTTTCTTTTGGAAGGATTGCTATGTCTGATCTTATGGACAGCTTCCGCCTGGACGGCAAGGTCGCGCTCGTGACCGGCGCCACCTATGGCATCGGCATGGCCATTGCCGAGGCGCTCGGAGAGGCAGGCGCCAAGATTGCCTTTAACGCCCGTCACGCCGACAAAGTTGCCGAAGCCGAGAAGCACTACCGCGAGCTGGGCTTTGATGCTCACGGCTATGTTGCCGACGTCACCGACGAGGCTGTCGTCGCCGAGCTCGTTGCCAAGATCGAAGCCGATTTTGGCACCACGCCCGACATCCTGGTCAACAACGCCGGCGTCATCCAGCGCACCCCGATGCTCGACATGAGCGCCGAGGACTTCCGTCGCGTCGTCGACATCGACCTCAATGCCCCGTTTATCGTGTCCAAGGCCTGCCTGCCGGGCATGATCGCCAAGGGTCACGGCAAGATCATCAACATCTGCTCCATGATGAGCGAGCTCGGCCGCGAGACCATCGCCGGCTATGCCGCCGCCAAGGGCGGACTCAAGATGCTCACCAAGAACATCTGCTCCGAGTTTGGCGAGGCCAATATCCAGTGCAATGGCATTGGGCCCGGCTACATCGCCACGCCGCAAACCGCGCCGCTGCGCGAGACGCAGCCTGACGGCAGCCGCCATCCGTTTGACCAGTTCATCATCGCCAAGACGCCGGCAGCCCGTTGGGGCACGCCCGAGGACCTGAAGGGCCCCGCCGTGTTCCTGGCTTCCGACGCATCGAACTTCGTCAACGGGCACATTCTGTACGTGGACGGCGGCATACTCGCATACATCGGCAAACAGCCGCAATAGGCTGCGGTCGCGCGGAGTGCGGCACCTTGGCGCTCAAACCGTCGCTCGCGTACCGAAGTACGCTTCGCTCCTCTTTCACGCCAATCTGCCGCACTCCGCGCGCCCTCGCCACCGTCACGCACCAGCCAACACAGGCGCTTCGGTTTGTGCGGAACTCGCGACAGACTTAACTGCCGACCGCCCGCATAGCTCATCGCGGGTTGGCTTTGCCGCCGCCCGCGCACAGAAACAAAAAACTGGAAGATTTAGTTGAAAGGTTAACTCAAATGAAGATCGCTCTAATCAACGAGAATTCTCAGAACTCTAAGAACCCTATGATCGAGGCTGCCCTTAAGAAGGTTGTCGAGCCCATGGGGCACACCGTCTTTAACTATGGCATGTATGCCGACGCCGACTCCAAGCCCCTCACTTACGTGCAGAACGGCATTCTTGCCGCCGTGCTGCTCAACTCCGGCGCTGCCGACTACGTCGTGACCGGTTGCGGCACCGGCGAGGGCGCCATGCTCGCCTGCAACTCCTTCCCCGGCGTGCTGTGCGGCCACGTTGCCGACCCGCTGGATGCCTACACCTTTGCCCAGGTCAACGATGGCAATGCCGTCGCCATGCCCTTCGCGCTCAAGAACGGCTGGGGCCAGGAGCTCAACCTCGAGTACACCTTCGAGAAGCTCTTTGGCTTTGGTTCGGGTAACGGCTACCCCGCCGAGCGCGTTGAGCCCGAGCAGCGCAACAAGAAGATCCTCGACGGCGTGCGCGCTGTGACCATGCGCCCGCTCGTCGACGTCCTGGGCGAGATCGATCAGGACCTGGTGAAGGGCGCCCTCGCTGGCGAGCATTTCCAGGAGTACTTCTTTGCCAACGCCACCGACGAGGCCATCATCGCCAAGGTCAAGGAGCTCTTGGGCCTGTAATAAGGCCCACGGGGCGCACCGACCCCCAACAAACCGCCAGACAAAAGGCGCCGCGACGATCCATGTGTCGCGGCGCCTTTTTAGATTGCTATCGCTTGAGTCACCGCAAGGCGGCCGCTCCCCTATTTGCCAAGAGCCTACAGCTCGCAGGCGACCTTGTAGCCGTCGCCGATGGCGTCGCGGATGTTGCCGCACTTCTGGGCATCGCCCAGCACGTGGGTGGCAACGCCGGCAGCGGCAAGGTCATCGGCCAGCTTGGTATTGGGGCGGTAGCCCATGGCAAGCACCAGCGTATCGGCACCGGTGATGGTGTGAACCTCACCGTCCTTCTCGTAGCTGATGGTATCCTCGGTAATCTCGGTCACCTTAGCCTCGGTCAGCACGTGGACGCCCTTGGAGAGCATGCGCGTGATGAGCACCGCGCGACCGGCGCCGCCCTCGTTAGCGGCGAGCGTCTTGGTCATCTCGATAACGGTGACATCGCGATTGGCCGGCGACAGATCGTTGACCAACGGGGCCAGGTAATCGGCCGTCTCGCAGCCAACGGTGCCGCCGCCCACAATGACAATCTTCTTGCCCGGGAAAGCCTTGCCGCCCAGCAGGTCATCAGCCGTCATGACCTGCTTAAAGCCCTGCATAAAGGCCGGGGCGATGGGTTCGGCGCCATAGGCCAGGACAACCTCGTAACCCGCGTAGTCGCGCTGGATGTCCTCGGCGGTCAGCTCGGTACCAAAGACGCATGTGACGCCGGCCTCGGCCAGGCGACGGTACTGATACTTGATCACGCGCGTGAGCTCCTGCTTTGCCGGCGGAACGGCCGCGATGCGCATCTCGCCGCCCGGCTCGTCCTGCTTATCCACGAGCACCACGTTGTGGCCGCGCTTGGCGGCAATGTAGGCTGCCTCCATGCCCGCAGGACCGGCGCCCACAACGAGCACGTTCTTGGCCTCGGCGGCAGGCTCATAGCCGGCCTCGTCGCGCTCCACGTCCGGGTTGACGGTGCAGGAGATGCGCTTGCCAAACATGATGCCGTTCAGGCAGCGCAGGCAGCCGATGCAGGGACGGATCTCGTCGGCGTTGCCGGCAGCCGCCTTGTTGCAGAACTCGGCATCGCACAGATTGGCACGGCCCATCATGCAGATGTCGGCGGCGCCGTCCTCGATCAGTTCCTCGGCAATCCATGCCTCGTTAATGCGGCCGACCGTGGCAACGGGAATGTTGACGTGCTTTTTGATCTCGCGCGAGCAGGCGGCGTGCGAGGCCTGCTGCGTGCCGGCGGCGGGAATGGCGGAGCCGCGCTTGATGGTAGTGCCGCCCGACACGTGGATCATGTCGACGCCGGCCTTCTCCAAGCGACGCGAGACATAGATCATGTCGTTGAGGGTCAGGCCGCCATCGGTGTACTCGTCGCCCGAGATACGGACGTCGATGATAAAGTCCTTGCCGCAGCGCTCGCGAATCTCGGCGATGACCTCGAGCAGGAAGCGCATGCGGGCGTCGAGCGAGCCACCGTACTCGTCGGTGCGCTTGTTATAGAGCGGGGTCAAAAAGCCGCCGAGCATGCCGTGGGCGTGTGCCGCATGGACCTCGACGCCGTCGACACCGGCCTTCTGCATGCGCACAGCAGCGTCACCAAACTGATGCGTGAGCTCGTGGATCTCATCGACCGTGATGGGGCGCGGCGCCTCGCGGGCATAGGACGGGCCCACAAAGGACGGAGCGATCAGGCGCGGCGTGCCCGGAATGTTAAAGGCCATGTAGGCGGGGTGGAAGAGCTGCGGCATGATCTTGCAGCCATACTCGTGGACGGCCGCGGCGAGCTTTTCCCAGCCAGGGATAAACGTGTCGTCGTAGCAGCACATGTCACCCGGTAGATAGGTATAGGTGGGCTCGACCGTCACGACCTCGGTGATGATGAGGCCCACGCCGCCCTTGGCACGGGCACGGTAATGATCGACCAAGTCGTCGGTCACATAGCCATGATCGGCCAGGTTCGTGGACACCGGCGGCATAAAGACGCGGTTCTTGACCTCGGTCGTACCGACCTTGATCGGGCTAAAGAGCATCGGGTAGGCGGAAGACTCCATACAGGGTTCCTTTCGTTTGAGCCGCTCGGCGGCAGTTGCTAACGTACTTATCGTATCAGCAACTGCGCTGTACCCGACCGTACACGCTCCCCCGGCTTTTACTCAGCCCACAAAAAGTTGCGGTGGAATACGGAGTAGATAAGGCCTTTGACAGCCAAAACAGTCCGTATTCCACCGCAACTGATGGTTGGTATGTGTTAGAGGCCCAGGTAGCTGGTCATGCCTTCGACGGCGAGCTTGGCGCCGGCTACGGCATGGACCACGGTGAGCGGGCCGTTGACCACGTCGCCGGCGGCAAAGACGCCCGGCACGGTGGTCATGCCGCACTCATCGACCGAAAGAAGACCGCGATGGTCGGTCTCCAGACCGCCCGTCGTAAGCACCAGCTTGTCCTTGGGCACCTGCGAGGCCGCGATCACTACGGTGTCGGCAGACACATGGTCGAGCTCTTCCTCGTAGCCCACCACGTTGTCGTCCTCGTCAAAGATAGCCGTCTCGAACACCGGACCGTTATCGTCGATGGCGCAGATCGCCTTGCCGCGCACGATCTCGGCACCGTCAAGCTCGGTCAGCTCGACCTCGTCATCGATGGCCGAGATATGGCGCGATCGGGCATACACGGTAACCTTGCGAGCGCCCGAGCGCAGGGCCGTACGGGCAACATCCATGGCCACGTTGCCGGCGCCGATAACCGCCACGTTCTGACCGATCGCCACGCTCGTGGGATCGACCAGGTAATCGATACCAAACAGTACGTTGCCACGCGACTCGCCGGGAATACCCAGCTTGCGGGCGCGCCAGGTACCGGTACCGACAAAGACCGCATCGTAGCCGTCGCGCAACAGGTCGTCGATATGCAGCGCGCCACCGATGGTGGTCGAGGGACGGACGCGTACGCCAAGCGAGCACATCACGTGACGGTACTTTTGCACGAGAGCACGGGGCAGGCGAAACTCGGGGATGCCGTACTCCAGCACGCCGCCGATCTCGGGGCGCTGTTCAAACACCGTGACGGCACAGCCCAGCTGGGCCATCTTAATGGCCACGGTAATGCCGGCAGGACCGGAACCGACCACGGCAACCTGCTTGCCGCACGACGGCGCAGGCTTCCACTCCTTACGATCCAAATACGCAGTCGAGATATAGTTCTCGATGCTCGAGAAGTGCACCGGCGCACCCTTGCGGCCCTGGATGCACGCGCCCTCGCACTGACCCGAATGGTTGCAGATCATGGAGCAGACCGCGCTCATGGGGTTGTTCTGGAACAGCAGCTCACCTGCCTCTTCCAGACGACGCTGCTTGAACAAGTCAATGACCTGCGGAATAGGCGTCTGCACCGGGCAGCCTTTAAGCTGGCAGAACGCCCTTTTGCACCCAAGACAGCGGTTCGCTTCCTCAACAATATGAATAGCCATCGGTACCCCTCTTGAACCTCTACGGCAATCTCTTTCGCCCAGCCTGTTTCGTTACAGAATCACGTGCTCGCACATCACGCTGCGCCCCATGCGCAGCAGCTCGTCGCGCGAGCGCTCGACCGTGGACGGCGTGCTGTTCTCGATAACGGTCATAATGCCCGGTCGCGCGGCGGCTGCCCAGGCGGCAATGGCCTCAAAATCAAAGTTTCCGCACGTGCAGGCGCCGTGGCATACCAAACGAGAGCCCGAGCCATCGCACCAGCCATCCTGGTCCTCGTTGTCTACAATCTCGTAGTCCTTGGCATGCAGCACGCGAATCTTGCTGCCGCACAAATGCAGCATGCGCGACACCTGCTCGGAAGCCTCACCGACGATCGTGGGATGCAGCAGCGACACCGGGTCGTAGATCACGCCGAGCGCCGGGCTCGGGACGCGCTCCAGCACCTCACGGCAGCGATCTGGCGTGTTGACCGTCTCGTTCCAGCCAGGCTCGATCAGTATTTGCCCACCCACGGCCTCGGCGCACTCGCAGACGCGCGCGAGTCCATCCATAAACGCATCGAGTGCCTCGTCGGTCATACGGTCGTCAGCAACGCAGCTCTGCGCATTGGGACGACCGGTCTCGGTGCCAACCGGACAGCCGCCGAGCATCTGAGCAAAGTTCAAGCACGCCTCGTACTCGGCAAAGTTATCCGTGAGCTGTTGTCGATCGGGCGTCGCCAGATTCTTATAACAGCCGAGCACGGCGACCGAAACGCCCGCCTCATCGAGCACCGCACGCAAATGCTCGGCGAGCTCGCGGGTCAGACCGCATCGATCGATTCCCATTGACGCGTAGAGCACCTTGCTCGGCAGCTGAATGCACGAAAAGCCCAGCTCTCCTGCCATGCGAATGCGTTCCTCGACGGTCCCCTGCGGAAGGTCGTGTAAACGCACGCCCGGAGTAATGGCC
Source organism: uncultured Collinsella sp. (assembly GCA_900548565.1). GTDB lineage: Bacteria > Actinomycetota > Coriobacteriia > Coriobacteriales > Coriobacteriaceae > Collinsella. Next base: position 17,371 of record URKV01000001.1, read on the forward strand.
CCCACGTTATTCACGCCCCTTATGAGCATTGATGCCCGGCGTGTAGCCGCCAAACGGGTCGTCGATGGAGCACACGCCCGAAGGGGCAAGCGGATCGCGCTTACCGGCAAGCTTGTCATGATGCATGGTCTCGATATAGGCGAGCACCAGCGGCGCCACGCCCTTCGCGTCGTTTTTGACGACGGGCTCACTCATGTAGTAGCCAAACGTGCCCTCGCGGTGCGCGGTGTTGCCAAGGCCCGCCACCAGACAGATATTGTCAAGCGCCAACTGCCCGTCGCGCTCGGACAGGCACGTGTCGCAGATGCCATCAAAAGCGCGACGGCCGTACTGGTAGTAGCGCTCGCCCAGCACGCCCAGGCGCACGCCCTTCATGATGGCGTTGGCAAAGATGGCGCTGCCCGACTCCTCCAGATAGTTGGGGGCGATATTGGGCAGGTTGATGACCTGGTGCCACATGCCGGTCTTCTCGTCCTGATACGGCAGCATGGCGTCGATCAGGTCGTGGAACATCTTGCGGATCTCGTCCTTCTCGGCCGACATCGAAGGCGGCATGAGCTCCCAGGTATCGATGAGCGCCATGGCAAACCAGCCCTCGGCGCGCAGCCAGAAGTTGGCCGAAAGGCCGGTGACGGGATCGCACCAGAACTGCTTGCGGCTCGCGTCGTAAGCGTGATAGTACAGGCCGTTGAGGGGGTTGCGCATCAGGTCATGCACGACCTGGAACATATGGAAGCTATCCGAGCAGGCACGGCGGTTGTGGAAGCTCAGCTCGTACTGCATGTAGAACGGCTGCGCCATGTACATGCCGTCGAGCCAGATCTGGTTGGGGTAGACGGCTTTGTGCCAAAACACACCCTCTTTGGTACGCGGCTGGGTCTCAAGCTGACGATAGATGGTATCCATGGCGGCACGGTACTTGGGCTTGCCTACCAGGTCATAGAGTTTGTAGAGGGTTTTGCCCGCGTTGACGTTGTCGAGGTTGTACTCCTGGGGATCGTAATGCTTGATGGTGCCATCGTCCTGGACAAAGAAATCGATGTAGTCATCGGCAAAAGTCAGGTAGCGCCGCTCGCCGGTGATCTCGTACAGCTCGATGAGTGCCTTGATCATGCAGCCGTCAATGTAATTCCAGGTGTTCTCCTTGCCGGCTCGAAGCTTTTCGATGTTCCAGGCCGGCGCCTGAGGCGTAGAGGTCTCGATCAACTGCTCGATATAACGGTCCAGAATCTGATTGCAACCCATTGCTGTCCCCTCTGACGTTATTGATGGGTGAACGTTTCCCCTAGTGTAACGCGAACGGGGATTATAGGGTGAACGTTAACCCTATAATCCCCGTGAACGGCAAACTTTTAACGGCAAACGGCGGTGAGGCCCGCAGCGATGCGATGCGCCAGGCGCTCATAGCCGGCAGGGCTGTAATGCAGACCGTCCGGCATGTAGAGCTCGCGGTGCTCCGGCAAAAACGGGCTGATGCCGCTTTGCGCATACAGGTCGATCACCGGCACCGAGTAGCGATCGCAGACCTCCAGCATCGCGCGCACATAGGCGTCTTGCGTCAGGCCCAGATGGTTGGCCTCGTTGCTTGCCGGGATATCCTTCTCGTGTTTGCCGCTCGTCTTGCACGGCGTCATAAACACCAGCTTTGCCTGAGGCGAGCGCGCCGTGATGGTGCGGATCAGGTAGTCGAGCGCACCGTAGAACTCGTGCACGTCCGTGCCGCCCAGCTCTCCCAGCGGCACGTTACGGCTAAAGTCGTTAACGCCGCCAAAGACGATGCAGATATCTGCCGTGTGATCGATGCCGTCCAAGCGCTCGACAAACGAATCGCTACGGTCAGCCTTGACGGCAATACGCGAACCCTTAATACCAAAGTTCTCGATCGTAGCGCCGCCCAGCAGCGCACCCAGGTGCGAGGTCCAAGAGATGTCGTTGCCTCCCCCGCCGCATCCGTTATCGCCCCAGGTGGTCGAATCGCCAAAGCAGCAGACGGTCGATTCGCTCAAGTTTTTCGTTTCCATATTCTTCTCCTCACCCGCACACCGGCGGTCATACAGGTACATACCGTTCATTCACAACATACCGAGGGACTATGCGTGGGCGTATTCCGCAACTTGCGAATCGAGCCATTCGATATCCTCGGCAAGATGCGCCACGCCCAGGTGGTGTCCACCCGGGCAGACCTCGTGCAGAAGGTTTTCGTCCTTGCCCAGCAGCGCGTAGGCGTCGCGAACGATATCGAGCTGCTCGTCTACGTTCGCAAGCCCGCGGGCGCCGTTGAGATGGTCTTTCTCGCAGCTCTGAACCAAGAGCGGCCGTGGCGCGACAAGCGATGCAATGTCGCCCATGTCGAGCAGACGCCAGAGTCCAGGCGTGTAATTGCAGCTGCAATTGCCGTTGAGGTGCAGTAGCGAATCATCAACGCCGTACAGATAGCCCGAGACAAACGCCTTGCGCACGCGCGGGTCGAGCGCGGACAGGTACAACGTCATGTAACCGCCGCCCGAAAAACCAAAGCAGCCCAGGTCGTCCATGGCAATGTCACCGCGTGTCTCCAAGTAATCAATCAAGCGCATGTTGTCCCAGGCGTTGAGGCCCGCGACCGTAAGACCCAGCGGCTCGGCCATACGTGCTTGATTCAGACACGTACCGCGCAGGTAGCTGTTCTCGTCGTCGCCCTGACCCTTCCAGTCACGACGGTATCCCCAACCACGCGCATCGGGGCAGACGGTCACATAACCCATGCGCGCCAAACGCAGACCGTAGTCGTAATTGAACTTACGCACGGCATCGTCGACCGCCGGCACGCCCGCAACGCCGGCTATGCTTGCAGCACCCGCCCCCTGGTGACCATGCGGGCAGATATAGCAGCGCTTGAGTCCCCGCTCGTCAAGCTTGGGGCGGGACGGCTCCAACAGGTAAAACGGCATCCACACATCGTGCTCAACCTGCAGCACCGCATGAGTACGCACGATGCTGCCGGCAACCCGCACGCGATTGAGCTCACGAATCTCAATCGGGGCGCGGTCCATAAGCGAAAGACCCAAAATATCGTACAGACGAGTCCTGGTCGCAGCCTTCCATGCCTCAAAGTCTGTGGGAGTCTTGCCCGTAAATGCGGCCGAGCGCCCCTCGCGCTTCAGTCGGGCGCGCAGCGCAGGTTCGTCCTCGTAGTACGTCTCGATGTGCACGGTGCGGCCATTGGCAGATAGCCCGGCCGTCTCTACCGCATCACCGTCGCCGCCCTCGGGATCCCAACCATCCGTGCCGGCAAGCACTCGGTCACGCGCATAGCGTTCGGAATCCTGACCGGTCAGGCAATGCGCCCACGGCACCCAAGCGGCAGTATCACCCGCCGGGCCAAACAGGGCACCGCCGGCATACAGGGTGCCGTCATGTGCCGCTGGCTTATTCCAATCCCACCAACCCTCGAGTGAAATATGGGGGCCCAGCCAGCATTCGAGCAAAACGGTCTGGGCCCACTCGCGCCATGGACGACCCAGATAGACCGATCCGGGGGCAATGCCCTCATCGGCTGTAAACGAACAGCCATGAAACACAAATCCGTACGGCTCGCCCTGGGGCGTGGAGGCTGCCGTTACATACCCGTTGACATCCATATCGCGGTTGAGCGAGCGAATCTCACACCCCTCAAAGTAGGCACGCGCGCCGCCAAAGATAAAGTCGACATCGCCCTCGATCCGGCAACGTCGAAAATACTGCCGCCCCACGCGGCGCGGGGCGAACTGCTTGGGGCCTATAAAGCCGCCCGGCTTGGCCTCGCGCGGCGGCAGCGGCCCCAAAAAGAGCGTGTCCTGGTGTCCCTTAATGCAGCAGGCATCGACAACCAGGCGGTCACCATCGGCATACAGGGCAATCGCCTGGCCGACCTCGCGCCCATCACCGGCGTTGTTTTCGATTGTTAGACCCGCAAGCGTCACGTCGTCGGCATCGACCAGCACCGTGTACGTACGGAAGGTGCCGAGTCTTCCATCCTGGCCGCTACCATCTTCCGAAGGCATCTTGGCACCCAGGCCTCCCACGATACGCACGCTGTCGGCCGTCTCGCCCTCGAGCGTCACATGCGGACGACGAATTTCGACCTGCTCGCGATACTCGCCCGGCGCCACCAGCACACGCACCGGCACGGTCGTATCGGACACGCACCGCTCCGCCGCCTCGAGCGCCGCCGAAATGCTGCGATACGCGCCTTCGCGTTCGAGCGATACCTCAAAGAGCTGCTCTTTACCACTCATCTGTCATTACGCTTTCTGTCACAGAACACCCACCATGCAATGCCGGCACCTATAGATTGCGTGCGACAGCCGGGCAGACCCGACCGTCGCACGCCTCAACATGCCGTATTCACTTGTGCAGGAGCACTACCCTACGCGCGGATAACCTTGTCGACGTTTTGCAGCTGCAGCTCGTCGCCATCCTGACCCTCGATGCGCACGTTCTGCAGGTCGAGGACTTTCACGTTCTGCGCGATGATGCCCTGGCGCACCATGGGCTCCACGCCGCAGGCCATGGCCGGCACAAAGGGCTCGGCATCGGCGGCAAAGGTCACATGGACATCCTGGAACGTCAGGCGCGTCACCTTGCTCTCGGGAAGGCCCGTGATATAGGCCGCGGCCGCATGGCAGTTGGTGGCCTCGATATCGCAAAACGTCGTGGCGCCAAAGCCGGGCGTACGGTCGTCGACGGGCAGCGCCTCGCGAGACTGCACGTAGTCGGTCTTGCCGTCCTTGTCGCAGAAGTAGAACGAGTTGACCACGAAGGGCGTGAGCACCTTATCCATGCGAATGTGCTCGAAGGTGATGCCCTCGTTGACGGCGTCCTTGCCGCGTCCGCGGCGTGTCTTGACGCGCAGGCCGCGGTCGGTGCGCTCAAAGAGGCACTTGCTCACGGTGAGGTCCTTGATGCCGCCGGCGGCCTCGGATCCCAGCACCACGGCGCCGTGGCCGTCGTGCATGTAGCAGTGCGAGATCAGCACGTCGTGCGTGGCGGGACGGAGCTCGGGTTCAATGCCCAGTTTGCCGCTCTTGATGGCGATGCAGTCGTCCCCCACCGAGAACTGACAGCCAAGGATGCGGACAAAACCGCAGCTCTCGGGATCGAAACCGTCGGTGTTGTGGGAGTTCTTGGGACCCTCGATGGACAGGCACAGGGCATCGACGTGCTCGCACAGAATGGGATGGATATTCCACGCCGGGCTGTTGCGCACGGTAAAGCCGGCAAGACTCACGTTTTCGCACTCGGACAGGAAGATCATGCGCGGGCGGGCGATCTCGCGGCCCTCCTCGGGACGGAAGATGTTCTTAAAGTCCTTGTTCCACCAGTTGTCCTCGGCAAAATCGGTCTGGCCGTCGATGGCGCCGCGGCCATAGATGCACACGTCGTGCACGCTCAGGCCCGTAAAGGTCGAACAGTAGGTCGAGAAGCTCTCGCCTTCCCAGCGGCCCAGGGGCAGCATGTCGGTGCCGGCATACCCGGCGCCCTCGTCGCCCGTGACCGTGCCCGGAATGTAGGCAAGCGCCGCGCGGTCGTGACGGGCCAGCAGCACCGCGCCCTCGGCAAGCTCGATGTTGATATTGCTCTTAAGGAAGAGGGACTTGATGCGGTAGTTGCCGGCGGGGATCAGCACGCGCCCGCCCTTGGGGCAGGCCATGATGGCAGCCTGAATGTTGGTGGTGTCATCGTGCTCGGCATCGCCCTTGGCTCCGCAGTCGCGAACGTTGATGGTAAAGGGCTCCGCCGGCGTGGTGACGCCTACGCTCAACTCGCGCTCGCCGCAGACAAAGCGGATCAGGTTGCGCTTGCCGGGGGTCAGGCCATCGACATAGGTCTCGACCGTATTCGTGGTACCGGCGGGCTCATCGTTGACAAAGATCTCCCACGTATCGGCACAGGTAAAGTAGCCGCCATCGTCGAGCTCGATAACAGCCGCGCGGGCATTGCGCCAGATAACGTTCGTCTCCATGGGTCTCTCCCTCAAATGTAATCAGAAGTTCATACTACTCGTTTTTAAAAAAGGGCCGCACCCGCCGGTGGATCTCCGGTGGCACGGCCCTTTGGTTTGGACAATGCGTTGGCCCTACTCGGCGGGAATTACGCTGCCGTCCTGGAAGCCAACATTGTTGTGAGCGAAGCAGTCCTCGTACTTAAAGCCGGAGAGCTCCTCGCAAAGCGCCTTGACCTCGGGCTTGACGTCGGCCATCTTGCCACCCTCCTTGACACGGTGAATCTCGTCGCAAAGGATGTCGCACTGCTCCTTGTCAATCTTGATGCCGCGGGCAAGGACGGCCGCGAGCAGGAAGAAGCCGGCGCAGCCGATGAGCATGTAGCCGCAGATGTACAGAGGCACGGTGGCGGGCTGGGTCACGGCGTCGCTGTTGCCGGCGGTCTGAATGAAGCCGGAGGCAGCAAGGACGATAGCCCATACGTTGACGGCAACAGCCTGGGCGATCTGCTGGCAGAGCTGCTGTGCGGAGCTGTAGATGCCCTCGCGACGACGCAGGGTGATGAGCTCATCGACATCGGGGATGTAGTTGAGCAGAACATCGGGCAGATACTGGAAGCCAACGTAGAAGAACTTCCAGATGGCGAAGATGATGGGGTAGGCGATCATGGCGATGGCGACCGTGGAGGTGCCGTTGATCTGACCAAAGGCGAAGTAGTTGTAGGCGATGATGCACGCGGCGCAACCGACGTTTGCCAGGTACCAAGACTTGTGGAAGCCCTTCTTGGCCATGAGGGCGACCCAGATGGCGGTGCAGACGATAGCGACGACCTTGCCGGGCATCTCCATCACGGACTCGTAGGACTTAGGAATCTGCAGACAGTAGACGATGAAGAAGGACAGGCACGCAGACCAGCAGGCAGCGGCGAGCTTCGTGGAGACCTGCGCATACAGGACCTTGCGGAAGGACTTGTTGCGGAAGGTAGAGATAACGTCGATGAAAAACTTCTTGATACCCTCGCCGACGCTCTCGATCTTCTCCTGAGCGACCTCCTCGGGGGTGTGCTCCCACGTAGACAGGTACACGCAGAGCAGCGAGATTGCCATGACCGAAGCGTTAATCGTAGCAATAATGAAGTAGCTGAACGGGTTGGTCTCGCCGAAGGTGCCAAAGCCAAAGCCGACGAGTGCTGCCATCAGGAAGCCGGCGGCGTTACCAAAGAGGTGCTTGTAGCCGGTGAGGTACGTACGCTCCTTGAAGTCATCGGTCATCTCGATGGTAAGCGGCGACAGGTTGGCGGTGCAGAACGTGTACGCGACGTTGTAGATCAGGTACAACACAAAGTAGTACGGGAAACCAAACGGCGTAGCCACAAAGATGAGCGGCTCGGCGACCATCATCGGGATAGCCAGCAAGATCCAGAAACGGCGGCGGCCAAAGATGCGGCCGATCTTAGTAGCGTAGAAGTTATCGGCCACAAAGCCCATGAGCGGGCACAGAATGGCGTTGAGATAGATGGCGAACGAGCTGATCAGCGCAGCCTCGCCTGCGGACAGACCGCACTCCGTGGACAGGAACAGCACCATGTAGCTGTGCGTAAAGCTCAGGGCACCGGAGTTGAGCATGCCGCCCATACCAAAGCCCAAGCGCGTCCAGAATGTGATCTTGCGCTTTTTACCGATCTTGTTAGTCATCGAGCTCCCTCTCTTTTCTCGATTGTCTTGTAACAAGACATTGGAGTCCATACCGATGTCTGTCTGCATATCGCCCACTCGTAGGGTGAACGTTTAGCTAGATTATGCGCGATTGCATATGATAGGTGAACGTTCACTTGTATATTATCCTTGAACGGTCGTTTTTTGCCGTTAAACGGACATCTGACTTGAAAAATATCACGATTACATGGGTATTGAGTGGGTTTAAATTTGAGGTCGATTAGGTGAACGTTTATTGTTTTCGCCGCTCCCGTACCCTCAGGAAGACACGCCCGAACAGACAGAACAAACATGGCCCCGCCGGGAACACTCCCGACGGGGCCATGGTCAATAGCGCCCTATGCGAACCCATTTACCGCTACAGGCAGACGCCATCCTTCCAAATGCTGATCTCGTGGCAGCCGCGACGCTCGGCACTCGTAAGCTTGCCGCTCGCCGTTTCTAGCACCAGCTGGTACAGGTCGTGGGCAGCCTCGTCGAGCGTACGCTCGCCCGTGGCGATCACGCCGGCGTTAAAGTCCATCCAGTTGGCCTTGTGGTCGCACAGACGCTGGTTGGTGAACACCTTGAGGGTAGGCGCCGGTGCGCCAAACGGCGTGCCGCGGCCGGTCGAGAACAGGATTACGTGGCAGCCGGCAGCCGTCAGGGCCGTGGTGGATACCATGTCGTTGCCCGGACCGCACAGCATGTTCAGGCCATGCTTGGTAGCCTGACCGGCATACGGCAGTACGTCGACGATGGGGGCAGATCCGCCCTTTTGCACGCAGCCGCAGCTCTTGTCCTCGAGCGTGGTAATGCCGCCGTCCTTGTTGCCGGGGCTCGGGTTCTCATAGACGACCTCACCATGGCTGATAAAGTAGTCCTTAAAGCCGTTGAGCATGTCGGCAGCTGCGTTAAAGACGTCCTGGCTCTCACAGCGATCGAGCAGAATGCTCTCCGCGCCAAACATCTCGGGCACCTCGGTGAGCACCGACGTGCCGCCACGGGCGACGACCATATCGCTCACGCGACCGATCGTGGGGTTGGCGGTAATGCCCGAAAGACCGTCAGAGCCACCGCACTTAAGGCCAATGACCAGCTCGGAGGCAGGAATGGGCTCACGCTTGGCCTGCTTGGCCAGGTCGGCAAGCTCGGACAGGATCTTGCGACCCTCGACCTGCTCGTCGGCTACATCCTGGCAGGCGAGGAATCGAACGCGCTCGCGATCAAAGTCACCGAGCTCGTCGAGTACCTGCTGGTGCGTGCAGTTTTCGCAACCGAGGGACAGGAACAGCACACCCGCAGCGTTTGCGTGACGCGAGAGCGCCACCAGCAGACGGCGCGTCTGGGCATGGTCGGCACCGGTCTGCGAGCAGCCAAAGGGATGCGGGAAGTAGTAAACGCCCTCCAGCGAGCCCTCGACCAGATCCTGAGCCTGCTCGCACATGGCACGTGCGACCTCGTTGACGCAGCCGACCGTGGGGATGATCCACAGCTCGTTGCGCGTGGCGGCGCGGCCATCGGCGCGACGGAAACCCATAAAGGTCTCGGGCTCAACCGGCTCAACGACCGGATGCGTCGGGTTGTAAGCGTACTCGACCTCGCCCGAAAGGTTGGTCTTGACGTTATGCGTATGAAGCCACTGACCGGGCTGGATGTCGCCCGTCACGTGACCGATAGGAAGACCGTACTTGACGACGTCCTCCCCCGCCGCAATGGCACGCACGGCCATCTTGTGGCCCTGCGGAATATCCTCCGCGGCAACGACCTCGCCCACCCCGGGAACCGCGACGGCGGTGCCCTTGGCAAGCGGCGACAGCGCGACGATCACGTTGTCGGCCGGATTGATCTGGATAGTATTCATTACAAAGAGTCCTAACCCTACAGGTTGAGCAGAAGTCAGCGGGCGCCCGCCAGTTGCCCGGCGGGCGCACAGAAGGATTTAGGCCTGGGCGTTGGCAAATGCCTGCTTGGCGCCCTCGGCGCGCACAACGGCAAGCGCGTTGACGACAAACTCCTCAAGGCCGGCGATCTGCGTAAGGTCCTCGCCCCACATCTGCTCGTTGCTGAGCACGTCGTGCACCAGCTCGGCATCGTCTGCACCGGCGTGGGCGGCGTAGAAATCGAGCACGAAGGCATCGTCCTGAGCGGTGTACTCGGTGCCGTCGGCGCGGCGCAGGTGCAGGCCATCGCCCTCGCGAGCAACGAGCTCCTGCGTATAGAAGGCAATGAGCGTAGCGAGGCTCGTCGCCAGGCACTTGGGCAGGTTGCCGGTCTCGGCAACATAGTCCTTGAGCGTGGGCAGGTCGCGAGCACGCCATTTGGCGGTTGAGTTGAGGCAAATGGAGAGCAGCGCGTGGTCGATAAACGGGTTGTCGAAGCGGTTCTCGACGGCGGCGGCAAAGGCCTTGCAGTCCTCGACATCAAGATCGGCGGCAAGCGTCGGGATGACCTCGTCGTAGAGCATGGTGTTCATGAAGCCGCGAACGGTCTCGTCATGCATGCAATCGCGCACGATGTCAAAGCCGGCAACCCAGGAACCCGGAACAAAGGCAGTGTGGGCGCCGTTGAGGATGCGGACCTTGCGCTTCTTGTACGGGGTGACATCGGGGGTCACAAAGACGCCCGGCAGGCCGGCCTTCACGAAGGGCAGACGCTCCTTGAGCGACTCATCGCCCTGGATACCCCACATCTGGAAGGGCTCGCGCACGGCCAGGAAGGGATCCTCGTAGCCCAGGCGCTCGGCCACGGCAGCGGCCTCCTTAGGGTCGCGGATACGGCCGGGGACGATAGTGTCGACGAGCGTGGTGCAGACGGTGCAGTCGCTGGCCATCCACTGCGCAAACTCGTCCTCCCAGCCCCAGTCGCTCACGTACTGGTTCATGATGCGCAACAGCTCCTCGCCGTTGTGATCGATGAGCTCACAGGCGAGCACGATGACGCCCGGCTTGCCGGCGGCCCAGCGGGTGTGGAGCACCTGGGCAAGCTTGGCGGGGAAGCTCGCGGGCGGCATGTCGTCGGCCTTGCAGGACGGATCGTAGGCGATACCGGCCTCGGTGGTGTTGGAGACGATAATCTCCAAATCGTCGGAGACGGCGACCTCCATCATGGCGCGGTAGTCGTCCTCGCGATACGGATTGAGGCAGCGGCTGCAGGCGCTGATCACACGAGACTCGTCGACCGTGTTGCCGCTCTCCTTGCCGCGCACCAGCACGGTGTACAGGTCATCCTGAGCGTTAATGCCGTCGGCAAAGCCAAAGGCACCGCTGATGGGCTGGACCATGACAACCTTGCCGTTCCAGCCGGTTGCCTCGTTGCCCATGTCAAAGAAGCGGTCGACGAAGGCGCGCAGGAAATTGCCCTCGCCAAACTGCAGAACCTTCTCGGGCGCGTCCTTGGGCAGCAGGTAGCCCTTGTAGCCGATCTTCTCGAGCGTCTCGTAGCTGATGTTCTCCATCGATGTCTCTCCTTAGATTGCTGTTAGCGTGCAGGCAAAACGGGGGCGCCGCGTGTGGCAACGGCGCTCCCGAGTTCGGTGTGATTCGATGCGGGTTTAGGCCTCGACGGTATCCAGGTCAAAGCCAAAGTAGCGGACCGCGTTGTTGTAGCTAATGTCGCGCACGATGGCTCCCAGCAGCTCCATGTCGGCGGGGTACTTGCCCTGCTCGACCCACTCACCGATCACGCCGCACAGCACGCGACGGAAGTACTCGTGACGCGGGTAGGACAGGAAGGAGCGGGAATCGGTAAGCATGCCCACAAAGTTGCCCAGCACGCCCTCGTTAGCCAGAGCCGTGAGCTGCTCGCGCATACCAACCTCGTTGTCGTTGAACCACCAGGCAGAGCCGTTCTGGATCTTGCCGGCGGTCGGAGCCTCCTGGAAGCAGCCCATCACGGTATCGATCATGGTGTTGTCGATGGGGTTCAGGCTGTACAGGATGGTCTTGGGCAGACCCGTGGACTCCTGGATGGAGTTGAGGAAATCGGCCAGCTGGTCGGACGGCGTGTAGTTGGAGATGCAGTCGTAGCCGGTGTCGGGACCGAGCTTGGCGAACATAGCGCGGTTGTTGTCACGCTTGCAGCCAAAGTGCAGCTGCATGGCCCAGCCAAGGCGGACATACTCGCCGGCGACGAACTGCATAAAGGCCGTCTTGTACTTGAGGACCTCGTCCTCGGCAAGCGGCTCGGCGGCAAGGCCCTTGGCAAAGATAGTCTCGATCTCGTCGGCGGTAGCCGGAACGTACATAACGTAGTCGAGCGCGTGGTCGGAAGCGCGGCAGCCCAGCTCGTGGGCAACGTCGTAGCGCTTGGAGATGGCAGCCTTCATGCCCTCGAAGTCGCTGATCTCAACGCCAGCAACCTCGGAGAGATGCTTGCAGTAGTCGGCGAACTCCTGGCCACGCTCGATGCGCAGGGCGGCATCGGGGCGCATGGCGGGAACGACCTGAACGTCAAAACTGTCGTCGGCGGCAATCTTCTTGTGCCACTCAAAGCTGTCGGCGGGGTCGTCGGTAGTGCAGATCATACGGACGTTGGACTGCTTGATCAGGTTGCGGCAGGTAAAGCTGGCCTCAGCGAGCTTGGCGTTGGCAAGGTCCCAGACTTCCTGAGCGGTTTTGCCGTTCAGGACGCCCTCGTAGCCAAAGTAACGCTTAAGCTCCAGGTGGCTCCACTCAAAGACGGGGTTGCCCACGCAACGGCCCAGGGTCTCGGCCCACTTCTGGAACTTCTCGCGAGCAGGGGCATCGCCGGTAATGAAGCGCTCGTCGACGCCGTTGGCACGCATCAGGCGCCACTTGTAGTGGTCACCGCCCAGCCAAACCTCGGTGATGTTCTCAAAACGCTTGTCGTCCCAGATCTCCTTGGGAGAAATGTGGCAGTGGTAGTCAACGATGGGCATGCCCTCGGCAAAGTTGTGGAACAGCTCCTCACCGGTTTTGGTGCTCAGCAGGAAATCCTGATCGTCCATGAAGTTTTTCATCAAACAACCCCTTTGTTGGCGGAGCGGGCGCACGATGCGCTCGTTATCCTCTAGGTGAACGTTCACTATACTAATTCATTGCGACTTAAAAGGTGAACGTTCACCTAACCACCATGGGGTGAACGGTCGATTTTGCCCGTTCAACGGTTACTGGAGCCGTGACTTGTATGTATTGCGAATTGGCAGGCGTCCCCGAATACCGAACTTGAGCGCTTTGGCCAGGTGGGTCATGTTCCGCCGTGCATTTTTGGGAGTATTCAGCATCGGAGCGCACCGCGCACCGTCTTCGAAGCCCTATCTGATGCTCATATTGCGCCCAATCGGCATAAATAAGTGCCCCCGATGGCGAATTACGCCATCGGGGGCACTTAAAACAGTCGTCCTAACCTCTTTCGGGACACGCCATTGCTGAATACTCCAAAAAAAGCACGTCGCAAGAGGGGGTACCTGACTAAACGGCTAAATTCCCGCAAGCTCGCAGTAGCGGTCGACGTTGCTGGCAAACACCATCTCCACAGCACCCTTCTGCACGGGCTCCGCCGGAGTTTTACCCCACAGCAGATACTCGCCCAAGGTCTTGGCGCCACGGTAGGCCAGGCTCACCGGGTCCTTATAGACAATATTGGTAAAGATGCCACGGCGCAAGGCCAAGGCGCTCTCGGGGAACAGGTCGTTGCCGATTACCATGACCTTGCCGGCCTTGCCGCTTGAAACAAGCGCGTCGGCGACCACCTCGGAACCAACGGCAAAAACGCTACAGATGAGCTCGGGAGCATCCGGCGCACTCAAGCGCTGCTCAAGCTCGCGCTCGAGCTGTTTGACTTGCGCATGGGCGCCGGCAAGGTCCTCAACCCGCCATGGAATATCGTGTTCGCGCAGGTAATTATGAAAGGCGCGGGCGGTCAGGTAGTGTGAGTCGGTATAGGGATCGCCCGCCAACAGAAGCACGCGGGCGTCAGCCCCAGAAGCGTGGACCAGGTTAGCCGCCTGCTCTGCCATAAGGCTGCCCGCCGCGGAATAGTCCGCCAGACTGGCACCCAGGCGATCGAGGTGCGGTCGGTCGCCGTCTACGAGCTCGATTGCCACGCCCGCCTCGGCAATCTGCCTCAAGAGCTCGGTCGCGCGGTCATCGCCCGGAACATAGGCAAGCAGACCATCAATCTTCTCGCCTACCTGCAGACGCTCATCGATCTGCTCGAGCGCATCGGCGTAGCCGCCCACGCCAAATTCTACGCGCTCAACCGTAATGCCCTGATCGATGACCTCCTGCTCAAAGCGGTTGCAGCCTTCCCAAAGGTAACGGAAAAAGTACGCCCCCTCGCGCGATGCGCGGGGCAGGCAAAACACCAGGTTGATATCCTTGCGGCGCAGGCTCGAGGCACTCGTATTGCGATGGTAACCCATGGCCTCGGCCTTAGCATTCACCTTGGAGCGCACGGATTCGCTCACGCCGGCCTTACCCGTCAGGGCCTTGTGCACGGTATTGATGGAAACGCCAAGCTCGGCGGCTATGTCCTTCATGGTTACGCGAGCGCTCATGGGGTTACTCCGTTATAGATAAGTTGCCAATTAACAGTACAGGTAACGATACCCCAAAATCACTCTTCAACTCGCCGCGCTCTCCCCCAAATGTGCAAAGCGCCCCGCGAACGGATGCTCGCGAGGCGCTTGGATGACGGACCTTACTTGATACCGCGGCCCAAGTCTTCGGCAATTTTGTCCACGCCCTTAAGTGCGGCGCAAGTCTTTTTGTTGGAGCAATGTCCCGTGCAAACGCCGCCCTGAGCGCAGTCGGCGCAGGTTCCCTTGCGGTAGATGCGTACGCACACGGCGACAAACGCAATACCGATAACAGCCAGTACAACAATATCGATAGGTGCCATAGCAAGCCTCCTCTAGTTAACCACCACTTACTTTACCCCATTCTCCACCTGCCAAAAAGGGACAGGTATATTTTGGTCGGTTTTATCTGCGGAAACGCCACATCTCCCTCACCAAAAAGCCCGAGTGTCGCTGGGACACCCGGGCTCGTGGAAAGGGGCTAATCCTTATTCGGACTTAAGCGGAAACTGCGGCGGAAGCGGTGTTGGTCTCATCCTCGTCGGTCCAAGCGTGCTTGGGCATGGGACGGAAGATCTGGAAGAGCATCGCAACCAGCAGCACGATGGCCACAACCGTCCAGATACCAAACTGGCCAAGGACAAGCAGGTTGTAGAACTGGTTGATGAACAGGCCGATGACCCAAGCGAAGGCGCACTCGTAGCCGATGGCAATCGCGGTCCACTTGCCGGAGTCCATCTGATTGCGGATAGTGCCCATGGCGGCAAAGCACGGGGCGCACAGCAGGTTGAAAGCGCCGAAGGCAACGCAGGCGCCCATAGTCGGGAACATGCCGGCAAACGCGGTCCACAGGCTCGGGTCGGTCTCGGCGGCGTCAGCAACCGACAGCAGCGAGCCGGCGGTGGCGACGACGTTCTCCTTGGCGACAAGTCCAGAGACAGTCAGCGCGGTGGCCTGCCAGGTGCTAAAGCCGAGCGGGGCGAAGATCCAAGCGACCAGGTTGCCCAGCATGGCGAGCACGGAGTAGTCCATAAACTCCTCGGGGATGCCGTCCATAGCAGGCAGGAAGCCGAAGGAACCGTTGTAGCTACCAAAGTTGGAGAGGAACCAAACCACGACGGTAGAGGCGAAGATGACCGTGCCGGCCTTCTTGATAAAGGCCCAGCAGCGCTCCCACACGTGCAGCGCCCAAGAGCGGATCGCCGGGAAGTGATAGGCGGGAAGCTCCATAACGAACGGCGTCGGGCGACCGGCGAAGAGCTTGGTCTTCTTGAGCATGAGGCCCGAGGCGATGACGGCAAAGACGCCCAAGAAGTAGAACAGCGGGCTGATCCATGCGGCGGTGGTGGAAGAATCGCCGATGATGGAACCCATGAGCAGGGCGATGATCGGCAGCTTGGCGCCGCAGGGGATGAACGTGGTGGTCATGACCGTCATGCGGCGGTCCTTCTCATTCTCGATGGTCTTGGTGGCCATGACGCCGGGGACGCCGCAGCCCGAGGACACGAGCATGGGAATAAAGGACTTACCGGACAGGCCAAAGCGGCGGAACACGCGGTCCATGATGAAGGCGACACGGGCCATGTAGCCGCAGTCCTCCAGGAATGACAGCATCACGAACAGCAGGAACATCTGCGGGACGAAGCCAAAGATGGCGCCCAGGCCGCCGACGATGCCGTCGCAGACCAGCGAATCGACCAGGCCGCCGTCCTCGGTGCCGCCCGCCACGAGGGCGTCGTGCACCACGGTGGTGATACCCGGGACATAGGGACCATACTCGGCCGGGTCGACCGAGTCGGCATCGTCGCCCGCGGCCTCGACGGCCTCATCGTAAGCATCGCGGCCCTGACCGAGCACGTACCAACCGTCGGTGCCGAAGAGCTGGTCATTGGTGAAGTCGGTCACCGTGCCGCCCAGGGTGGAAACGGCGATGTAGTACACGCAGAACATGATGACCACAAAGATCGGCAGACCCAGGATACGGTTGGTAACCACGCGGTCGATCTTCTCGGAGGTGCTCATCTTGGCCGGGGCCTTGGTGAGGCACTCGTCGATGATGTGCGCGATCACGCCATAGCGCTCGCCGGTGATGATGGACTCGGCATCGTCGTCGCAATCCTGCTCGCACTGGGCGACCAGCTGCTCAACACGAGCGGCCTTCTCCTTAGTGAGGTTGATGAGCTTGCAAGCGTCCGCATCGCGCTCAAACAGCTTGACGGCGTAGTAGCGACGCTTGTTGGCGGGAACGCTCGCCGGCAGGTTGTTCTCGATGTGGGTCAGAACGTCCTCGATTGAAGAATCGAACTTGTGCTCCGGCACCTGGCCCTTGGAAGCAGCGGACTTCTTGACCTGCTCGAACAGCTCGTTGATACCCTTGTTCTTAAGGGCCGAGATCATCATGACCGGGCAGCCGAGCTTCTTGGAAAGCTTGTCCGTGTCGATCTTATCGCCGTTCTTCTCGACCAAGTCGGCCATGTTGAGGGCGACAACCACGGGCAGGCCGGTCTCGACGACCTGAAGTGCCAGGTACAGGTTGCGCTCAAGGTTGGTCGCGTCGACAACCTGGACGACCACATCGGGCTCGCCGCTCATGAGGTAATCGCGCGAGCACTGCTCCTCGGGGCTGTAGGGGGAAAGCGAGTAGATGCCGGGGAGGTCCGTAATCGTGACGTTCTTGTCACTCAGGAGCTTGGCTTCCTTTTTCTCAACCGTGACGCCGGGCCAGTTGCCAACGTAGCCGTTGGCGCCGGTGATCAGGTTGAAAAGCGTGGTCTTGCCGCAGTTGGGGTTACCCGCCAGCGCGACATGGATCTGAGAATCCGCCATTCAATCCTTCTTCCTTGTGTGCCCGCGCTGCTTTCTCCGCGCGAGCTGGATAATGTGCTTCAAAGTTGCTGCATTAAGTTAGAAAAACCTAACTTTATCTGCAGAAATACTCGCCGCTGGCCCTTACTGGACCTCGACGACGGCAGCCTCCTCCTTGCGGATGGAAAGCTCGTAGCCGCGCACGTTGATCTCGACCGGATCTCCGAGCGGTGCGACCTTTACGACCTTAAACGACGTGCCCTTGATGAGCCCCAGGTCCATAAGGTGACGGCGCAGTGCACCCTCACCGTGAAGCTTGACGATGGTAGAGCTCTCGCCCACCTTGACGTCACCCAACGTCTTCATGTACTTGTCCCCCTTTCAGCTTTTTGCGAAATGCTGCGAACTAACCGACGGTCATGATGTGCATGGCAACCTTGGAATCGATACCAAAGCGTGCACCCAGCACCGTGACGATGATATTGGCGCCACTCGAGCTCACCACGTGGATCTCGTTGCCCTCGACAAAGCCGAGGTCCTTGAGATGGTGCTTCATATCCTCATTGCCCTTTACGCGAGACACGCGCACGGTTTCGCCCGCTTTTACCATCGAAAGCGGCATAGCCGGCATCTGCGGTCCGCAAGACATGAGTGAGCTCCTAACGTCAGTTCGTCCTCAACATCGACGCAGCAAAAGTTAACCACGTCTATGTTCACTTTAGTAAACTAACACGTGGTTAACTTTTTGGAAAGGGTCCCCATTCAGATTTCGAAAAAGTTTCCTATACGAAACAAAGGCGCCGCAAAGACTGTCTCTTTGCGGCGCCTTGCCATACCAATTGATGCAACAGAGGGGACTGCCCCTTTGTCACATTGTTGAGGTTAGAGCGAGAGGTTTCTGATCGACGTAACGCAGGAGGCCTCATCTACGCCCGAAACGCGGAAGATGATGTCCTCGCCGCACTCGCCGTAGAGAGCCATGAGTCCCATGACATCGCGGCCATCCGTGTGGCGATCGCCGATGCTGACTGACACGTCGCTACGATGCTTGACAATGATGTCATAGAGCAGCGCAACCGGGCGGGCATGTAATCCCAACGGATCTTTAATCGTCTTTGTAAACTCGACCATGTCCCCTCCCACGACATCGCACATTCGGCCGGCAAAACCCAGCCACGTGGTAGTTATTGTAGCGTTAGATGCTTGTTGAGGGTGGGACGGAAACCGCATCCCATTTCGAGCGTCAATGATGGGACACAGTTTCCGCCAGAAGGCTCAACCGGAAAGCGCGTCCCGTTATTTGGCTGGATTCTGGGTCGCGCTTTCCCAGAGGACCCCCTTTGGGAAAGCGCGACCCGTTCTGGACGCAGATTCCGGGACGCACTTTCCGCGATGTCCGGTCACCCTATGCCCTCGCAACCTCGGCGTATAAAAAACGAGGGAAGGCACGTGTCCTTCCCTCGTTACAGGCAATATGTAGCCGCTTCCCTACATCAGGCGCAGACTGACGTCCTTGAGCTGGGCGCCGCTAACGGCACTCGGAGCGCCCGACATAAGGTCGGAGCCGCTGGCCGTCTTGGGGAACGCCATGACGTCGCGGATGGAGTCGGAACCGGTGAGCAGCATGCACACGCGGTCCAGGCCCAGAGCGAAACCGCCCATCGGGGGCGCACCAAACTTGAGGGCCTCCATGAGGAAGCCGAACTGAGACTCGGCACGCTCCTCGGTAAAGCCCAGGAGCTTGAGCATGGACATCTGCATCTCAGCGTTGTGGATACGCATACCGCCGCCGCCGGCCTCAAAGCCGTCCATGACAAAGTCGTAGGTGCAAGAACCGGCTGCCAACGGGTCGGCCTCAATCTTGGCGATGTCGGTCTCGGTCGGCAGGGTGAAGGGCTGGTGCTCGGCGGCATAGGCCTTGCGGTCCTCATCCCAGTGGAACAGCGGGAAGTTGACGACCCACAGGAAGTCGTGGCCCTCGCGCTTGATCTCGAGTGCGTTGGCCATGTGAGAACGCATGCCGCCCAGGATCTCGTCGGAGAGCAGGCGCGGGCCGGCGGCGAACATCACAAGGTCGCCGGGCTCGACGTCCATGCGCTCGCGCAGAGCCGCCATCTCCTCGTCCGAGAAGAACTTGACGATGGGGCTGTTGATGGAGCCGTCCTCGCGGAATGCGATCCAGGCCAGGCCCTTGGCGCCAAACGTGGAGGCCACGCCGGCAAGCTTATCGATCTTGGCACGTGCCCAGGCGCCGGCGCCCTTGGCGTTGATGGCCTTGACGGCAGAGCCCTCCTCGTTTGCGGCAGTCGCAAAGACCTTGAACTTGGAGTTGGCGAAGATGTCGGTCAGGTCGACCAGGTGCATGCCATAGCGGGTATCGGGCTTGTCGGAGCCATAGGTGTCCATGGCCTCCCAGTAGTCCATGCGACGCAGCGGCGTGGGCATCTCGACGCCCATGCGGCCGAAGGCGTCGGCCAGGACCTCCTCGAGCGCGCTCATGACGTCATTCTGGTCCACGAAGGACATCTCGATATCGACCTGGGTGAACTCGGGCTGACGGTCGGCACGCAGGTCCTCGTCGCGGAAGCACTTGGCAACCTGGTAGTAGCGCTCGACGCCACCGACCATGAGCAGCTGCTTCAGGAGCTGCGGGGACTGCGGCAGGGCGTAGAAGTTGCCCGGCTGAATACGGCTGGGGACGATGAAGTCACGGGCGCCCTCGGGCGTGGACTTAAACAGGGAGGGCGTCTCGACCTCCATGAACTCACGGTTGTGCAGCGCCTCGCGAATGGCAAAGGTGAAGTCGGAGCGCAGCTTGAGGTTGGCCATCATCTCGGGACGGCGGAGATCCAGATAGCGATAGCGCAGACGGGTGTCCTCGCTGGTCTCGATGCCGTCCTCGATCTGGAACGGCGGGGTGACGGACGTGTTGAGCACCTCGGCGTGGTCGGTCAGGACCTCGATCTCGCCGGTCGCGAGCTTGGCGTTGGTGGTCTCCTCGCCACGGGAGCGCACGACGCCGTGAATCTTGATGGGCCACTCGGGACGCATGGTCTCGGCGATCTTAAAGGCATCGCCGTCGGAGTGCTCGGGGTCGAAAGTGAGCTGCGTGATGCCCTCGCGGTCGCGAAGGTCGCAGAAGATAAGGCCGCCGTGGTCGCGGCGACGGCTCACCCAACCGGTGAGGGTGACCTCTTCGCCCACGTTCTCGAAGCGAAGCTCGCCGCAGGTACGGGTGTGCATGGAATGCTCGTCAATGGGACGGGTCTGGCTCATACCAGTGATCCTCCTTTATGGATCTGTGCCGCCCCGTGTCGTTCCGGGCGGCGTCGTACAGATTTGCCCAGCCTGCGTAAACCGCGCAGCCAGACATGGCGTTCTATGTTATCGCACCCGCGTCGATGTGCCGCGAAAAAGTAGCTCTTACCCAAAGACTTGACGGAGACGAAACAATTGACGCACCGCGGCACCCGCCCGCGCTATTCACGTGCGACAATATGCCCCAATAAAACAGCACTTGGAAAGGCCCATCATGACTGCACGCCTCATTGTTATGGATATCGACTCCACGCTCATCAACCAGGAGGTCATCGACCTGTTGGGCGAGGAGGCCGGCGTGGGCGAGCAAGTTGCGCAAATCACCGATCGCGCTATGCGCGGCGAGCTGGACTTTAGGCAAGCGCTCGAGAAGCGCGTGGGGCTGCTCGCCGGCCTGGACGAGAGCGTGTTCGAGCGCACCTTTGAGCGCGTGACGTTTACCCCCGGCGCGTTGGAGCTTGTGCGCTCGGCACACAGCAAGGGCTGGAAGGTCGGCGTGGTGAGCGGCGGCTTCCACGAGGTCGCCGACAAGATCGTGGCCGCCGCGGGCATCGACTTCTGCCTGGCTAACCGCCTGGAGGTCGTGGACGGCAAGCTCACCGGTAAGTTGGCGGCAGACATTGTGACCAAGGAGTCCAAGCTCATCCAGCTGCTGGATTGGGCAGTCGAGTGCGGTGTCGATATGGCCCATACCGTCGCGATCGGTGACGGCGCCAACGACATCCCCATGATTCAGGCCGCAGGCACGGGCATCGCATTTTGCGCCAAGCCCAAGACGCGCGAGGCCGCCCCATTTGCCATCGACGAGCGCAACCTGATGCTCGCCATGGACATCATCCTGCGCGACTAGTCAGTTTGCCTCACAACTTCATCTAATCTGACATGTCAGATTTCCGAACAATTATGCTCTAATGTTCGGAAACAACCCTTCGCGTGCTAAACTTTTCTGCGTCGAAGGGAACTTATATGGACAAACGAGATCTTGAGCAATTGCTAAGTGACGTGGCAGACGGAAGCATTATGCCGGCCGATGCCCTCACGCGCATCCAGACGGCGCCGACCGCCGACCTGGGCTTTGCACAGCTCGATCTTTCGCGCGGGGTGCGCCAGGGAGCCGGCGAGGTTGTCTACGGTGCCGGTAAAACCGCCGAGCAGATTACCGCCATTATCGAAGCGCTGCGCGATGCCGGCCAGGAGCGCGTCCTGGTCACGCGCCTGGACAGCGAAAAAGCAGCCCGTACCTCGGAGCTCCTCGGCAACGGCATCGACCTGGGATATATCCCGAACGCACAGCTCGCCCTCGTGGGCGGCAAGCCCTCCCCTACTGGCAACGGACGCATCGTCGTCGCCTGCGCCGGCACGAGCGACTTGCCCGTCGCCGAGGAAGCCGCGTTGACGGCCGAATTCTATGGCAACGAGGTCGACCGCCTCTACGACGTGGGTGTTGCCGGCCTGCACCGCCTGCTCGCGCATGCCGAGGAACTTGCACAGGCGCAGGTGGTCATCGCCATCGCCGGCATGGAGGGCGCGTTGGCGAGCGTTGTCGGCGGCCTGGTGAGCTGTCCGGTCATCGCCGTTCCCACCAGCGTGGGCTACGGCGCAAGTTTTGGTGGCGTAGCCGCACTGCTCGCCATGCTCAACTCCTGTGCCAGCGGCGTATCGGTCGTCAATATCGACAACGGCTTTGGTGCCGCCTACCAGGCAAGTCTTATCAATCATCTGAGCGCCGGCACACCCCGCGCCCGCTAAGGAGCATTCCATGTCCAATCATCAGCACACGCTTATCATCGACGGCACCTCGGGCATCAGCGGCGACATGACTGTCGCGGCCCTGCTCGACCTGGGCGCCAGCGAGGAGCACCTGCGCGAACAGCTCGCTACGCTGCCGGTCGACGGCTTTACGATCGCCGTCACGCGTGCAAACAAGCATGGCATCGACGCCTGTGATTTTGACGTCCAGCTTGCAGAGGAGCTCGAGAACCACGACCACGATATGGCCTGGCTCTACGGCAACGAAGCAGCTGCCGAGCACACGCACGAGCACGAGCACCACCATCATGAGCACGACGAGCACAGTCACTGCCACGAACATGATCATGAGGCCCACGGCCATGACCACGAGGGCCATCATCACGCCCACCACCATCACCACCGTTCTTTGGCGGACGTCACTGCTATCATCGACGGCTCGCAGCTAAGCGATGGCGCCAAGCGTCGTGCGCTCGCCATCTTTACCGCGCTCGCCGCCGCCGAGGCAAAGGCCCACGGCAAAACGCCCGAGACCGTCATGTTCCACGAGGTGGGCGCCGTCGACTCCATCGTTGACATCTGCTCGGTCGCCATCTGCCTCGATGACCTGGGCATCGAGGATATTGTCGTCGAGTCGCTCTCCGAGGGCCACGGCACCATCCACTGCGCCCACGGCCTTATGCCCATTCCCGTCCCCGCTGTCGTCAACCTGTGCCAGGCGGGCAATATCGCCCTCACGCCCGCACCGGTCGCCGGCGAGCTCGTGACGCCCACGGGCGCCGCCATCGTTACCGCGCTGCGCACGTCCGAGCACCTGCCGGCACGCTACCACATCGAAGCCGTCGGCTACGGCGCCGGCAAGCGCCCCTACGAGGGTTGCTCCGGCACGCTCCGTTGTCTACTCGTTCACGTGGATGCATAGCCATGGATGCCCGCAAAGAAAAAAGCCGCGCTGCCATCGTTGCAGCGTTCTCCGAGCTGCTACGCGAAGAGGATTACGGCAAGATTACCGTCGGCGACATCATCGCTCGTGCCCATGTTGGTCGGGCCACATTCTACGGCCTCTTTAAGAGCAAAGACGACCTACTGTCCGAGCTCGTGAGCGACATCTGCGCCCACGCCCTCGACGACGATGGTACGCCGCTCGACGACCCACTCGTGCAAGTCGAGCATATCCTCAACAACCTCTGGGATCGTCGTCAGGGCGTACGCGCCCTCGTAGCCGGCGCCGGCTCACGCGTCTTCGCCGACTGCTTACGCAAGACCATCATGTCGCGCGCAGCCGAAACCGTCCCTACCGACCCAAACGGCCCCGCCGCCACCATGGACCGAAGCTTCCTACTACACCACATAGCCTCAAGCTTCGTAGGAATGGTCCAATGGTGGGCCTGGCACAACTTCCAAGCAGATAAGGCCGAAGTAGCCAAAGACTACCTATCAGTCATTAAGCCTCTCTTCAACTGAGTAAACCCCTCATCCCAAAGTTCCGACCTCATCTCAAAGCGCCGCCCCAACCCAAAGCACAATCCATCCCAAAGTGTCGACAGAAGCCCAACGCCCCTACCAGCAACAAGCCCCTCCCATCCAAATTCAGATATATATTGGGTTGCTTGTGCGAACGCAACAAAGACCCCGCAGCCGTCCGCATGGGGTAACTTCCCAGCGCACTCCGCAGGACGCAAAAAGGCTCGCCGCACAAAGTGCGCAGCGAGCCTTTTTGCATGTCCGAGGACGCGCTGGGAAGTTACCCCATGCGGACGGCGGACAACTATGTAGCCTCAGACTAGAACATGCCCAAGAAACCATGCACAAACAGCGCGGCCAGAGCAGCACCGATAAACGGAGCGATGCCAGGAACGAGCAGGCCGTACTTCCAGTTGTTGTCAGCCTTGTTCTTGATCGGCAGCACCTGATAAGCCATGCGAGGACCAAGGTCACGAGCCTGGTTCATGGCGAAGCCGGTGATGCCGCCCATACCCATGCCAACAGCCCAAACGATCAGACCCACGCAGATAGCAAGCATCAGAACGTTCTCACCAGCACGGCTAGCAGCGGCGAGAATGGCGCTGATGAACACGAAGGTGCAGATAGCCTCGCAGAAGAAGTTGCGGGCATAGTTCGTGCCCTCGGTAGTGGGGTTGGTCGAGAAGATGTTGCGCTGGGCAATGGGGTCGACGACGCCCTCGGAAGCCTTGAACTCATCGGCATACATAAGCCAAGCGATTACGGCGCCCACAAAGCCGCCGAGCATATCAGCAACCATGAAGGGGATGCAACTGCTCCACGGCACCAGGCCGACGATGCACTGGGCAAGTACCATGGCGGGGTTCATGCACACGGCGCCGCCAAAGACAAACAGGCAAACCGAGATGCCAAAAGACCAGGTGGTGATGGCAAACATGTGGCCGGAGCCCTGATACTTGGTGCCCTTAAGCACGGTATCGCAGTGCACGCCCACGCCAAAGATGATCATGAGGGCCGTTGCGCCGAATTCGCAGAGGAGTTTGGTAAGCATAAAACCTTATCTTTCTTGTCGGTTATAAACGATTCGTTTAGGCCGCGTACTAGTGCTGAGCGACGACAACGCCCAGGCCATCGGGAATGACGGCTACCTTGGCATCGGCACCCTTCATCTCAAAGGCGAGCTTGAGCGCCTCATCGAGAGTGTTGACCGGCGTCATGTGCATATCCTTGATCATCTGGTGATCGCACAGGTCGGTAACCATGATCACAGGATGATGCGCCAGGATGCGGGCAAAGATCTGGCTCGTCCACTGGTCGGGCAGGGTCTCGTCCTTAGGACGGTCGATGCAGGCGCGCTCAAACTCTGCCGGATCATTGTCGGCGATGTTGTGATAGAAGCCCTCGCCACCGTGACCGTCGGCACAACCGGCGACATCGATGATCACGCCGCCCTCGGGAAGTGTGGCCTCGGCAGCACACATGCCCTTCACGGCCTGATAGATGTTCTGATCGAGCGGGTAGCCACCGTTGGTGGTAATGGCAATCTCGCACTCAACGGGCTCAACGCCTGCAAGGCTCTTCACGAACTCGCAGCCAGCCTCGTGTGCCTTGTGGATGTCACCAGCAAAGGAGCCGATGACCTCGTGCTTGCCGTTGAGCACCACGTTAAGCACAAAGGCGAGGTGAGCCATCTCGGCGGCGGCGAACATGTCCTCGCTCACATGGTTGTGGCACAGGTTGCCGGCACGCGAATGGGAATCGTTCACAAACTGACCGTTGTGGTTGTACATGATGGTCTTGTAGCTGGCGATGCCAGGCAGGACGGACTTGCGGCTACCAGAGAAACCGGCAAAGAAGTGCGGCTCAATAAAGCCCTCGGCAAGCAGCAGATCGCAATCGGCAGCAATCTTGTTGATGATGCACTCGCCGCCAGAAGGCAGGGTGCCAATCTTTTTCATCATGCTGTCATCGGTCGCGACGTGCATAACGATTTCCTCGTTGGCAACGATCTCCTCGCCGTACTTGTTGACGAGTTCCTCGTGCGTCGACGGACGATGCATACCCGTAGCAACCAAAATACGCACGCGAGCCTCGGGCGCAGCAGAATGGATGTGATGCAGCAGAATAGGCATCGTCACACGCGAGGGAACGGGACGCGTATGATCGGAGCTAATAATGACGATATCCTTCTTGCCAGCACAAAGCTCCTCGAGCGAAGGCGAGCCATAAGGGTTGGCAAGCGACTCCTCTACCAGCTCTTCCTGCGATTTTGTAGTCTTAAACTCGTTTTGATGACCTTCCATCACACCCGCGAAGTTCTTATCCTCGAGCTCCAGATGCAACGTCTTGTGGTCAAACGGCAGTTCACATTCAAACAATGACGAGCGCCCTCTTCCTTTCAACTGACACACTAGATAAACCGTTGGAAGGATACGCCGCTCGCCGAAAAACACCACCGTCTACCGACCCATTAACATAACGTTCATATTTGACCTATAACAAAACGGCCGCGATCCCAAACGGAACCGCGGCCAAAAAGCCCACACCGCACCCCACATTAGGCGCGAAGCGCGCCATATCCCCCCAGCCGCAATCCGCCGAAGACCGAGGACGAAGGGGCCCGACGGGTTTCCCTCTGAATGCATTCCGCAGCACGAAGCCCCATCAAAAAGCGCGAAGCGCACTATCTTTCCCCCAGCAGTAATCCGCCGAAGACCGAGGACGAAGGGGCCCGCCGTATGCCTGCTTTCCGGCGCACTCCGCAGGACGCAAGAAGCCCTCGCCGCACGAAGTGCGCAGCGAGGGCTTCTTGCATGTCCGAGGACGCGCCGGAAAGCAGGCATACGGCGGTCCCCGGTGAGAGCCACAGGGCTATCGATTACCCCGTGTTTTGTAGACCCGCCGAGACGCCGGTCACAGTCGAAAGAATCAGGCTCATGTACTCAGCCTTCTTCTCCTCGGCCATCTCGTCCTGGTTCATACGCACCTCGCGAAGGGCGCGGACCTGGGCGATGGACAGGGCGTCGACGTAGGGGTTACGCACGCGAACGGCGCAGCCGAGCACGCGACGACGCTGCAGCGGCCACTCATCACCGACGATGGCAAGGACCCACTTACGCGTGAGCTGCATCTCGGTGAAGACCTTCTTGGACAGATCATCGCGGTCGCCCAGGTGCAGATACATCTTGGCGATGCGCTGATCGGTCTTGGCGATCGACATCTCAATATTGTCGATAAAGGTGCGGAAGAACGGCCACTCTTGGTAGGCAGCCTTGAGCTGGTCAAGATCGCCAAGCTGCTCGCAGGCGGTGCCCAGGCCGTACCAAGCGGCCAGGTTAATGCGCGCCTGGCTCCAGCTGAAGATCCACGGAATGGTACGCAGGTCGTCGAGTGACTTCGCACCCAGACCGCGCTTGGCCGGACGCGAGCCGATCGGCAGCAGACCGACCTCGGTCAGCGGCGTCACGGTCGAGAACCACGGTGTAAAGTCCTCGGTGTTCAGCAGGTCCAGATAGCGCTCGTGGCTTGCGGTGTTGAGCTTCTCGGCCATATCCCAGAACTTCTGCGTGGTCTCGGTGTTGGTCTTCTCGACACTCGGGGCCGACTGCAAAAGCGTTGCGGCAGCAACGGACTCAACATGGCGCTGAGCCAGCGTGCGGTTGCCGTAACGGGCAAAGATGACCTCGCCCTGCTCGGTGAGCTTAAAGAAGCAGTTGACCGAACCCTTGGGCTGCGCCAGCACGGCCTTGTTGGCCGGGCCGCCACCACGGCCCACGGCACCGCCGCGACCGTGCATGAGCACCAGGTCGATATCGTTCTTCTCGGCCCACTTGGCGATGCGCTCCTGCGCGGAGTGCAGCGCGAGCATGGCCGTGGTAGGACCGGCGTCCTTGGAGGAGTCGGAATAGCCCAGCATGACCTCCATGCGGCGGTTGGTCTGGGCAAGGCGCTTTTGCACCACGGGCAGCGTAAGCATCTGGTCGAGCACGTCGACGCAGCCCTCGAGGTCCTCGAGCTGCTCGAACAGCGGGATCACGTCGAGCTCGGGGACATCCTCCTCGTGTGCAAAGGACAGGTGGGCAAGCTCAAAGACGTCGGCCACATGCTGGGCACTCTTGGTAAACGAGATGATGTAGCGGTGCGCCATCTTCTTGCCGTAGCGCTTTTGGATGGAGCCGATAGCGCGGAAGGTATCGATGACCTCGCGCGTCATGGGCTGCAGGTCGCCATGGATACCGTTCTCGTGGATATCCTTGAGGGCGCGGGCGTGCACCACGGAGTGCTGACGGAACTCCATCTCGACCATATGGAAGCCGAAGGACTCGACCTGCCAGATGATGGTCTGGACCGGACCGTAGGCGGCACGGACGGCACCGCAGGCAGCAAGCGAACGCTGGACGACGCGCAGGTCATCCAGGAACTCGTCGGCGCTGTGGTACATGGTGTCGGTGATACGGCGCACAGTGGCGTTCAGACGGTCGGCCATGACGAGCATGACGGCACGATGCGGCTCGTGCTCGGAGATCAGCTCGGCACGGGCCGTGTACTGGGTGCTCATCTCGACCTGATGGTTCCACAGGTTGATGAGCTCGGCAGACGGCTTGCTGTAGGTGGCCTCGAGCGTGAGGTTGCGGCCGATGCGGCGGCACTTGTCCTCGAGCTTGAGCACCATGTGGGTAAAGTACTTGGCGGCGACCTCACGGCTCACCTTGGCGGTGACGTTGGGGTTACCGTCGCGGTCGGAACCGATCCAGCTGCCGGGATGGAAGAACGCCGGGCACAGCGGCGGCACGGTACCGGCCTTGTCGCCCAGCACCCAGTCGTCAAAACGACGATAGATGACGGGGATAACGTCGAACAGCGTGTTATCAAAGATGTCGATGATGGTATCGGCTTCCTCGACCGGCGTGGGCTTCTTGAGCGCGATGGGGCTCGTACGCACCAGGGCGTCGATCTCCTGCAGCATATGGCGCTCGTTCTCCACCAGGTCGGAGCCGCCCAGACGCGGACGCTCCTCCAGCAGGTTGGAGATACGGCGAATCTTGCCCTCGACGGCCTTGCGACGGGCCTCAGTGGGATGCGCGGTAAAGACGGGATGGAACTCAAGCTTGCCGAGCAGCTCATTGGCACCCTCGACGCCCATCTCGTTTACCAACTGGTGATAGGCGACGGTGAGTTCGTTGGCGGGATCGACCTCGGTATCGGTCGATGCGCCGGCCTCGCGCTCGCGCAGCTGCGCCACACGGTAGTTCTCCTCCGACAGGTTTGCCAAGTGGAAGAAGCTCGTAAAGGCGCGAACGATGACCTGCTGCTTATCAAGCGGCAGGCTGTCAATCAGATCGACGACTTCGCGAAACGCCACGGCGGTGGGCTCGTCGGCAGTGGGCACGCCCTGTTCGTCAACGGACTCGTCGGCAGCGCGGCTACCGGGGTTGCCAGCATTGGCCACAATCTCGGCTATCAAAATCTTGTCGAACAGGTCCGCGATCTCGGGATCATACTCGCTAAGCACACGACGTTCCAGGCGCAGGAACAGCGCCAGATTATCGCGCAGCTCCTCGGGGATCTCGATTTCGGCGAGACGCTCCCTGGACTCGGCATTCGAGCCGATTCGGTTAACGAGGCGGTTGACCACGGCAGCGACGCGCGCCGCGGCTTCGGGTACAGACTGGTTGCTTAGGTTCTCAGCCACGTTTCCTCCCATTCCTCCTTCTATGCACGTAACATGCGGTATTCATTATAGGCGCTTGAGAAATACTTTCGACACTGATTGCGCTTTACCACACAAAAGTATTTTCTGCATTGCAAGGGTTTTTGCCCCAAATGGTCGTATTTCTCGGTGGGCGGCATATGCAAACGAGGGCATTCCGCATAAATGCGAAACACCCCCGTAACAATAGCTCTCCATGAGCAGGGCACGTTGGCAGGCCCGCAGCTCAAAAAGATGCGCTACAGGCGCTCGCGAACCGCCTCGACGACGTTGGCCAGATCGGCAAGGACCTCGTCATGGCTCTCCATGTCGCGCACTTTGACCTTGCCGGCGGCAAGCTCGTCGCCACCCAGGACTAGGATGAGCTTAGCGCCCACCTTATCGGCCTGTTTAAACTGGGCCTTGAGCGAACGGCCCTGATAGTCAGCCTCGGTCACGATGCCTGCGGCGCGAAGCTCCTGCGTAATGGCAAAGACGTTCTGGCGCAGTTCCTTGCCGGCGTTGGCGACATAGACGCACGGGGCCTCATCGGCACCCAAATCGCTGCCAAAGGCCTGCAGGGCCAGCAGGGCGCGCTCAAAACCAACGGCAAAGCCGACGCCCGCCGTGGGCTTGCCACCCTCGAGCTCGACCAGGCCGTCATAGCGGCCGCCGCCGCCGATGGAGCCGACGCCGGCGCCAGGGGCCTCGACCTCAAAGACAGTACGGGTGTAGTAGTCCAGGCCGCGCACCAGGGTGGGATCCTCGACATACTCGATACCGGCGGCATCCAGATAGCGCTTGACCTGCTCGTAGTGCTCGTGGCACTCGTCGCACAGGTTGTCGCCCATCAGCGGGGCGTCGGCCATGATCTCGCGGCAGTGGTCGTTCTTGCAGTCAAAGGCACGCAGCGGGTTGAGCTCGGCGCGCTCGCGGCACTCATCGCACATCTCGTCTGCGTGATCGAGGATGAACTGCTTGACCTGCTCGCGGTAAGCCGGACGGCACTGGGCGTCACCCATCGAGTTGATGAGCAGACGAAGCTTGGAAAGGTCGAAGCCCAGGCGCTTGTAGAACTCCATGAGCATGATGATGCACTCGGCGTCTGCCGCCGGATCGGGAGCGCCGAGCCACTCGATGCCCACCTGGTGGAACTGGCGCAGACGGCCCTTCTGGGGGCGCTCGCCGCGGAACATGGCCTCGGCATAGTAGGCCTTAAACGGCGTGGAGCCCTGAGGCACCAGGTTGTTCTCCACGACGGCGCGCACCACACCGGCCGTGCCCTCGGGGCGAAGCGCCAAGCGCTGCTTGGGCTTGAGCTTGGTATCGGTACCCTCGGTAAAGACGCGCTCCAGGTTGGCGCCGCTAAAGACGCGGAACATCTCCTTGCGCACGACGTCGGTCGACTGGCCGATACCGTGGACAAAGACGTCCACCTGCTCGATCGCGGGCGTCTCGATAGGCTTAAAGCCAAACGGCTCGAATACGCCGGCAGCGATCTGCTGCATCTTTTGCCAGGCGCGCATCTCGGCGCCGATAAGGTCGCGGGTTCCCTCCGCCTTCTGTGCCTGCATGGGCAAACACCTTTCTTTTGTATCGCGTCATAGGTAACGGTCATTATACGGCACAAAGCAGCAACGCGGCGGCGCATCTGACCGAACGAGGGTATGGGGACTCGTTCGGCCAGATGCACCGCCGCGGCGACCGACCCGCATGCAACGAGGGGAAACGGATCGAGTTGTAAGCTCGTGGCCACCCGGCGAGACGAATGACGGTACGAGCATCCATTCGACTCCCTGGGCGGCCACAATGCCAACAACCGCAAGTCTTTCCCTTCCCGCCCAACAAATCGCAGATTCGACCGTATTGGGCGGGGATGCAGGTTGCGAGATACTCTACTTAGGTAAAGTGTACAAGCCAGAATATCCGACTGCAGATACAAAAACGGCCCGCATCCGCGGGCCGCAACACATTGTTAACGATTGATGTCCTTATCTTGACGATTTAAAACTACTGAGAACGACGGCGCAAAAAGTCGAAGTGCGTCTCGCTCAAGATAATCGAAAGAAAGATGAGCGCGAAGCCGGCGAGCAGGCGCGAGGTGAGCGCCTCCCCCATCAGCAGCACCGAGAACAGCACGCCCGAAGGCGACTCCATCGAAAGGAGCAGTGAGCCCGTCGAGGCCGAGACATGCGCCAGGCCGACGTTTTGGATGAGCAGAGCCGCGCATGTGCAACCAACCGAGAGAAACGCCATCGCGCTGATAAAGCTCGGCGTCCACACGGACAGAGGCGCTTGGGTCTCGAATAGTAGCGACGTTGCCAGGCTCAGCACGCCGTTGCCCACAAACATCCAAAACGTGATGACGTTGATGTCCATTTTGCGACCGTACTTGGCAGTCACCGCCATCTGGATGGCGAAAAAGACCGCACCCGCCAGCGTAATGACATCACCGATGTTGAATTCAACGCTATCGAGCGCCACCAAGCCAATGCCCGCCAAGCACAGCAGCGCCGCGCCCAGGTTATAGCGGGTGAGTTTTTCGCCGCTCAGAAAATAGCTCGCGAACGGCACAACGATGCAATACGTGCCCGTCAAAAAAGCATTCTTGCCCGCCGTGGTGTGCGCCAGACCGACTGTCTGCAGGGCGTAGGCGGCCCACATA
Source organism: uncultured Collinsella sp. (assembly GCA_900548565.1). Lineage (GTDB taxonomy): Bacteria > Actinomycetota > Coriobacteriia > Coriobacteriales > Coriobacteriaceae > Collinsella. The sequence continues at coordinate 49,259 of URKV01000001.1, forward strand.
AGTGCGCCCATGCCAAGTCCGACGATAAGGTTGCGGGCGTTGAGGTGCGCGATGATGCGCTTGTGGAAGATGAAAAACATGACCAACGCCGCAGGCAGAAAGCGCACGTAGAGCAGTTCGAACACCGGAATGGTGTCGAGCGCGTCCTTCATGGTCGTAAAGGAGTAGCCCCAGACGACTGCCACCGAAAGCAGCAGGACTTTCCAGAACAGCGGCGAGCGAGCGCCGGCGCCGCGGGAGGTGCCGCCCGCGCCCAGGTCCTCGCGAGCAACAGGGCTATCGGGCATCATTTCGATATTGTCAGTGGCATGCTGGGCCATAGGGCATCCTCGCGCTCAATCTGGGCGTGGTGTCCGCACGCGCATGGCTGCGTGCCGCCTCATGGTCAAATAAAAACAGGGCGCACCGGACCCCCGGTACGCCCCGCTACTGTAGCAACAACCAGCGTTGCATCGCAATCCAGCCCACTAAAGCGTTTTGTTCCGCCGTTCTACCGAACGGCGGACCGGCCGACGCTGCGCGAGCTGCATTCACACCAATCTGACGTTCAATTTCAAGGGCGCGACCAGAAGGTCAGCGCCCTCTCATTTCACGTCACCTTGGCGCAAATGCGGCTCGCTCGCTGACATTGCCGTAGCATCAGCGTTTACATTGTTGCGCTAGATTAATTTAGTACTCTCCAGCTTTTCGATGATCCAGTCGTTGGCTTTGATGACCGGGCGGCGGAAGACGACGCCCAGTGCCAGCGATGGAATCAGATAGCTCGCCAGAATGCCTAGCTCAATCCAGTACTCCATGTGGTACGCACCGGCCATGGCGGCATGCATGGCGTTGATGCCGTGGGTGAACGGCAGGAACGGATAGATCGCCTGGAACACGGGGCCGGTCATCTCGATGGGGAACGTGCCGCCCGAACCGCCGACCTGCATGACCAGCAGCACGACGGCGAGCGCCTTGCCGATATCGCCAAACGAAACCGTAAGCGTGTAGACGATATTGGAGAACACGAGACTCGCGACCCAGCCCGCCAGCACAAACTGCAGCGGGTCGTCGCACTGGATGCCAAAGAACAGGATGTCGCCCGCACACACGAGCGTTGCCTGCAGCAGGGCCAGACCGCCAAAGAACAGGTAGCGGCCCAGGTAGATCTCGTGCAGGCGCACGGGGATGAGCTCGTTGATAAGCTCATCGTCAACCGAGACCTTCATCATGGCCGCCAGCACAATCGAGCCCACCCAGAGCGACAGAATCGTGTAGAACGGTGCCATGGCCGAACCGTAGTTGCGGATCGGATAGACCGGCTTGCGGTCGAGCGCGACGGGGCCGGAAAGCGACACAGCCAGACCCTCGGGATCATTGCCGATCATCGTCTTGATCGTAGCGAGGTCATCCGACATCAAGGCGCCGTCGAGCTCGTCCTTAAACGCACTGATCTTGTCCGACGCCTCGCCCAGCTGATCAGAAGCCTTGTTGACCAGCTTTGCAGCCTTGGAGAGGCCCTTTGCCAGCGAACCGGATGCGTCGGTCAGGCCAGCAACAGCACTATCCAGATCGTTCGAAATACCGTTCAGCGAATCCAAAACGCCCGAGATGGTCTTCTTGAGCTCCTTTGCCTTGGCCGAAAACGTAGAGTCGTAGTCAGTCTTGGCGCCCGAGATACCAGCCTTGGCATCCGCGATTGCCTGATCGACCTCGGCACGCGACTTATTAACCTCTGCCATGCTGTCAGAGAGAGACTTCGCGGTGGCCGTCAAGTCCTTGGCGTTGTTGCGATACTCCACAGCAATCCTGCTCAGCGATGTTGCCACAGACTTGAGGCTGTCCTGGAGTTTTTCGTCAGTCACCTGATCGGCAAAGCTGCGGAGCTGGTCGGCCGTGGCGTCGATATCGTCGGCACGCGTGTTGAGCGCCGCCGCGGCATCGTTGAGCTGGGACACTGTAAGGTCGACATGTTGATTCGCGGCATCAAATGCCTTCGCAAGCTCGGCGGACACGTTGTCAAACGAGCCCGCGCTTCCGTCAATCGCGGCATTGATGGCGTCGTTGGCGTCCTTCAGCGCTTCCTTGGAATCGCTAATACCGCTCTTGACATGCTCCATCAGCTGCTTCGTTGACTCATCAACCGTGCCCGTCTGCTTGAGCATGCCGCTCGCCGACGTCAGCGAATCGGACGTGGAGCTCAAAATGCCCGCAAGCGACGTTGCGCTGGCCTGAACGTCCTGCAGGTCCTGGACCGAATCGCCGAGCGTCGAGGACAGGTTGGCGATAAAGTTGCTGACCTGGTCGGTGCTCATGTAATCGAGCAGGCTGGACACCGTCTTAAGACCGATGCTCGTAATGGTCTCGGTAAAAGTTTTGTTAACCTGGCTCTGGACGGCGCTCGAACCCTTCTCGGTCACGATCTGCGCAATGGCGTTGGCCTTCTGATTCTCGTAGAACTCGATATCGGCATGCTTCACGTCGGTCGAGAAAAGCGTCATCATGTCAGCGCTAAACGTTTTGGGGATAACGACGGCAGCATAGTACGCGCCCGACTTAACGCCCTCGATAGCCTTTTCGCGATTGTTGAGCACAACCCAATCGAAGCTCTCGTTGCCGCGTAGGGTGGCGGTCACGTTTTCGCCCACGTTAACCTCGACGGGGATCAAATCGCTCTCGTAACCCTCATCGGTGTTGACCACGGCGATCTTAAGATTGCCGGTGTTGCCGTACGGATCCCAGCTGCCGGCGATGTTAAACCACGCGTACAGACACGGTACGATAATGAGGCCCATCACGACAACCAAGCCGATCACGGAGCGAGACACGTTTTGGACATCGCGCTTAAACAGATGCAGGATGTTCTTCATTTATGCCTCACCTCCTTTGGAGTGCTTGCCAAGCGCGGTGGTATCTCCATCATTTGTGGCTGTGCTGTCGCTGCCCTGAGATTTATGGTGCGAGCCGATATGCGGCAAGCGGCCCGTGGACTGATCGCCGCCCTTGGCACCACGCTCGCTGGCGTTGAGGCCAAACATGTGGCGGGCGGCAGGAATGGCGGCCGTGTGTTCGCGCATCTCGCGACGCAGGTCCTCATCCGAAAGCGCCGAGATGCGCATCTGGGTATTGAGGCTCGCTCGGATATATTCGATATTGATAAGCCAGCCGCAGATGGCAATAACCGAGATGATCCAAATGACAAGTAGGATGATCTTGCCGTTATTGTCGATATCGAGAACCGTCGACAGGACAAAGAGCAGGACCTGAACGCCCACCACGGCGGCAAAACCGCCCTTGATGTAGTACGGGTAGCGATGTTCAAAGGCGACCGCATGATCGAGCAGTTCGCGACGGTACGAATCGGAATCGAGCATGACGCGCATGGCCGTGCGCAGCGAGTAGCGCTGGCGCGGCAGGTCGTTGGACTCGCAAATCATCATACCGGTCGTGGAGAGCTGTTTATCAAAGAGCAGGTTAAGGTTGAGCAGCAGCGGACGCAGCTGCAGGCCGATAAAGAGCGCCACGATCAAGAACACGCCCAGAATGCACAGGTTAAACAGGTAGTTGAACGAATACATGCCGCCGACCGTCTCGCGCAGCAGATTGATGCCGTAGGTAAAGGGCAGCAGCGGGTGCAGCCACTGGAAGAAGCCGGGCATCATCTCGATGGGGTACATGCCCGACGAACCCGGGATCTGCACGATGACGAGAATGACGCCGATAGCCTTGCCGATATGCTTAAACGTGGTGGACAGCGCATAGATGATATTGACGTAGGTGAACGAAATGGCGATGCCGCCCAGCACGAACAGCAGCGGGCTGACGCACTGCACGCCAATCACCAGATCGCCTACCGTAACGATGATGGCCTGCAACGCGCCCAGGATCACCATGAGCAACCAGCGGCCAAAGTAGCCTTGGCGCGCCGTAAAGCTGCCAACACCTTCACGGTCGACCTCGAGCTTGTAAATGGCGATGAGCACATAGCCGCCCACCCAAAGCGCCAGATTGGTGTAGAAGGGAGCGATGCCCGAGCCAAAGCTCTTGACCGGATAGATTGACTTGGACGTCAACTCAACCGGAGACGCCATGAAATCTGCCACGTCATTGACATCGACGCCCATCAGATCGGCCAGCTCGCCCATGGACTCGGAGGTCTGCAGCGCCGCGATGTCATTGGCGGCGGTTGCAAGCTTGTCCTGGACCTTGGCAAGCGAGGAATCGGTCTGGGACAGCGTGGTCTTGGCCTGGCCGAGCGTAGCGCTAAGCTGCGCCAACGTGCCGCGCGCATTTGCAAGTGTAGGTGTCATACCCGAGACGATACCGGTCAGGTCGCCCGAAACGGCAGCAAAAGAGTCGAGCGCGCTCGAGGCCTTCGGCAGCGCGTTTTGGCCCAAGTCCGTCTGGGCTTGGCCAAGGTTGGTCGCACCGGTATGAATTGCGTTATTGATAGCGTCACTGGCACCCGAAACAGCCGCTGCGTCATTCGCCATGGCGCTCGACTGCGCGGACAGACCGTCCTTGATGCTCTGAAGCTTTTCATTCTGCTCTCGAAGCAAATCGATGGTCGATACAATGCGCGCGTCAATTTCCTCGGAACCTGTCGACGTGTCATTGGCGAGAATCTCCAAGTGCCCGATAACGGCCTTATTGTGGTCGATCGTCGCTTGAAGAGACTCGAGCGAGTTGTCGATACGGGTGGTCGTAGATGTGACCGCGCCCGTCAGCTTGCCGATGGCAGCGTTCGCAGAGGCCGACGTCTTGGTGAGCGCAAGGCTGCCTTCCGAGAGCGCCTTGGAGAGCGAGGTGATGGAGTTGCCCGCCGTGGTGCGAGCTTCGCTCAGCAGGTCGTTGCCCTGGGAGATCGCCTGCGTCAGCGACGGTGCCTGGCCTTGCAAGCCGGCAAGTGCCGCATCAGCCGAGGCGATAGCGCCACTCGTCTTATCGATGGCGGCATTCATATCGCCAATCGAATCGCGCACCTCGCCCAAGGTGTCGGACGCCTCGGACACCGAACTTGCCAGCGAGTCCTGAGTCTGGGTTGCCTTGTCCTTTAAATCGACACCGGCATCCTTGGCGATACCGGCAACAGTCTTGCCTACCGTAGAGACAAATTCCGAGTTGATCTGCTCCTCGATGGTGTTTGCACCGGTATCGGTAACCTTGGGCGCAATGGCGCTCTTCTTCTCATTGACGTAGTACGTGAGCTTGGGCTGATGGTAGTTGCCGTCGAGCATCGAAACCAGGTTATCCGAGAAGTTCTTGGGAATCACGATAGCGGCATAGTACTCGCCGCTCTCGACGCCCTCCTTGGCATCGGCCGTCGAGTCGACGAACGTCCAGCCCAACTGATGATTCTCCTTGAGCTGGTCGACCACTTTGTCGCCAGCGTTGAGCTCACCCACCAAGTCGTTTTGGGTGCCTCGATCGTTGTTGGCGATAGCAATCTTGATGCCTTGGGTGTTTCCATACGGATCCCAGTTTGCCACGATGTTATACCAGGCATACAGCGAGGGAATAACGCACACGCCTAGGGTAACCACCAGGGCGACGGGGTTCACAAGCAGTCGCTTAATGTCGCGCTTAAATATCGCAAAGGACACCTTTGCATTGGATAGTTTGCTGCCGAGACTCACGCTTGGACCATCCATCCTGTCGTTAAATCGAATCGTACTATCGACAACCATTGTACGTAGGCGCTTTAGCGTCTCAGAGCACAATGGTATTGAGTTTTGCGGGTAGCAATATACTACGAAGATGAGTTAACGTACAGTTGTACAGTATCCTAAATTTCAGCAGGTCACAAAACCACAACCCGCACAAATTAGCAATTCAAATAGTCATCGGGGACGTTCTTAAATGACTAGTCAAACAAGAACGTCCCCAATGACTACTTAGGACCACGGCAACGTCGATGTTTTGGCAATGCCAGCGAGCGGGCGCCAGAGCGAACAAATTGGCATGAAAAGAGGACGGCATAGACCTTCTGGTCATGCCGTCCTCTTTGAATGACAAGTTGTCGCTCTGGCGCCCGCGCAGCGTCGACTGGTCCGCCGTTCGTTAGAACGGCGGAACTGAGGGCAGCGTCGAGCCGTTACGCGGTTTGGTAAAACCGCGTAAATACCTAACTACATCAAGTTGCAAACAGCCGCCGCGAAGGCAACGGGGTCCTCGGGGAGGATGCCCTCGACCAGCAAAGCCTGGTCATAGAGCAGACCGGAGTACTGCTTGATCTTGTCGGCGTCGCCTGCCTTCTGGGCAGCGACAAGCTTGTCAAAGACCGGGTGCTTGGCGTTGAGCTCGAGCACGCGCTGGCTCTTGGGCATGCCGTCGGGCGCGCCCTCGGGTCCCTTCTGGAGTACCTTCTCCATCTCGAGCGAAAGCGGGCCCTCGGTGGTGATGCAAGCGGGGGCATCGGTCAGGCGCGCGGAAACGGCAACTTTCTCGACCTTGTCACCGAGTGCCTCCTTCATAGCGCTGAAGAGGTCCTCGTTCTCCTTGGTGGCGTCCTCGGCCTCCTTCTTCTCGTCCTCGGTCGCCAGGTCAAGATCACCGGTCGCGACGTTCTTGAGCTCCAGATGACGATCCTCGACCTCGGGCTCGGCACCGTCGGCCACAGCCTTTTCGGCAGCCTCGCGAGCTGCGTCGTCCTCGTAGATCTTGGGCATATCGGCGGCAACGTACTCACGCATAGCCTGGAACGTGAACTCATCCACATCCTGCGTCAGCAGCAGCACGTCATAGCCGCGGTCGAGCACGCCCTTTACCACGGGCATCTTGGCCAAGCGCTCGCGCGAATCGCCGGCGGCGTAGTAGATGGCCTTCTGATCCTCGGGCATGCCCTTGGCATACTCGGCCAGGGTAATCATCTTCTGTTCCTTGGCAGACCAGAACAGCAACAGGTCGGCGAGCTCATCGGCCTTCATGCCATAGCTCGAGTAGATGCCGTACTTAAGGCCGCGGCCAAAGTTCTCAAAGAACTTCTCGTAGGCCTCGCGGTCGTTGTCACGCATATCCTCAAGGTCAGTGGTGATCTTCTTTTCCACACGCTTGGCGATGGCCTTGAGCTGACGGTTCTGCTGCAGCGTCTCACGCGAGATGTTGAGCGACACGTCGGCGGAATCCACGACGCCGCGGACAAAGTTGTAGTAGTCGGGCAGCAGGTCGTCGCACTTCTCCATGATCAGGACGTTGGAGCTGTAGAGCGCCAGGCCCTTCTCGTAGTCCTTGCTGTACAGATCGAACGGCGCGCGTCCCGGCACAAACAGCAGGGCGTCATACTCGAGCGTGCCCTCGGCGTGGAAGCTGATGGTGCGCGCAGGATCGTCAAAGTCGTGGAACGTAGACTTGTAGAACTCGTTGTAATCCTTCTGCTCAACGTCGAAGCTGCGCTTTTTCCAGATCGGCGTCATGGAGTTGACGGTCTCGAGCTCCTGATAGTCCTCGTACTCGGGCTTGTAATCGTCGCCGGCGTCCTCGGGCTTGGGTTTCTGGCGGCTCTTGGACACCATCATCTGAATCGGGTAGCGCACATAGTTGCTGTACTGCTGAATCAGGCTCTTGAGACCCCACTCGGTCAGGAAGCGATCGTAGGACTCGGCCTCGCCGTCGGCATCGAGCTTCTCGTTCTCGCGCAGCGTCAGGATGACATCGGTACCGTGCTCGGCGCGCTCGCCGTCCTCGATGGTGTAGCCCTCAAGACCGTCGGATTCCCACACATGGGCGACATCCTCGCCATAAGCGCGGCTGACGACCTTCACATGGCTGGCGACCATAAAAGCCGAGTAGAAGCCCACGCCAAACTGACCGATGATGTCGACATCGGAGCCCTGCTGCTCGGCGTTCTCGGTCTTAAACTCCTCGGAGCCGGAATGGGCGATGGTGCCCAGATTGCGCTCGAGCTCCTCGGCGGTCATGCCAATGCCGTTATCCGAGATGGTAATGGTGCGGGCGTCTTTATCAAAGGAGACGCGAATGGCCAGGTCGCCCTGGTCGATCTTGACGCTCGGGTCCTGCAGGCTCTTAAAGTTGAGCTTGTCGACGGCGTCGCTCGCGTTAGAGATAAGCTCGCGCAGGAAGATTTCCTTATTGGTGTAGATGGAGTTGATCATGAGGTCGAGCAGTTTTTTGCTCTCGGTCTTAAATTGACGCATGTGCAGTCCTTTCGCGCTACCCCCGTCCGCAAAAACGGCCCGGTCGCCCGAGCCGCATCGCAGACCTGCTATGTTCAGACTTAGATTTTATAACCCATTAGCGCGCATATATACATACGGAATCGAAAAACTGTATGTTGAAACGACCGTGCGGCGGATGCCGAGGAGTGTCCCCAACTGCCGGCAGAAAAGGAACGTCCCTATCTGCCATCTACGCGCTTGGCCATCCAGGCGTGGGGCTGGCCTTCGTCTTCGTAATCTACCGGGGCAATTTGCGTGTAGCCCGCCTTTACATAGAGCGGCAGCACGTATTCCTGCGCATGCAGCTTAATAAGCTTGGCGCCGGCATCACGCGCGGCGGCATCACTGGCCTCGACAATCTTGCTCGCCAAACCGCGACGGCGCATGCTCGGCAGCACAGCCACGCGCCCCATAATGTAGGTCTCCCCCGCCGCAACGCCTTCGTCCATGTCGCATGCCGGCAACACCGGGGCCTCTGCGTCAGCCACGCGCTCAAGCTCTTCGGGAAACACGCGCGAGCAACCGGCAAGCTCGTCGTCTACATAGAGCGTCACATGAATGCAGTTCGGATCCTCGTCGATAGCGTCGAACTCATTCTCGTAGCCCTGCTCGTCCATAAAAACGACGCGGCGCACCAACGCCGCGTCATCAAAGCATCCCGTCTTAAGTTGAATATCCATGGCTGCCCCTTCATTCAATGCGAACGTTAGGGACAGATTTTAGCGAAAATGGGCTCCGCGCACGCTAAACTTCGCGCGAGCCTTCGCTAGGCAATCGTAATGACCCACGTTATGGGCATCGCTCGCGATGAAGCTGTACAGGTTCTGATCGAACAGGCGCTGTGCCGGCTTTTTCTCGCGACCAAAGCGACCGCCGGCAATAAAGTCCGCCGAAGCCTGCAGCTTGCAGCCCATATCGACCAGGCGCTCTGCAACGCTTACATCCTTTTGAACCGCACGATAGCGCTCAGGATGAGCGATGATCACCTGGTAGCCACGGCACTGCAAATCGTAAATCGTGTTCTCGTACTCTCTAAACGCATACGCATCGGCATGCGTCGAAAGCTCGAGCAGAAACTCGTTGGTTCCATCGAAATGCAAGTGCTCCGCGGCATCGATACCAAGCTCAACGAGCTTTCGGTGGTTGACCTCGAAGCCCATCTGGAGCGGAAAACCGTCAGCGTTATCACGCAGCAGCTCAAAGGCATCCCACATCTTGTCGTAATCAAAATAGGGATCACGGCAGTGAGGAGTGCAAACGATTCTGGTTACACCGGCCCGCTTGGCAGCCTCGAGCATCGCCAAGCTCTCATCGAGATCGGCGGCGCCGTCGTCTACACCCGGCAAGATATGGCAATGAATGTCACGCATAGGTCAGCCTTAATCAACTAAACGTTTGCTCGGTTGGTGAAGATGCCCTTTTTGGAAGTGCCCTGATCGTCGGAGCCCTTCTTAACCTTCTTACCGTCCTTGGTGTAGTAAGAATAGTAGTACTCGCTGGTCTCGGTCTCACAGTAATTCATGACGGTACCGATGAGCTTGACCTTCTCGGACTTCTTAAGCTGGGCGATAGCGTTGAGCGCCTCTTCGCGCTTGGTAAAGTCCTCTCGCACCACGAACAGCGCGCCGTCGGTCAAGCTGGCAATCTCGGCAGCATCGATGAAGGTGCCGACCGGAGGAGCATCGAAGATGACGTACTGGAACTTGGCGGACAGTGCCTTTACCAGCTTGGCAAAGCGATGGGAGACGATGATGTCGGCAGGATTGGGAATGTGCGGCTCGGCATCGAGGAAGTAGAAGTTCTTCTGACCCGTCTCGACAATTGCCTGGTCAATGGAAATCTGCTCGGAAAGGACCGCATAGAGTCCGCCGCGCGAACGAACGCCGAGCATATCGGAAAGGGACCTGCGGCGCATATCGGCCTCGACCAGGAGCACGGACTTGCCGCTCGTGGCGATTGCCTGAGCAAGGTTAATGGAAACCGTAGACTTGCCCTCGTTGGGAATCGAGGAGGTAACGGTGATGGTGCGAATGGGGTCGTCCACGCTCGCAAAGCGGATGTTGGCCAGAAGGGTCTTGGCGGCATTCTGTACAACGAGCTTATCGGTGTTCTTTGCCTTAGCCATGCCTATTTACCACCTTTCATAGCCGGAATTCGGCCAACAACGGGAATACCCAGGAGCTCTTCTGCCTCTTCGGCACCGCGGATGCGGGTATTGAGCATGTCTGCCAAAACGACATAGGCAACTGCGATAAAGATACCGGCGAGGAACGCGACGGCAATATACAGCGTGCGCTTGGGGCCGCTGGGGGCTTCGGGGGTCTTAGCCTCGTCGATAACGTTGATGCTCTGGGCAGCGCCGACGTTCTGAGCGACCGTACTCACCGAGCTGGCAATGGCCTTTGCGACCTCAGCCGTCTCCTTGGCATCGGTGCCGGTAACCGAAAGCGTAATGACACGCGTGGTGGTCTCGGAGGAAACAGACACCTTGTAGTCATCCAAATCGGTGAGGCCCAGTTCTTTGGCGGCGCCGCTCTTAACGCTATCGCTATCCAGCAGCGTGGCGATATCGTTGGAAAGCATCTGGCTCGCCGAGAGATCGTTGTAGCTCATCTGACCGCTATCGTCGGTCTTGGCGAGAATGTACATGCTCGTCGTCGCGGTATAGGTGTTGTCCATCGCAACGAAGGACACGATGCCCATGGCGATCGCGCAGACCACCGGAAGGGTGATGACCAGCTTGAGGTGCTTCTTCAGCAGCTGGAACAGTTCGAGAAGGGTCATGCAGCTTGCCTTTCATTTCCCCAGTTCGGATTGACAAAACTGTCCGTATGTTATCGCATCTTTTTACCGAGACCAAACTCTATACATAAGAAACAGGCTCTCCTGTAAAAATGTCGGAAGCAATCGTAAAATTGCACAACAACGCCGCACCCGAAAGTCAAATGCGGCGTCTACATCAATATCTGTGTTGTATCGCTATGCGAATGGCTCGTCCTGCTGTATGGGAAACGTCACCGTAATGGTGGTTCCCACGCCCAACTCGCTCGACAGATCAAGCGTGGCGTGATGATACAGGGCCGCATGCTTGACAATGGCAAGCCCCAGGCCGGTTCCGCCGCGTGCCTTGGACCTACTCTTGTCCACGCGATAGAACCGCTCAAATACCTTGCCCTGTTCTTCAGGCGCGATACCGATTCCCGTGTCGGCGACAGCGAGGAACGGATGGCCTTCGTCGTTGGTGCCGCACTGCAGCGTAACCGTACCGCCGGGCCGATTGTAGCGGATGGCGTTGCTTGCCAGATTATAGATGAGCTCGTCGACCAAGCGCGACACGCCTTCGATGACCACAGGCTTGGTCTCATGACTTATCGTCACATTCGCCTGACGGGCAACCTGTTCAAGACGCTGCTCAACCGCGTAGATCGCACGCGAGAGCTCAATAGGCTCCGTGGACCCAATGGGCACTGCCTCGCCTTCAGTTGCACGTTCGGCCTCGTCCAAGTTAGACAGCGTAAGGATGTCGTTGACAAGCGCTGCCAAGCGGCCCGCCTCACGATAGATGCGACCGCCAAAGTTGCGCAGGTCGTCCTCGCCCTCGACCATGCCATTTGCGATGAGCTCGGCATAGCCCGAAATCGCCGTAAGCGGCGTCTTGAGCTCATGGGTGATATTCGCCGTGAACTCGCGGCGCATACGGTCGTTGTCCGCTAGCACCGCCATTTGGCGCTTGAGTTCCTGGCGCTGCGACTCGATGCGCTCAAGCATGGGGACCATCTCGGCATAGGCGTGCTCATAGCTACGGCGTGGGTGATCCAAATCCACCTCTTGCAACGGCGCGATGATGGCACGGGACTCACGGCGCGCCATAAAAAACGAGAGTACTGCACCCGCTGCTGCGATAAGCAGCATCGGCGCCAGCATCGACAGCAAAATCGCCGCAACGCCAGGCTGGGCCTGCGCCAAGCGGACGACCTGGCCGTTATCAAGGGTGACGGCGCGATACAGCATAATCTCGTCGAGTGTAGAGCTTGCGCGCTCCGCGGAACCCGAACCACTCTCAAAGGCCTCGATGACCTCGGGGCGATCGCCATGGTTGGGCAGTGTGGAAGGCGACGCCTCGTTGTCGTAGGCAACAGATCCGTCCTTATTGATCAGCGTGATACGAAGATCCTCGCGATCGAGGCTCCGCAAGAACGGAATGGGCTCCTGCTGCTCGTCGAGGGCGGCAGCAATGAGCTCGGTTTCCTGCGCCAGATTGGCACTCGTGGCATCCGCCAAAGTGTTTTGCACAAAGAACGCACCCAGCACCGTAAACGCCACGATAACTGCCATGGCGCAGACAAAGATCGTCACAAAAACGCGGTGCGACAGCGTATGTTTTCCCTGGGGGGCGAAGACCACGGGTTACTCCTCAGATGCGGTGGCCGCGGTGTCGTCGCCTTCGGCACCATCACCGGCAGAAGGCTCGGCCAAGCGGTAGCCCACGCCGCGCACGGTCTCGATGGCGCTGGCATGCTCGCCCAGTTTTTGGCGAAGCGTCTGCACGTGCACGTCGACGGTGCGCGAACCGCCGTCGAAGTCCCAGCCCCACACGCTCTGCAGCAACGACTCGCGGGTAAAGACCACGCCGGGCTTGCGCATGAGGTACTCGAGCAGGTCGAACTCGCGCAGGGTGAGCTTAAGCGGCTCGCCGGCCACGGTCACCTCGCGATGGCTGGGCGAAAGCACGATGTCGCCCACGCTGAGCACATCGCTCGCTTGCTTGACCATGCCGCCGCGACGCAGCAGTGCGCGGCAGCGGCTCGCAAGCTCCATGAGCGAAAACGGCTTAGTCAGGTAATCGTCGGCACCGCCATCGAGCGCCATCACCTTGTCGAGTTCGGTGTCCTTGGCGGTAAGCATCATGATGGGCACCGTCGCCGTCAGGCGATCGGCACGCAGGCGACGCATAATCGCCAAGCCATCGGTGTCGGGCAGCATGATATCGAGCAGCACAGCATCGGGCACCCGTCGCGCCACGGCAGCTTTAAACTCGCCATCGCACGAAAAGCCCTCGGCCTCGATTCCCTGCTTGCGCAGCGCGTAGACTGTCAAATCCCTGATGTTGTCATCGTCCTCGACGTAATAGATCATGTTGAACCCCTTTGCGGCCGATATGACCGCATCTTAACCCTAAAGGCACCTGTAAAATACAGCGTCAGCCAAAACGCCCCGTCAAATAATCCGCGGTGCGCGGATCGGACGGATTCTTGAAGAGTTGCGCGGTGGGCGCGTGCTCCACCAGCTCACCCAGCAAAAAGAACGCAACCGAATCGGAAATACGCGCGGCCTGCTGCATGTTGTGCGTCACGACCACCAGCGTGCAGGTCTCCTTGAGCTCGCAGGCAAGCTGCTCCACCACGAGCGTCGACACAGGGTCGAGTGCCGAGGTCGGCTCATCCATCAGCAGAATGTCGGGCTGCACGGCAAGTGCGCGGGCGATGCACAGGCGCTGCTGCTGTCCACCCGAAAGACCCAGGCCCGACTCTTTGAGCTTGTCCTTGACCTCGTCCCACAGGGCAGCGCGACGCAGGGAGTCCTCGACCAGCTCATCGAGCATGACGCGGTCGCGCACACCCATACCGCGCGGACCGTAGGCGACGTTGTCGTAGATGCTCATGGGAAACGGGTTGGGGCGCTGGAACACCATGCCCACGCGCTGGCGCAAACGGCAGATGTCGTAATCGCCCAGGATATCTTGACCATCGAGCGCAATCTTGCCCTCGATGCGGCAATCCTTGATGCCGTCGTTCATACGGTTAAAGCAGCGCAGCAACGTAGACTTTCCGCAGCCCGAAGGCCCGATGAACGAGGTGATCTGCTTGTCGCGGATCTTGATATTCACGTCCTTGAGCGCATGGTGGTCGCCATAGAACAGGTCGAGGCCCTCGACATCGATACGCGTCGGCGAGGCGGCAAGATCCTCTGCCGTGGGGCGAGTCGCGTCCCCAACCTCGCGCTCATGCGCGGCCTCGGCCTGCGCTTCCATGAGTTCTTCAAGCTCCGTGGGCTCCACAGCCGCAGCAGCCGTCATACCGCATACCTCCATATCGATATCAATTCAGCAGTATCGATAGTAGGAATCGCGGCTCATACGCACGTGAGCACATTGTCAAGTGTTTGTAAGGGCACGCTGGCTATGCGGCGGGCAGCTCGATGGTGAATATCGTGTGTTCGGGCGTCGATTCACATGCAACGGTACCGCCGTGTGCCGCGATGATCTCCTTGGCAATAGCAAGGCCCAGGCCGGCACCACCGCGATTGGTCGCACGCGCCGCATCCAGGCGATAGAACTTCTCAAAGATCACCTTGAGCTTAGCCGCAGGGATAGGATCGCCCTGATTGATAAAGCGCACGCGCACGCCGCCATCGTCTTGGCGCCTGGCCTCAATCGTGATAGTCGAGCCCTCATAGCTATAGGCGACGGCGTTTTTCATGATGTTGTTGAACACGCGGGCCATCTTGTCGCCATCCACGAGCACCGTCAGGTCCTCGCGAATATCAACTTGGGCTTCCTTATGCTGCTCGTTGAGGATGGGATAGAACTCGTCAGCCACCTGAGCCAGCAGCAACCCCAGATCAACATAGCCGCGCGTGAGCACGATATCGTGGAAGTCAAAGCGCGTGATATCGAAGAACTCTTCGATGAGCGCATCGAGCCGGTGCGCCTTGTCGAGCGCCACGCCCGTAAAGTGCGCACGTTGCTCAACCGGCAGCTCAGGAGCCTCTTGAAGCAGCGAAAGATAGCCCACCACACTGGCAAGCGGGGTGCGTAGGTCATGTGCCAAGTACGTGACCAGATCGTCCTTGCGATGAGACTCGTCACGCAAGGCCTGTTGCACCTTGCGCTCGCGATCGCGCACACGGTTGAGTGCGCCCTCGACCTCCAGGAAGTCGCCGTCGATGTTGTCCCAGGTGTCGGGGTGATCGATCAGGCGATCTTGAATACGAGCGGCCAGCACACAATCGGCATGCTGCTCGCCCTGCTCATAGCCCTGGTAGTACAGGGCGCGGCCGCAAAAGAACAGCACGCACACGGCAAGCGCCAGCACAAAGCCAAGCATGTTGAATACAAAGCCGGCATCGAACAGCACCGGCCCTTCGATGCCGCCGAGTGCCATGGCGCCAATCGCCAACGTCATGGCCCACGCGGCACCGCCAATCACCACGCAGCGGCGTACGATTTCAAATCGATCGATCAGCAAAAAGCCGACAAGCAGCACCGCCAAGATTCCTGCGATGTTATCGATGCCAATCAGCAGCAGGCTCAGCAAAAAGAGCAGCACCGTTGCAAGCGCGCGGTTGTCGACGACCGACCTCACGTATTCAAAGAGTCGATCGGGCACCTCGAATGCCTGCCTATCGTCTTTTGTCATATCCACTTCCCCACCATCAAAGGCGTTATTCGATTATGTAGCCGACGCCCCAGACGTTTTTGATAAAGCGCGGCTTTTGAGCGTCGTCACCGATCTTTTCGCGCAGGTGGCGAATGTGCACCATCACCGTATTGTTGGAGCCGGGCATAAAATCCTCGTTCCACACCGCGCGGAACAGATCCTCCACGGCCACCACACTGCCGCGATGCTCGACCAGATACAGCAAGATGGAATACTCGATGGGCGTGAGGCGCACCGGCGCACCGTCCACCATTACGGAACGAGCATCGCGGTTGATCTCCAGGCCGTCGAGCTGGATGATCGGCGACTCGGCCACCTGCGCGCGGCTACCGTAGCTGGTGTAGCGGCGAAGCTGAGCATGCACGCGCGCGATGAGCTCAAGCGGACGGAACGGCTTAACCACGTAATCGTCCGCGCCAAGCGAAAGGCCCTCGATCTTGTCTTGCTGGGCATCGCGCGCCGTCAGCATGATCACGGGATAGGTATGGCTGGAACGGATCGTACGCAGCAACTCAAGCCCATCGATATCGGGCAGCATGACATCCAGCAGCGCAAGATCGAACTCCTGCTCCAAGATTGCCTTGGCAGCATCGGCCCCGCTATAGGCGACCTGTACGTCAAAGCCTTCTTTTGTAAGGTAGATACCAACCAAGTCGGCGATGGCCTTTTCGTCATCAACTACCAAAATGCGCTCGTTCATGCGTGCTCCTCTCGCGCTCCATTATGCCCGAGGGGGCGCATGCCACACACAACAAGCGTGGGTGATTAAGTCGGCCTTAAGCACCCTTGTGCCCGTTCGGGCGCGGATGTGGGCCACGCACGCACGCGATGATCGCCGACACCGGCAAACGATATACTCTAGTTCTAGAAGAGACCATCCCGTCGAAAGCGAAATCTGTGAAGTCCCTCACCTCTTTTGCAAAGCGCTCAGCTCAGCTTGCCGCCGGCTTTGTCTGCGCTATCGCCCTTGCCGCTGGCGTGCCCACCGTCGCCGGCGCCCAAGTACTCACGACCGACAATGTTTGCGGCAAAACCGCCGATGCGCGCGGCATCACGGCCGAAAATCTGCCCGATATTGATGCGACCAATGCGCTCGTCATGGGCAAAGACGGCACCGTCTACTATGGGCGCGGCGCCGATGAGCAGGTTAAAATCGCCTCGATCACCAAGGTCATGACCGCAATCCTAACCGTCGAGAATTGCAAGATGGACGAGAAGGTCACGGTGAGCAACGCCGCAGCCACCGTGGGTAATTCGACCGCCGGCTTGCTCGAAGGTGACGAGCTTACCGTGGAGCAGGCACTGCGCGGCCTGATGATTCCCTCGGGCAACGACGCCGCCGTCGTGCTCGCCGAATATGTGGGCAAGAAGATCGACCCTAAGACCAAAGACGCCGAGGCAACCTTTGTGAAGGCCATGAACGAGCGCGCTAAGAAGCTCGGCTGCACCGGTACGCTTTTTGAAAACCCGCATGGTCTGGACTTTGATGAGTGGGCTGGCGATATGCACTCAACCGCACACGACGTAGCGCTGATGATGCAGGAGGCCATGAAAAACGACACGATCCGCGAGGTCGTAGCGAGCGAGGATTCCTGGATCGAGGTCACGGGCGCCGACGGCACCGACCATTCGCATTCCATGGACACGCACAACGTTTTGCTCGGTCAGGACGGAAACATTGGCGGCAAGACCGGCACCACCGACGACGCGGGCTACTGCTTTACGAGCGCCTACAACCGCGACGGCGACGAGATCTACACTGTTATTTTGAACTCCACCACCACCGACCAGCGCTTTACCGATACCGCCAGCCTTGCCAACTGGTACTACGGCCACAAGGTGACGGTCGCAATCGCCAACACGCAGGAAAAGACCGCCAACGGCAACCCGCTTATGGCGCGCATTGGCCAAACCGACTGGACGGATAAGACGATCGACGCCACACTCGCCGATCCCACGGCGCAAGCGACCGTGTTTTCCCTTGCCGGCGAGGTGACCGAAAAGGTTAGCTACGACGATCTTTCGGGCACGGTGCATGTGGGCGACAAGGTGGGCAGCGTCACGCTCAAGCAGGACGGCACCAAGATCGCCGTCATGGACCTAGTTGCCGACGAGGAAGGCGCAGGGCCGAATCCCATTGAATGGCTCCTTGTGAAGCTTGATCGCTTGGGCCGTCGCATCGACAACCGCCCGCTCACAGCAGAAAGCGAGACCGTCGCCAAGGCGCCCGAGGTGTAGGGCGCAAGAATAATAAGCCCATTGAAAGGAGGCGTCCGAAAGGATGCCTCTTTTTTTTGAGGGTTCGAATCCCCAGTTAACATTCTCCTAATCAAAAAAGGGCCCTGAATGGGACCCTTCTTTCAATTCATACTGGCGGAGAGCTGGGGATGTCCGGGCATGCTACGCATGCCCTCCGGCTTCAAAGCCTGGCGGCTTTTCGCCCACGGGCTACAAACGCTTTCGCGTTTGCTTAACGCCCGTGCCCTCTCGGGTTCGAATCCCCAGCGCCCTTTCTCGATAATAAAAAAGGGCCTCCGATGGGACCCTTCTTTAAAGTTAAACTGGCGGAGAGCTGGGGATTCGAACCCCAGATGCCCTTTTGGGGCATACTCGCTTAGCAGGCGAGCACCTTCGGCCTCTCGGTCAGCTCTCCGTAACAGCCGTTCTATAGTAACCAAACAGTCGAGGATGGGCAAGAGGGAATTTGGAGCGATTCCATTTTTACCTTTCCCGCACCGCCTCCAACAAATAGTCGCGCATATACGGAATTGCAAACGAAACACAGCCATAGCCCGCAGGCTCAATCAACCCCGCATCGATGAGACGTTTACGATACGAGCCGACCTTGTTCGCCGGCAACCCCATCTTCTTGGCGATATCACCGTTGGCAATCTCATCGCCCTCGCATTGAGCCATTGCCGCGAGATACTGAAACTGTCGCTCTGAAACCCTGCGCAGCGCCGGGGCAATCACCATAGCATTAAAGCTATCAAGAGCCGCTTGGATACCTTTACGCGCGGACCCTTCGTTCACGCTCTCCGCCCCGCTGCGCGCAGCAACCTGCCAAGCGTAATATCCGACCAACTGGACCATAAAGGGATAGCCTGCTGAAGCCTTTGTTAATAGCTCAGCGGCGTCTTCATCGAGCTCCTTGCCCGCTCGTCTCATTGTATCCTCAAGCGATCCACCGACTTCAAAATCGGAGAGACGAGTGAGTTCGATATGTTTTGCCCGCTGAAGGAAGGTAAGGGTATCATCAACCACCACGCCATCCACCGATGTTGGCAAGCCGGCGAATGCAAAAGCGACATTCGCCCCTTGGCGAATCAAAAGCTGCATCTCATTGCCCAGCTCGCGTATTTCCTCAGTTGAGGCATCCTGAATCTCGTCGAGCGTAATGAGCAGACCTCCGCGCTTCGCGGCATCGTACATTGCCTCGCCCAGATGAGATGCCGACTTCGATACCTCAACGGAGCCAAGGCTGACTCCTAGAATTGATGGGGAAATCGACATTGACTCAAGACGAACATTTCGTTGTAGAGCCTCGAGGATTCTACTGCAAAAACCGGCATTCGAGGCGACGTCAACAACCTCGAATCCTTTTTTTCGCGCAAGATCACCCAATGCATTGAGAAGCACCGTTTTACCTGTGCCTCGGACGCCCGAGATGCGCATGAGTCGATCGGGAGCACCAGGACCATTCTCAAGGGCCTCGGCAAAATCATCCAAAACAGCGTCACGTCCGATAAGCTCAGGCGGATTCATGCCCGCCGTTGGCTTAAAGGGATTAATGGCTTTCGACATTCGACCCTCCTCTGCTAGTTTTAACAACTTTAACAAAGTTTAGCAACTTTAGCAGAGTTTAACAGGTTTAGCAGACCTAGCCGCTTTTGACCTTACCGGTCCTGCTGGAGCCACCCACTTGAGCAAATACAAATGGCTCCATTCAATTTGTCGGCAACCTGCTCGATACAGTAATTCGTACTTTAATTCGCTACGACTTAATTCGTTATACCTTATCTATACGCAAATGTTCCCGGTACGCCGGCAGCAGTAGCCCCTTCGTTTTGTCGGCATGGTGAGCAAATGGGATGACAAGCGCGGTCCAGCCCTTCTATGCCGCCCCTACCCCAGCGAGCGGTTGAGGGAGCCGAGCTCATCGTTACCCATGGTGCGCCACATTTGATAGATGCAGCCGCGCGCCAAGAAAAAGAAGCCGTTGTCGACGAGTTGCACGGCGGCATCCGCGAGTTGATTGGTCACGGCGGGCACCGGCGGCAGCTCAAGACCTGCCTTGCGGATGGTCTCGACAGCCTCCTCAAACGTGGGCGGTTTGATGACGCCCATCTCGTTCATAAGGCCCTGCATTTCCTCCTGCGCACTGCCGCCCGACTCCTCGCCGCGCGGCACCAGGCGATAACATGCCAGCGCCAGCTCGAGCTGGTCGCAGTTCCAGTAGGCGAATGCCAGGCGATAGAACAGGTAACCGATCGAAGGCCGGTCGCTGGCAATGCGCAGGCCGTGACGCGCTACCTCGATAATCTCGTCATAACGCTCCAGGCGTGCTAGCACGTTAATCAGGGCAAAGTGAGACTGCATGGACGAGCGCGCCAAGTCGTAGAGACGGCGCACCTCGGGCAGCGCACGCTCAAAGTCCTCTTGTTCGGCGTAAAAGCTGCAAATCTCGTGCTGGGCAAAATACAGCGCATCGGGAGCGCGAAGGATACGCACGGAACGGTCCTCCTCCATCACCGGCAGCACCATGCGCACCAGCTGGTTGTCGCAGAACTGGGTCTGCACTGGGCCCGTCGCCAAAAGCTCAGCAACAGTACACTTGGCTTCCAGCTCCTCGACAAGGCGAGAAAAGCCCTCGAAAGCACCGGCTCGGTCAACTTTGGATTGCTCGCGCAGCTCGACGACACGGGCGACATACGGATCGTTGTCCTCCTCCATGACCTCAAGCTCGTCAGCCGTATCAGCGAGCAGCAGATCGCGAAGCGCAGGCGGCAATGGACGATGGTCATCGCGTGGTCGGGTGTGAACCTCTGCAGGCTCAATCATGTCCGGCGCATCTGCCTCATATGCCTCGAGCAAATGCTTGCAGGGCATGTCGTCCATATCCATGCTCTCAAGATCCTTGGCGACAGAAACGCAATCGGCCAGATAAGCCGCACGGCCAAAGGAGTACGTTTTAACAACGCGCTCGCCCTGCTCGCCGTCGGGAGCCGCAATCTGCACGTAGCAGCGCGTGATGCGAGCACCCGAAGCAAAGCAAGCCGCCGCGAGTGTAAGCGCAATACGCGCATCGTGCTCGGTGGCCCATGCTGCGCGCTTAGGCTCATCTACCTCGCGCCAGGCGTCATCTTGAGCATCGTATTCGCGCCGCGGCATAGCATCGACAACCGTGCGGCCAAATCGCACCAGCATGATGCCCTCGGCGACGTTCGCTCGATAGGTGTAATCGAGCCGCGTGATCACGTTGAGCGCTTCTACGATACGTGCAAAGCGGGTGCGAACGTCCCACTCTCCACCCGGCTGGCACGCAACCGTCCCCGGCTTGGCCCACGGGTTGTCATTCGACAGCGTTTCGAGCAAGCGAGGAACGTCGTTTGTCGTCTTGCTGATATGCCATAGGTCGAAGAGCGAGCAGCCCTCAAAGCTTGGCGACGAGGCAACGGGGCCCAACCCTGCTCCAATACGCTCAAGGATGCCCGATAGGCGGTTCAGGCGGCACTCGACGGCAAGCAGGGTATCGATCTCGTCCTGGTCCAGCGGGCTACGGTCAAAATTGAGATAGAAGAGCCTCGAGCGATCGATGCGCGCCAGGCTCATTTCGGTTTTAGCCGCTATGGTGCGCAGGCGTGGCAGATTAACTTCGCCCATCAAAGCGGCGGCATAGCGCTCAATGCCACTTGGATTATCTGTATGGTCAATGCGGTAGAGCAACGTTTCAATTGCATCGGGCAGCGGCTGTCTCTTATACACATCTCCGAG
>URKV01000002.1 GCA_900548565.1 uncultured Collinsella sp.
ATCGTCGGCAGCGTCAGATGTGTATAAGAGACAGGTTAAAGCCAAACCAGCCAAACCAAAGCAGGCCGGCGCCCAACGCCACAAACGGCACGTTATGTGGACGGTAGCTCACCATGCCAAAGCCACGACGACGGCCAAGCATTAAGCAGAGGATCAGGCCGGTAAGACCGGACGAAATGTGCACCACGTCGCCGCCGGCAAAGTCGAGTGCGCCGATAATGTCACCGATAAAGGAGCCATCGCCGCCCCAAACCATGTGGGCAAGCGGCGCATAGACCACAAGCAGCCAAATGCCCAGGAAGGCCGTCATGGCACCAAACTTAACGCGGCCGGCCAGGCTGCCCGTGACGATAGCGGCCGTGATCATGGCAAACGCCATCTGGAAGGCGATGTTGATGACCTGAGGATAGACGGCACCGTCCGCGGCATTGCCCTCGGCCGCCCGCAGCACCTGGCCGAGCACCGGCAGGCACAGCAGCTGGTCAAGGCCTCCAATAAACGGGCTGGAACCGTCGCCGCCGTAGGCCAGCGACCAGCCGGCAATAACCCACAGCACACCAACCAGGCCAATGGCGCCAAAGCACATGAGCATGGTGTTGATGACATTTTTGCGCCTGGACAGGCCGCCATAGAAAAACGCCAAACCCGGTGTCATTAAAAACACGAGCATGGTGCAGATGAGCATAAACGTTGTCGATCCCGTATCGTACATTCGCTCCCCCTTGGTCGCATGAACGTTGTCGGCGCCCATAATGCGGCCGAGGGGCAACTGGTGTAGACCAGATACGGCGTTGTTAAACGCTGCGTTGTCGAATGGAAACGGTGCCGCAATCTTGGAAACGGTGCGGCAACGGACGCGAAACGGACGGGAAATACACGAGCAAGGGAGCCGTGAGCGCGCCCGTCCCGACTAGCGCCGAAACAGCTCGTGGGCACGATCACGGAGATCGGTAGCTCGGATGACGCCCTCGTAGCGGTTGATGCGCAAGCGCGGGAAGGCATTGAAGAAGCGCAGGTCGCGTCGGCTGAGCGACACGCTTGGCACCGGACGACTCATGCGCTTGCCGGCAAGGCGACGACTGAGCGACGGATGCGACATGTTCGGCGCGGCATCGGCCACGCGGCGGGCGGCAAGCGCCAAGCCGCGAGCACCATCCGCGATAAACGTCGGCATCGAAGCCTTCTCGCGCAGGGCATCGAGCGCGGCGTCACCCAGCTCGGCCAGCCACGCGTTAACGGCACGGCTACGGATGTGCGTCTGTGTCACCGAGTCAATCGTCGATTCGGGAATGCGCTCGAGCATTGAGTCCGAGGCATCGGCAAGCGACTCGTTAATGCGGTCGGCAAGGTCGGCCCGGACGCGCTCCAGCTGATCAGACAGACGCCGCCAGCTCGCCAACGAGCACACCGCGTCGACCATCATCGTGACCGCGGCGATAAAGGCGGACAGCCGCACAATCAGCACCGGCAGATGGCCAAGCAGCCCCAGCAATGCCGGCTCCACTAAACGGCAAATACACAACGCACCCAAGCCAAACGCGCAGGCCCAGTACAGACAGATGCGTCCGTGCAAGTTAAACGGCAGGTGCGAGTAATCCCAAAAGCGAGCGCCCGTTGTTTTTTCCAACAGCACGCCTACGCTGTACTCAATCACGCTGCATACGAGCGCTGCAGCGACAAACTGGCTCGAGGCATCCGGAATCCCACGCAACAGCAGCCAGCAGGCAATGCCGCCCGCGCCATAGATAGGGCAACACGGTCCCAGCAAAAAGCCGCTGTTGGCAAAGCGTCCGTGGTTGAGCATGGCGCAGACTGTCGATTCCCATGCCCAGCCGCAAAAACCGTAGAAGGCAAACGAGAGCACCAGTGCCGAAAGCGGGCAGGCGGCAAGCGTCGCGCCGTCAAAGGACATGTCGATCGCGGTCCCCACCGTCTACCCTCTCCTCTTCTCGCTCGAATCTTTGCTCGAGCCGTCACTCGAGCCCTCGTTCGAATCGTTCGCGCCGCTTTTGCGCCGCAGACGACCGGCGACCGTCTCACGCAGAGCACACCATTTATCCGCTAGGCACACAATCCATGCCTCACGACACGTCGGCGGCACCGGCACCAGCGGAAACATATGCCGCACGATAATATTCCGTTCGCGCGGCGTCAGCTCAAAATCTTCCTCTGCACGTGCCAGGGCAAAAAACGGGTGGCGAAAGCCATGCAGCCGATGGCTTGGGTCGGGATCGTGCCAGTCATAGAGAAAGTAATCGTGCAGCAGGGCCCCGCGTAGCAACGAGGCGCGGTCGACCGAGACACCGACGCGGCCCAGGCGCTCGGCAAAGGACAGGCTCGCCCGCGCCACCGAGGTCACGTGCGTATACACCGTCACATCGCCATGCTGGATAAACTCGCGCGTCAGGTCCAAGCGGCCCGCCTGGGCCAGCTGGCGGGCGGCATAGTCGACCTCGCGCGCGATTTTCTCGGCACGAACGACATCGGACATGCTGCCTCCTTCCAGCGACTCGCGGCGACAAGCCACAGCCTGTGCACAATCGATAAGAACATCATGGAACACATCAGTATGGCATCGGACAAAACGTTTTGCCCCACCAGTTGGCGAATTACCGCGCCGCCGTCACATATCAAACGCCAAAATGTGCGAGACTGTCTTGTGCAATTGTGTCGGCCGAGGGAGCGCCGGCGCTCGATTCGCATGGAGTAACCCACAACGATGCTGCTTACGCAAACGACAACGCCCGAGGACGTCAAGGCTCTCGACCGCGCCGAGCTTCCGCTGCTCTGCGGCGAGATTCGCCACGCCATCCTCGAAAGCTCCGCCGCTGTCGGCGGACACGTTGCCCCCAACCTGGGCGTCGTTGAGCTTACGGTTGCGCTTCATCGCGTGTTTAACTCCCCTATCGACAAGATTGTCTTTGACGTGTCGCACCAGACCTACGCCCACAAGGCGCTGACTGGGCGCGCGTACACTTATATCGATCCGGAGCGTTATGGTGAGGCTTCTGGCTTTGCCAATCCCGACGAGTCCGAGCACGACCTGTTTGCCATGGGGCATACCTCGACCTCGGTGAGCTTGGGCTGCGGCCTTGCCCACGCGCGCGACCTGGCGGGTGACACGTATAACGTCATTACCGTTATTGGCGACGGTTCGCTTTCGGGCGGCCTGGCGTTTGAGGGCTTTAACAATGCCGCCGAGCTCGACAGCAACCTGATCATCATCGTCAACGATAACGACCAGTCCATCGCCGAAAACCACGGTGGCCTGTATCGCAATTTGGCCGAGCTGCGCGCCAGCAATGGCGCTACCGAGCACAACGTTTTCCGCGCGCTGGGCCTCGACTATCGCTATCTGGACGCCGGCAACGATGTCCAAGCGCTGGTCGATACGCTGCAGGAGCTGCGCGACATCGATCACCCCATCGTGCTGCACGTCTCGACCGCCAAGGGCAAGGGCTTTGAGCCAGCCCAGAGCGACCCCGAGCACTGGCATCATGTGGGGCCCTTCGATATGGCAACCGGCCGCAAACTTTGCCCGGGCCACCCGAGCGAGCCCGCACCGCGCACCTATGCCGATATTACGGGCGAGGCACTCAACGCCGCTATTGCGAACGACCCGCAGGTTGTCGCTATCACGGCTGCCACACCCTATATCATGGGCTTTACGCCCGAGCTTCGCGCCGCGGCAGACAAGCAGTTTGTCGACGTGGGCATTGCCGAAGAGCACGCCGTCACCTTTGCCACCGCGCTCGCCAGCGCCGGCGCCAAGCCGGTCTTTGGCGCGTACGGCACGTTTTTGCAGCGCGCCTACGATGAACTGTGGCACGACCTGTGCCTCAACGACGCCCCCGCAACCATCCTGGTGTTTGGCGCGTCGATCTTTGGCACCACGTCCGAGACGCATCTCTCGTTCTTTGATATTTCCATGCTGGGCGGACTTCCCAACATGCGCTACCTAGCACCGGTCTGCATGGAGGAATACCTGTCCATGCTGAGCTGGTCGCTCGGCCACCGCGAGCATCCCGTGGCGATCCGCGTACCGGGCATCGGCCTGGCAAGCCGCCCCGATCTGGCACCCGCCGAGGGCGCCGATTACAGCGCCGTTCGCTACAACGTGGTGCGCCAGGGTCACGACGTTGCCGTGCTCGCGCTTGGCGATTTCTTTGAGCTGGGCGAGCGCGTGGCAAACCGTCTGGCTGCCGAGTACGGTATCGAGGCCACGCTCGTCAACCCGCGCTTTGCAACTGAGCTCGACCACGAGTTCCTCGACAGCCTTGCCGCCGAGCATCGCGTTGTCGTCACCCTCGAGGACGGCATCTTGGACGGCGGCTGGGGCGAGCGCGTGGCGTGCTATCTGGCATGCACGCCGTTACGTACGCGCACCTTCGGCATCGCCAAGGGCTTCCCCGACCGCTACGACCCCAACGAGCTGCTCGCCCAGAACGGCATGACGGTCGAGAACATGGCTGCCGAAGCCGTAAGGCTGCTCAACGAGTAGAAAAACCTCCGCTAGGGAAGCACCCCTGCGGAGGTTTTTGTTTTCGCGGCGCGATTATCTCAATCTGTAACACCTAGGGCCCGAATTCCCGTCTAGCTGTTACAGATCGAGATAAGACGTCGTAGTCCCAGACCTTTGTCTCAATCTGTAACAGATAGGGACCTTTTGACCGTCCAGATGTTACAGATTGAGACATTCGAATCCCCCTGAAGAGAAAATCTCGATCTGTAACAGTCACTCGGCAAAAACGGCTGCAGATGTTACAGATTGAGATAAAGCAGCGAGACATGCCGCTGCATCGGTCAGAACCACCACAAAGGTGCCTGTCCCTTTTTGGCAGGTAGAATAACCCATAAGGTAAGTATGTTTCTGAGTTATTTCGTGTTGACCCATTTGAGCGCGATAGGGTATAACTCTACTCAACCGCTAGGGATTTTATTGAGAAAGGTGTTCTACCATGAGCAAGAACCTCTCCCAGCAGGTCGTTCTCGACCGCCGCGGCTTTGTCGCCGCCACCTTCGCAACCGTCGCCGGCCTTGGTCTTGCCGGCTGCTCCGACACCAGCGCCGAGGCCGACAAGGGTTCCGCCGCCGGCTCCTCCAAGAGCTCCAATGATACCGAGGCTTCCACCACGCTCGACGCCAAGGCATTCGACAAGCTCGTCGACAATGGCCCCAAGGCCGATGACGGCGCCATCGCCGCCAGCACCTGGGCGACGGCCGTCAAGGACGCCGGCGTCTTTAAGATCGGTGGCGTTCAGACCTCCACACTCTTCTCCCTCCTCAACGAGAAAGACGGCCAGACCCGCGGCTTCGATGCCGGCATCGCGCAGCTCCTGTCCAACTACATTCTGGGCGAAAACAAGGTCGAGATCACCCAGGTGACCTCGGACACGCGCGAGTCCGTCCTGCAGAACGGCCAGGTCGACGCCGTCTTTGCCACCTACACCATCACTGACGAGCGCAAGAAGCTCGTCTCCTTTGCCGGCCCCTACTACTACACCCAGCAGGCCATCCTGGTGCTCGCCGATAACGACGACATCAAGAGCGTCGACGACCTGGCCGACAAGAACGTCGCCGTCCAGTCCGGCTCCAACGGCCCTGCCATCCTGGAGGAGCTCGCACCCAAGGCCAGCCAGCAGGAGTTCAAGACCGACGAGGAGGCCCGCCAGGCACTCCAGCAGGGTCGCGTTGACGCCTACGTCATCGATAACAATATGCAGCAGAGCGCCCTGGTCCGCGAGCCCGGTAAGTACAAGATTGCCGGCAAGCCCTTCGGCAGCAAGGAGCCCTATGGTATCGGCCTGCCGCTCGATTCCGACGGCGTCGCCTTTGTCAACGACTTCCTTAAGAAGATCGAGGACGATGGCACCTGGACCGAGCTGTGGCAGATCTGCATCGGCGACCGTACGGGCGACACCAATGTTCCCGAGCTGCCCGAGATCGGCGCCTAGGCAGCGAGCCTGGTAACGACCGCAACGAAACCATATGGAAACGCATGGTGCGCTTTATTGCGGTAAACTGTTTCCTCACTGAGTTGTCGGGGCTTCCGTACACACGGGAGCCCCTTTCCTTATCGGCGGGAGGTCCGCATGAGTCTCTCCGAGCTCTGGTCGCTCTATGGCCAGAACTATATCGACGCGCTGCTAGCAACCTGGGGCATGACGCTTGAGTCGTTTGCCATCGCCATGGTACTGGCCGTCGCCGTCACCGTGATGCGCGTGTCGCCGCTCAAGCCACTGCGCGTCTTTGGCGACCTGTATGTCCAGGTCTTCCGTAACATCCCCGGCATCGCGCTGCTCATTATCGTCGTCTACGCGCTGCCGCCGCTCAAGGTCGTTCTGCCCTACCGCACCTGCGTTATCGTCGCCACGGTCCTTTTGGGCTCGGCCTTTGGTTCCGAGAACTTTATGAGCGGCATCAACACCGTCGGCGTCGGCCAGGTGGAAGCCGCCCGCTCGCTCGGCATGAGCTTCAGCCGTATCCTCGCTAAGATCGTGATTCCGCAGGCGCTGCGTTCGAGCGTGCTGCCCATGACCAACCTCTTTATCGCCGTCATGCTCACCACCGCGCTCGGCAGTCAGGTGCCGCTTAAACCGCAGGAGCTCACCGGCGTGGTGAGCTACATCAACACACGCTCGCTCGGCGGCGTCGCCGCGTTCTTTATCTCGGCGCTCGGCTACCTGGGCACGGCCTTTGTGGTGAGCCACATTGGCAACTATATCGATAAGAAGGTGAGAATCCTCCGATGAGCAAGCATTCCACCTCCGCGCTTACCATGCGCGATGCGCTCTACGAGGCTCCCGGCCCCAAGATGCGCGCCAAGATTCGCATCGGCACCGCCATCTCACTCGTCGCCGTCGCCGTGCTCGTCGCCCTGGTACTGCAGCGCTTTTATGTGACCGGCCAGCTTTCGGTCCACTATTGGTATTTCTTTACGCACCTCACCACCTGGAAGTTCCTGCTTGCCGGCTTTGAGGGCACGGTAAAGGTCGCGCTCACCGCAGGCGCCATCGCGCTGGTGCTGGGCTTAGCCCTTATGCTCGGCCGCACCAGCGACATTAAGCCGCTGCAGCTGGCCTGCCGCGTGCTCACCGATTTCTTCCGCGGCGTGCCGAGTCTGCTGTTCATTTACTTCTTCTTTTTGGTGCGGCCCCAGTACAAGATCTCGCTGCCGTCGTTTTGGATGCTCACGCTGCCTGTCGCGCTCGCTGCGGCCGGCGTGCTGGCCGAGATTTTCCGCGCCGGCGTCAATGCCGTGCCGCGCGGTCAGGTCGAGGCAGCCCAGGCGCTCGGTCTCTCCAAGGCCAAAATCACCTTTAAAATCGTGTTGCCGCAGGCTATTCGGTTTATCATTCCGTCGTTGATTTCGCAGCTCGTGGTCGTAGTCAAAGACACCACCGTCGCCTATGTAGTGAGCTACCCCGACCTCATGCAAAACGCCCGCGTGCTCATTACCAACTACGACGCCCTCGTGTCGGTCTACCTGGTGATCGCAGTCATCTACATCCTCATCAACGTCGCGATCAACAAGGCCGCTGTCTATGTTTCGCACAAGACCGGCGCGACCATCATCCGCTAACGCTTTACCATTTCGAGTCATAAGGAGCCGAGCACCATGGCACAGAGCACCTCTTCCACCGGCAATCAGCCGCTGATCGAGCTCAGACACGTCGATAAGCACTATGGCGATCTGCACGTCCTCAACGACATCAATCTCTCGGTCGACCGCGGCGAGGTCGTCGTTGTGATCGGCCCCTCGGGCTCGGGCAAGTCGACCATGTGCCGCACCATCAACCGCCTGGAAACCATCGACTCGGGCGAGATCCTCATCGAGGGCGAGCCCCTGCCACAGGAAGGCAAGGATCTTGCCCGCATGCGTGCCGAACTGGGCATGGTGTTTCAGCAGTTCAACCTGTTCGCACATATGACCGTACTGCAAAACGTCATGCTGGGGCCGGTCGATGTGCTGGGTGTCTCCAAGGACGAGGCCCGTGAGCGTGCCATGGACCTGCTGAGCCGCGTGGGCGTGGCCGAGCAGGCCGATAAGGTGCCCGCACAGCTCTCGGGCGGCCAGCAACAGCGCGTAGCCATCGCCCGCTCGCTTGCCATGCAACCCAAGGCCATGCTCTTTGACGAGCCCACGAGTGCCCTTGACCCCGAGATGATCAACGAGGTGCTCGAGGTCATGGTCCGTCTGGCCCAGCAGGGCATGACGATGATCGTCATTACGCACGAGATGAACTTCGCCCGCCGCGTGGCCGATCGCGTCGTCTTTATGGCCGACGGTCAGATCGTGGAAACCGGCACGCCTGACGAGTTCTTCGACCACCCCCAGACCAAGCGCGCCCAGGACTTCCTCAACTCCATCAAGGGCCACTAACCCAATTGCCATCTTCGTTCGCCCTGACCATCCAAACTCGAAGGCTACACCTATGATCGGAACTCGCACTTCATCGTCCTACACCCCGCATGTCGACGTCGCCCCCGCCGACCGTCCGCTCATCCTGGTGGCGCCGCGCTGGGAAGAGGCGAAGCCGTTTTTGAGCGAGACGCTCTCCCCCAACGAGGAGATCGCGAGCGTCTTTGTCGATGCCATCCTTGCCGCCGGCGGCCTGCCGCTGCAGATGTCCATTACCGAAGATATTGAGGTTATCCGTCATTACGTCGATATCGCCGACGGCATCGCCATTCCCGGCGGCCCCGATGTCAATCCCAAACGTTGGGGCGATGATCGACCCTACGACCCCACCCTCTGCTGCGAGATCCGCGATAGCTTTGAGTTTAAGCTGGTCGGCGAGGTGCTCCGCGCCAAAAAGCCGCTCTTTACCACCTGCCGCGGCACGCAGCTGCTCAACGTCGCCACCGGCGGCACCCTGTGCATGGACGTGCCGAGCCTGGGCGCTCGCGAGGGCCGCACGCAGTGGCGCCATACCCACGTGCTCAACGACCCCGTGCATCCCGTCGAAGTCGTGCCGGGCTCGCTGCTGGAGCGCGCGGTTGGCGGGCACAGGCTGATCCAGACCAACTCCGCGCACCACTGCTGCGTGGAGCGTCTGGGTAAAAGCACGCGCTTGGTCGCCAAGGCAACCGACGGCGTTCCTGAGTGCATCGAGGTCGAAGGCCAGCCATTCTGTCTAGGCGTGCAATGGCACCCTGAGTACACGTGGAAGACGCTCGAGACCGACTTTAACCTGTGGAAGTCGTTTGTCGAGGCAGCGGCCAAGGTTAAGAAGGCTCGCTAGCTCGCGAATCACACAGGCTTAAACCTTCCATACCAGGGGGGGCGGACACCAGCCACGGTGCCCGCCCCCCCTGTATTTGGTATGCTCGGTATGATTATCCCTCACAAACAATCAAAGAAATCTCGACCGCAATCGGTCGACTGTAAAGCAAATGGCAAAAACGCTTGCTACGTTTATTAGGCAGTCAATTAAAATCGAAACGCATTGACCATCCCCCAACGGGGTCACGCCGCAAATCCACATGAGCATCGAGGACGGTAGCGGAAGCATGGAATTGGCCCCGAGCTGTATGTAGATCGCTACGACGTTGACAAGCAGCAGCATGCCAATCGGACCGAAGCCGGACCCAAAATAGGAAACAACGATTACGCAAGAAACCACGTATGCAAGGCAGGCAGCGGCAGCAAGAACAAGTCGATAGCAAAATACATGCAGGTTGAAATACTGCTGAGCATCCAAAACGATTACGCAGTTAAGACAGTACAAAACGACACTCGACAGGATAAACGCGCCCAAAAGGGCAAAAGAAGACAGCACCACTCGCGCAACGATAGCGCACACACGCTTCCCTCCCCGAGCCTCCGACAACCCCCACGGTTCCTCAATAAAGCCCGAACTGACAAAGCGCGGCACAATGCAAGCCGCGATGAACGGAAAGAACAATGCATGAGCCAACGGGGCTACGTTGAAAAGCAGACCGCGAAAAACCTCTGCATTACCAAATAGAAGGACATCCTCTGCCGATAGCCGAAGTGTCGGGTCTGGGAAAAAGCCCAAGAAACTGTTCTCACGGAGGCTACAGAACCACATCGGGAAAGAATTAAGCTGCAATACCACCATGCACGCATAAATTACCAGGATTAAGGCGTACGTCCATTTGCTCACATGCCTCAATTCTGAATGAAGAAATCTTCTAGTCTGGCGAGCCATTGAGCACACCCCCAGCACGAAAGCTCACGAGAGCGTAAATCAATACCGATAGACAGCTGGCTGCCGCGCCATACCCCAGAAGCGTCAGCTGCCCCATATCGCTATACCCAAGGGCACATCCGACTCCAAGGTACGGCCCCGGAAGAAAGAAGATCCATCGCAAGGACGGTATGGGCGTCTGAAGGTAAGTTCCGTAGAGCGTCAAGCTCATGACAAATCCAATAATTATCGCAGCCCCGCTCAATACAGCGCTGCCTGTAATCCGATAGATGGTCGTCGTCTCCAACGCAACCGATATCACCAATACGGCGTTGACTATCAATGCGGGCAAAAATACAGTTAGCATGTCGTGCGAGTAGTTATGCCCTCCACGTATTATGGCTATTGCAAAAAGAAGAAGGCAAAGCGCACTATATGCTGCGCCAATTATTAAAGCAGACGAAAATGCATGGGCTAGAGCCCCATAAAAGCGGCTGAGACCTCTTGCCAAAGAAATTCGGCAGCCCTCTTCATAGCCACGCTCCTGTAGAATTACCAGGCAAACGATGAGCGGCACAAGCAGAGATGTGCCGGCAAAGGCGCTACGCACAAGGGACTCATCGGGTGCAGAAGGATCGATTACATTCCAGCAGAAGCCAATATCCTCCCCAAAAACGCTATTGCCAAAGGCGAGCAACGTTGTTCCGTTTTTTAGAAAGATGCCGAAGAGAAGGCCGAACGCCAGCATAAGCGCAAGACCAAACTTCGCCGGAAACATCCTGTGCAAACGCATCATGTCCGCCTTTATGGGATGAATCGCCAGCTTCATAGCGAGACCGCCTTCATCAAGCGCCTGTAATATTCTTTTAGGGACGGCGCCTCGTCCCTTATGACATCCATCGATTCCTTTTTCAGCAGTTTACCGTCATGAATAAACAGGCAACTTGTTGCAACCGATGCCAGCTCATCCAAATCATGACTAGAGACGAGCATGGTCTTACCCTGCTCTCGATTCAATCGGCCGATAAGAGTCCATATATTCTCGATGCCCAGCGGGTCCAATCCATTTGCTGGCTCATCGAAAACTAGCAAGTCAGTGTCACCCAACAAAGCCGTAGCTATATCCAGCCGCCGTTTCATTCCCAGAGAAAAACTGCTTACGCTCTTTTTTTCATCGACGTCCAGCCCGACTAGGCTCAAAACGCGAGGAATCTCACGATTCTCATCAAGCCCCCATTCCGCACATCGGATTTGAAGATTCTCAACCGCGTTGAGAGATTGGTATGTTCCGCTGGAATCTGGCACATAGCCGACACGCGTCCGCATCAGACCAAGCTCTTTTTTTGATTTGCCTCCAAAGAGCTCCACGCTCCCCGACGATGGCTCGCAGAGGCCCAGCACTATTTTAATAAGCGTGCTTTTACCCGCCCCGTTTGCACCAACAAGGGCAAGGAGCTCAGACTGATGCGCCTCGAAGGAAACATCATGCAACACACGCCGTTTCCCGTAGCGCTTTGACACCTTTGATAACTTTATCGCTGATCCGTTCATTGGCCTCCCGTTCTGTTTGATAGCAAAACTGCTCATATCGTTTCTTCTTTTCTTTATTGTTTTCCATAGTCGTTATTGTTTTTCGATAACTCAAATTTGTCAAGATAATCTAAAAGAAAGAACCCGTATTAGACACGGGTCCTTTCACGCTTAAATTTCGTTTTAGTTGTTCGCCTTAAGCTACTCGTCACTCAAATCGACAGCGAAGACTGATGTCGGAAGCGACGCCTCAATGCCTCCGCCATCTCGCATCTGCCTCACGACATTTTTTGCACGCTCAACAATAAGCTCCTCAAGCTCTTTCTCGCTCACGCGCTGAATAATATCTCCCGGTTGACAATCAAGCTCATCACAGATTTCGAGAAGCGTCTTAAGGCGAATAGCTTTTATTTTTCCGTTTCTTAGCTTTGAAATATTTGCCGGAGTATGCCCCGTAGCCCGAATCAGATCAGCGCTGGTCTTTCCGGTCTTAAGTAGTTGCGTCTCAAGCTCGATGATGAGATAGCTCATGTTTCCTCCTACACAAGCTCGTCAGACTGCTCCTGGAGCAGCGAGGCATAGCTCCAGATCACCGAAATAAACAGACAGACAACCGCGCCGATAAGCGATCCCGCATCAAGGGTAACGCCTTGGCAAATCTCAATAACGAAGGAATGAGGCACGACGTAAAGCTCCAGCCCACCAATGGTAAGATTGACCGATCCGTAGGCACCAATAAGCGAAACCGCGGCGTTAACAGCAAAGGCAAGCGCAAGAACACGGATAAGCCGCACATGCGTCTTGGTAAAGGGCGAGACGCCTCGCGAGATGTTACGGCTGATCCCACACAGAACGACAAGCGAAATACCCACGACGAGTGCCAGGCACAGTCCGCTTGGGATAACGATGCACCCGCCATCGAGAAGCGTCACGACGCCGAAAGAATCGACAGAGGCAACGTTTGCAACCGCATACCAGATCACGTAAACAACCAACGCGGCAAAAGCGACGAGCATCCCTGCAAAAACGGCTGCCATGCAAAAGCCAAGCTTCCTGATATTTTCGCCCGCTTTGGCCATACGCTGAACGCTGTTAGACATACACTCACCCTCATCGACTCTATCGTTATTCGAACAGTTTATCGAACAACGATATTGATTGCATGCGGAAAGCCCCGCCAGTGCGCATAGGCCATTTACTAACCTGGAGGGGTGAGCGTGGATTTTTGGACACATATCGAACGAGAGTGGATAATCTCCCACTTTGAGGCCGCCACCGGGCCTAAAACGGGAGATTATCCACTCTCATAGTCATCAAGGCCCGCAAGCTCTTATTCGGCCGCCTCGCGCAGGGCCGACATCGTAGCCGCATATTGCTGCTGCAACGCATGCATTCCCTCGCGAGCGCCGTCAACAGCATCGGCGCCGCGCAGCGCTTCGGTTACCACGACCGCCGGCTCGTACAGATTATCGAATCCCAGGTTCTGGCTCACGCCCTTGAGCGTGTGCGCTGCCATAAACGCTTCCTCGGCGTCTCCTGCCGCCATGGCGGCCTCCAGCTTGTCCATGCTCTCGTCATCCAAAAACTTGAGGGCAAAGCGGGCAAGCATTTCCTCGCCCATCAGCCGAGCGCACGCGTCATCATAATTAGCGCCGATCTTCTCATACGCCTCACGCATGGAAATCATGGATTAAAACTCCTTTGGTCAAACTAAATCGTAGGAAACGCGACGACATCGGCGGGGCGTGCCAACGTCTCGGCAATTTGGTCTTGCACCTCGAGCAAACAGTCGAGCAGCAACGGGTTAAAGGTGCCGCACTTACCGTCCAGGATCATCTGGATCGCCTCCTTGTGCGGGATAGCGTCCTTGTACACGCGCACGCTCGTCAGCGCATCATACACGTCGGCCACCGAGACCACCTGCGCGGCAATGGGAATCTCGTCGCCCTTAAGGCCATCGGGATAACCCTTGCCGTCCCAGCGCTCGTGATGCCAACGCGCAATCTGGTACGCATATTCCATAAGCGCATTGCCGACGTGATGGCGGCCCAGCTCAAGCAACATGTCGGCGCCCATCGTGGTATGCGTCTTCATAATCTCGAACTCCTCGGGCGTAAGGCGCCCGGGTTTGTTGAGAATCGCATCGTCAATCGACATCTTGCCGATATCGTGCAGCGCCGAAGCCAGGGCGATCGTGGAGCGTTCCTCATTGTCGAGGAAGATCGTGCCGCTACGCTGGACCAGACAGCCAAGCAGCAGCTCGGTCAGCTTCTCGATGTTCGTAACGTGCCTGCCGCTCTCGCCGTTGCGAAGCTCCATGACGCCGGCCATGATGTCGATGAGCATGCGACTGTTCTTGACGCGCTCGTTGTACTGCTGGGACAGCAGGTTCGTCAGGCGGCGCTGTTTGGCGTATAGGCGGATGGTGTTGCTTACACGGCGGCGCACGACACGGGAGTCAAACGGGCGGTTGATATAGTCCGAGGCGCCCAGCTCGTACGCGCGCAGAACCATATCATCGGAATCTTCGCTCGAAATCATGATGACAGGCAGATTGTCGATACCCGATCGGCGCGACAGATCGGCCAGCACCTCAAAGCCGCTCACGCCCGGCATGACAATGTCCAGCAGCACGAGCGACAACTCATCGCCATAGCGATCGACCATGTCGAGCGCCGTACGACCGTTGTCGGCCTCGAGGATGCAATACTCGTCCTTGAGCATCTCGTTGAGAATGGCTCGGTTCATCTCGGAGTCATCGACAATAAGCACCAAAGGCTTTTCGCTTTGGAAGGCTTCGATGGAATCGGCATCGGTCACGACCGTACCGGCTTTTGCCTTAGCGCGGCTCAATAACTGGACAGCGCGGCCAACGCCCTCATCGACCGTCTCGCCATGAATGCGAACGCCACCAACACATGCCGTCAAGCTCACGTACTCATGGCCCGGAACAATCGTGGCATGAACGGCATCGGACACCTGGTGCAGGCGACGGGTGAAGTCATCGGAGGGAATATTGGGCATGACGACCACAAACTTGTCGCAGCCATAGCGTACGAGCTCGTCAGTCGAACGAATTCCGCTGCGTATGGCTGTCGCCACAGCACCGAGCGCAAGGTCGCCGGCATGACGGCCACACGTATCGTTGAAGACCCTAAAATCATCAAGGTCGATCACCGCAACGCCGGCATTCATGCGGGCGCTACGGAGCTTTTCCTCGTAATATCGGCGATTGCGCACACTCGTCAGCACGTCGGTGTAGACGAGGTCCTCTTCTGCAGCCTCTTGCTCATCGATCGGGCGCACCATCAGCAAGACACGAGGCTCACCCTCGACCTTTAGAGGGCGTAGGCGGGCGCGGTACTCAACACCATCGTTGAGCAGTTGCTCCGACACCTCATCGGAATCTGCCAAGGCCTCAAGACTCGACTGACGCAAACAAGGGCACCGATTGCCGGCAAGCAGGCAGTTAGGCTCGCTCTTAATCTGATCGGCCGACAGCAAACGCACCACGGGGTAGGTCTTCGCGACGCGGGCGACCTCGGCGGCAGCCTCCTCGTCGGTTAGATTGACCTCGTGATTATTGAGCATATGGGGCCCTTTCTATCGTTACGCACGGCAACGGTGCATATCAATTGGTACAAGGGTAACATCTAACAGCTGAAGGCAAACGCGCGATTATCGTTACATTTTTATGACCTGGCAAACGGTGGTAATGGAGCCGCGGGCGCGTGGTTATTGGCGCATTCGTTAACAATGACGAAACGCTAACAGTCCCCCTCCCCGCAGGTCATCGAGCGTTCTAACGCTCCAAGACATCGCGAACGGCGTTTGCCGCCGTAACGGGGCGATCGCGCAAACCGTTATGCGCGCCCGGGATCGTCACAAGGGGGCAATCGAGATATTCGGCAGCCGCTCGCGTACCAGCCTCGCGGGGTGTACCAACCGAAAGCTCGCCCAAAAACACAGCCGACACCGCCTTTGATTCGCGGGCGCGCTCCCAGTCGGGAGCATATGTCATATTTGTTCCGTATTCATTGGCCATAAAGCAACGACCATTGCGCAGGGCATGCTTGGCTTCCGCTTCGGTCGTCCCAGGAGCCTCGGGGTCCAAGTCGCCGAGAGCTCCCAAGAAAAGCCGGAGCGCCCTTGAAACCTTTCCAGCCGCAATCATATCGAGCAAAACCGGAGCTGCGCCCATACCGACGCCTTCGGCCGACACAGCCGGCTCATGCAGAATCGCACGGGCGACGAGATGGGGTTCGGTGCGAAGAAGCTCCAGCGCCACCAACGTACCGGCGCTATGCGCAAGCACATTTGCCGGAGCGCCAACGTGTTCGATCACGGCTTGCAGGTCGGCGGCCTGAGCGGCAAGATCATAGCTGCCGTCTGTCGCATCGCTGCTGCCACCGCAGCCGCGGCGGTCGTAGGCAATTACGCGGTAGTTACGGCTGAGCTCACAAGCGATGCCGTCGAAAAATGTACCGTCGACACAAGCGCCGTGCACGCACACCAAGGCAGGAGCATCAGGCGACACATCCGGGCCGGCATATTCGCGACAGGCAATCGTGGTGCCCGCATTCTCGACCGTAAAATCCATGTTGTGCCCCCATCATCAATGCTCATCCAGTTGCACGTCAGTGCGGTTGGATGGACCCGTATTGCCTTACGCCTTGTTAACAGATTAACTGTACTCGACCCGAGGCTTTTCATGGCACGGCATAATGAGCGACGTGAAAAAACGAAACTTGTAAAGCGAGAGCCCGCACCTTGCTCTGGAGCCGATGCTATGCTTAGGCACAATTGTCTTGAGGAGCATATGCCTATGTCTACGTTTTTGAATGCCAGCCCCATCTTTGGGCCCGTTCGCAGCCGTCGCCTTGGTCTCTCGCTCGGCGTCAACATGATGCCGGCCAGCGGCAAAATCTGCACGTTCGACTGCATTTACTGCGAAAACGGCCTCAACGCCGAGCGCCCCTGTCATGAGCCGTACAACACAGCTGCCATGGTACTCGACGCGCTCGAAGCAAAGCTGCGCGAGATGGCAGCCGAGGGCGAGCTCCCCGATGTGATCACCTTCGCAGGCAACGGCGAGCCCACCGCCGCACCGGAGTTTCCGCAGGCCATCGCCGGCGCCGTCGCGCTGCGCGACGAGCTTGCCCCAAACTCCAAGATCGCCGTGCTTTCCAACGGCACGCGCGCCGACCGCCCCGAGGTGCACGACGCGCTCATGATGGTCGACGACAACATTCTTAAGCTCGATACCGTCGACCCGACGTTTATCCAGCTGCTCGACCAGCCTGTTGGCCCCTACGACGTCGAGCACCAGATTGAGACGTTCGCAAGCTTTGACGGTCACGTTATTATCCAAACGATCTTTTTGACCGGCGAGTATCAGGGCAAGCTCATCGACAACACCGGCGAGGAGTACGTTGTCCCCTGGCTCGCGGCACTCGAGCGCATTCGTCCGCAGGAGGCGACCATCTACACGGTGGCGCGCGAGACACCGGTCGCCGGCCTTGCCAAGGCAGCACCCGAGGTGCTCGACACGATCGCTGCACGCGTGCGCGCCCTCGGCATCCCCTGCCAGGTGAGCTACTAGCAAAACCACGCAGCAGCCAGTGTCCGCCACCCCGCTCCATCAGTTGCGGTGATATAGTTCCTGTTTATGCTGTTAAACCGCTTAGATCGGAACTATATCACCGCAACTTTTATGGACGCGTGGGTGGGCTATACTAGCTGCGGATGAAAGGAAGTTAGCCATGTATGACAAAGGACCCGTGCCTGGCCGCAACGACACTTGCTGGTGCGGCAGCGGCAAAAAATACAAGAAATGCCACAGCGCCTTTGATGAGCGCCTCGAGCGCTTGTGGGAAGAGGGCTGGGAGGTTCTGCCCCGCACACTCTACAAGACGCCCGCCGACATCGAGGGCATCAAGCGCTCCGCTGCCATCAACGTGGGCGTGCTCGACTACGTAGGCGAGCATATCGCCGCAGGCATGACCACCAACCAGATCGACCAGATGATCTACGACTACACCGTCGAGCACGGTGGCACGCCGGCCGATCTCAACTACGAGGGCTATCCCAAGAGCGTGTGCACCTCAATCAACGACGTGGTCTGTCACGGTATCCCCTGCGATACGGATGTGCTGCACGAAGGCGACATCATCAACGTGGATTGCTCCACGATCTTGGACGGCTACTTTAGCGACTCGAGCCGCATGTTCTGCATCGGCGAGGTCTCGGCCGAGCGCCAACGCCTGGTCGACGTCACCCGCGCCAGCGTGGAGGCGGGTCTGGCGGCCGTCAAGCCATGGCTGCCGCTGTCCGTTATGGCCGAGGCCGTGCAAAAGACCGTCGAGGACGCCGGCTTTAGCGTGGTGCGCGAGTACGGCGGACACGGCATTGGCAAGGAGTTCCACGAGGACCCGTTTGTGGGCTTTACCACCGAGGCACCCGATGTGGACACCATCATGGCCCCGGGTATGGTCTTTACCATCGAGCCCATGGTCAATGCCGGAGCGCCCGACATCAAGATTAGCAAGGGTGACGGTTGGTGCGTGCGCACCAAGGACGGCAGCGATTCGGCCCAGTGCGAGGTACAGCTCGTGGTGACCGAGGATGGTTACGAGCTGCTGAGCTGGTAGCCGTGGATGCGCCGGGCTTCGCGATGGATATGTTAACCATCGCGAAGCCCGGCGTTTTATTTGAACGTTTTGCCTGATAAAACCTGCCAAAATAAACCTGTCCCTTTTTGGTAGGTCGAGCGGAGAGGACTGCTTGTGAACATCCTGGTTTTGTTGCCCGTCAACGACCGTCATCGCGCAATTCTTGAGTCGAGCGCTCCGGGCGAGGACTTTATCTACACGAGCTCCGACGCCGCCACGCGCGAGCAGGTCGCCGATGCCGACGTGATCCTGGGCAACATCGACCCTGACATGCTCACGGCATGCGAGCACCTCCAGCTGCTGCAACTGCAGACCGCGGGCTATGACGATTACTTGGCCGCCGGCACCGTGCCGGCCGACGCCAAACTGTCTTGCTCGGTGGGCGCCTACGGCCAGGCCGTGAGCGAGCACATGTTTGCCATGGTGCTGTCTATGATGAAGCGCCTGCCCGGCTACCAGGACCTGCAGCGCGAGCATCGCTGGGAGGATTTGGGGCCGGTCACCTCGCTCCAAAACGCCAATGTGCTGGTGCTGGGCGCGGGCGACATTGGCG
Source organism: uncultured Collinsella sp. (assembly GCA_900548565.1). Classification (GTDB taxonomy): domain Bacteria; phylum Actinomycetota; class Coriobacteriia; order Coriobacteriales; family Coriobacteriaceae; genus Collinsella. Next base: position 18,909 of record URKV01000002.1, read on the forward strand.
GCCACTTTGCCACGCTCTGCCGCAACATGGGTGCGCACGTCCGCGGCATCAAGCGCCACCCGCTCGTCTATCCCATTGTGTTTGAGGACATGGACGGCATGGACGCCCTGTCTGAGCGCCTGGCCGAGGCAGACGTCGTCGCATCCTTTATGCCGAGCACACCCGAGACCCGCGGTCTGGCGAACGCCGAGTTCTTCGCCGCGATGAAGCCGGGCGCGTTCTTTGCCAACGGCGGTCGCGGCGACCTTGTGGTCGCCGACGACTTGGTTGCCGCCCTGGAGTCGGGACATCTCGCCGGCGCCGCGGTCGACGTCACCGACCCCGAACCGTTGCCTGAGACAAGCCCACTGTGGGATGCGCCCAACATGCTCATCACGCCGCACGTCTCCGGCTGGTTCCACCTGGCAGCCACGCTCAACAATGTGGTCGACATTGCCGCAGAGAATCTGCGTCACCTGCAGGCTGGCGAGACCCTGCGCTGCTGGATCGAACATTAAGAATTACGCCGTTTTACAAACGGCGTAATGAGCCGACGCTGCGAGCCCGCCGTTTGGCCAATCTGCCGTTCAATTTTAAAGGCGCGACCAGAAGGTCAGCGCCTTTTCATTTCACGGCACCTTGGCTCAAACGGCGGGCTCTCGCTGACTTTTATTCGACCTGCGGGATCTGACTAGCGCAGGCTCTGCCTATGAAGTCCTAGCAGTTCCGTCTTGTCGTTGGCGTTGGCGTTGAAGCATTTGCCCAGATAAAACCTACCAAAATTGTCATCTCATCTTGGTCGATTTTAGAGTTCCACACTTTCGGCGCCGTTGATGGTTAGGTCGCGCTCGTAGAAGGCCGTGAGGGCGCGGATGGCGTACATCACGTCGCGCACGCCGCCGGTCTCGTAGCTTGAGTGCATGGCCAGCTGCGGCAGGCCCACGTCCACGGCATGCATGCTCGCCTGCATGTTCGACAGGTTGCCGAGCGTGGAGCCACCCGCCATATCACTCTTGTTGGCGAAGGCCTGCGTGGGCACGTCGGCGTCATCGCAGATGGCCTGGAACACCGCGCGGCTAAAGGCATCGGTGCAGTAGTGCTGGTTAGCAGCTTCCTTGACGACGATGCCGCCGTTAAGCACCACCTGGTTGCGGGCATCGCACTTCTCGGCATGGTTGGGATGCACGGCATGTGCGTTGTCGCAGCTCACGAGCATCGAGGCGGCAAGCGCGCGGTGGTACGACTCGTCGTCAAAGCCCAGCGAGCCGTTAATGCGGTGCAGCGCATCGGCCAAGAACGTCGACATGGCGCCCTGCTTGGTCTCGGAGCCAACCTCCTCGTTATCAAAGCAGCAAAAGACCGAGACATCGCGCGCGTTCTCAGCACCCAAAAATGCCTGCAGCGAGGTATAGGCGCAGGCCAGGTCGTCGAGCTTGGGCGTCGAGATAAACTCATCGGCCCAGCCCCAAATGCGCGCATCCTGACGATTGACCAGGAACAGATCGCGGCCCAAAATTTGTTCGGGCTCAACGTCCAGTTCGTCGGCGATCAGGGCGTCAAAGTCGCCCTGCTTAAGGTCACCAGCGCTGATGAGCGGGCACAGGTCAACGGCTCGGTTGGGAGCAAAGCTCTCGTTAACGCCACGGTTCATGTGGATGGCAAGGCTCGGAATGATGGCGACTTCGCGCTCGGTAGCGAGCAAACGGCTCTCAATACGGTCGCCTTCGCGTACCAACACGCGGCCCGCGAGCGCCAGCGGGCGATCGAACCAGGTGTAGTCGATCATGCCGCCGTAGGCCTCGGTGTTCAGGCGCAGCGTCTCGCCCGCGCCATCGAGCTCGGGCACAGCCTTGACCTTAAACGTCGGCGAATCGCTGTGCGACGCCGTGAGCTGAAAATGGTAGTCGCCGGCAACGCCGTCCTCGCCCCACGTCGCGGCCAGGTCCTCGCCCACCTTAAAGGCAACAACGCTCGAGGTGTTACGCTGCGTGTAATAACGCCCGCCCGGCTCGATGTCCCACGCCGCGTTCTCGGGCAGGTAGGTAAAGCCCGCCTCATCGAGTTCGGCCATAATGGTCGCCGCCGTATGGAACATGCTTGGGCATGCCTCGATAAAGTCGATAAGGTCGTTGGCGGCCTCGATATCGTCGGCCGTCACGTGCGCGCGCTCGGGCGTTTCCTGATCCGTCATGCTCTCCCCTTTCGCTGGGTTGATGGTCCCCTCCAGCATACCCCGTCGCGCCAGCGCTGCACTCTTCATTCCGTGTTTAATCCCGCGCCGCTCGCCAAGTTGAGCTATCATGCCCACGCTCCTTTTGCGACAATTACGCTAACAGGACGAGAGGAGCCGTCATGAAGCCACGTAGCATTGCCATCGCCTGCGGTGTCGCGGAAGTCGCCGTCGGCCTTGCCGCTGCCACCGGTATCGTTTATCACAAGCAAATCAAGTCCGCCGCGTCGCTCAAACGCTTGACCGGCTACGCGGATGGCTATGACCTGTACGCAATCGACATCGCCTACGACTACGATCTTGATCGCATCATCGCCGCTGGCGTGCGCGACGACCAGGCCTACATCGATGCCGTGGTGGCGCAGGTGCTGCCCGGTGTGCCGGCACATGTCCAGGCGCCCCAGTTTGCCTGCAGCGCTTTTGTCGCTGTAGATGCCGAAGGCCGCGTGCGCACCGGTCGCAATTACGACTTTAAGGACGACACCTCGGCGCTGCTGGTGCGCAATCACCCATGCGGCGGCTATGCCTCCATCGGGTTTGCCGCCCTCAACAACCTGGGCGATAACACTCCGCTTGACTCCGTCGCCGGACGGGCCGCCGCACTCATGGGCCCGTTTGGCCAGCTCGACGGTGTTAACGAATGCGGCGTGTCCATTGCCGTACTCACCCTGGATTCCCAGCCCTGTGACCAGGACACGCAACGGCCCGTCATCAACACTTCGCTCGCCATCCGTCTGGTGCTCGACCGCGCCGCCACCACGCAAGAAGCTGTCGACCTGCTTTCCGCCTACGACATGCACGCTATGGCAGGACGCGATTACCACTTCTTTATCAACGACGCCGCCGGTGACGCGCGCGTAGTAGAGTGGGATCCGCACGATCCGGACCGCGCTTTCAAAGCGACTCCTGTACGCCAGGTTACGAACTTCTATGCCTGCTATGGCGACGAAGTGCTGCCCAACCAAAAGAATGGCGAGCTGGGCCATGGTAAAGAGCGCGCCGTCGCAATCGCCGATGTCCTTGACGCCCATGTCGGTGCCCAGAACGAGGCAGTCGCTTGGAAGGCCCTACGCGCTGCGGCGCAAGAGCCCAATCCGGAAGACATCACCAGCAACACGCAGTGGTCGGTCGTCTTTGACAACACCGAGCCCGCTGCCGCCATCACGCTGCGCCGCCACTGGGGCGACATCGATGCCTTCGCGCTGTAAGGAGCTGGCACCGTCGTCCTTACGCTGGCCTGACGTTGCTTACATTTCCATACATTTGAGCTAACACGTTTTACCCCCGTATCAACAGTGTGCGGGGGTAAACTTATGCGCATGTTATAACTTGCCCGGAAGGATTCACCATGCTTAGAATCGGTCTTCTTACTAGTGGCGGCGACTGCCAGGCGCTCAACGCCACCATGCGCGGCATCGTCAAAACGCTTATAACCAATAGCGAAGAACCTATCGAGATCTATGGTTTTGAGGACGGCTACCAGGGCCTTATCTACAGCAGGTTCCGCGTCATGACGCCCGCCGATTTTAGCGGCATCCTCACCCGCGGCGGCACCATCCTGGGCACGAGCCGCACACCGTTCAAGCGTCTGGATACCCCCGAGGCCGATGGCGTCGAGAAGGTGCCGGCGATGGTCCACACCTATCATAAGCTGCAGCTCGACTGCCTGTTTATGCTAGGCGGTAACGGCTCCACCAAGACCGCCAACCGCCTGCGCGAAGAGGGCCTCAACGTTATCGCCCTGCCCAAGACCATCGATAACGACACCTGGGGCACCGAGCTGACGTTTGGCTTTACGAGCGCCATCGACGTCGCCACCAAGTGCATCGACGACATCCACACCACTGCCTCGAGTCACGGCCGCGTGTTCGTTATCGAGATCATGGGCCACAAGGTCGGCTGGATTCCGCTGTACGCCGGCGTCGCGGGCGGCGCGGACGTCATCCTGATTCCCGAGATCCCCTACGACATGGACAACGTCATCAAGACCATCGAACATCGCATGGAGACCGGCAGCCGTTTTACCATCGTGGCCGTCGCCGAGGGTGCCATCTCTAAGGAGGACGCGGCGCTGTCCAAGAAGGAGTACAAGAAAAAGCTTGCCGAGCGCACGAGTCCGTCGATTGTCTACGACATCGCCAAGGAGATTGAGACCAAGACCGGTCGCGAGACCCGCGTCGCCATCCCCGGCCACACGCAGCGCGGCGGTCAGCCCGATGCCCAGGACCGCATCTTTGCGACCCAGTGCGGCGTCGAGGCGGCGCTCGGCTGCCTGCGCGGCGAGTTTGGCTACATGGTTGCCCTGCGTGACGGCAAGATGTGTCACATGCCGCTCGAGGAGGTCGCCGGCAAGCTCAAGTATGTCGACCCCCAGAGCGATCTGGTGCGCGAGGCCAAGGCGTTGGGCATCAGCTTCGGCGACGAATAGCCTCGGCCGAAATCTATCTCATCGGGCCCTCCGACCCCGCCCGACGTATTTCGATTTGGCTCCTCCCTTGACTCCGTCAAAGGTCGCCAATCGAAATCGTCGGGCGGGGTCGGAAGGCCCTGCGTTTACATACTCGCCGAGGTTATTCGTCTTCTTGCTGCGGGTGCCTGGTCTGAAATTAAGTTGCGGTGAAATAGTTCCTGCATAGCCCGCAAATGGCTGAAACTAGGAACTATTCCACCGCAACTTACTGAGTGGGGGCTCTTGGCTGCTACTTGCACTGACATTTGTCCTGAAATGGCTGGTCGTTAGGGGTTGCTACCGGTAGTTGCGGTAGGGTTGGGGCAGATTCTAACTAGAAATGGTGGTCGCTACCGGTTGTTCTCGGCATACTCGGCTCATTCGATTACGGTCACCACATGAAAGGAACTGTCATGGATCTTGCGATGGCGCAGCGGCTCGTTGATCGCCGCAAGGCTGCCGGACTTTCTCAGGAGGCGCTTGCCGCTCAGCTGGGTGTGAGTCGTCAGGCTGTCAGTAAATGGGAGCGCAGCGAATCCTCGCCCGATACCGATAACCTTATTGCGCTCGCCGCGCTGTATGGCGTGTCGCTGGATGAGCTACTGTATGGGGAGGCGGCCAACAATGCCGACGATCTGGAGGACGGTAGCGCCAGCACCGAGACGGCGGATGTGGCTGGCGAGGCCGAGGATTCTGCCGAGAACACCGATCGCAGCGATAAGCCACTTGTCGATGTTTCCCTCGCGCGCGGTATCCACGTCATTGATCCCAATAAGGGCGAGGAAGTCCATGTTGGCTGGAGCGGCATCCATGTGATCAACGAGCGCAAGGGTGAAGAGGTCCATGTGGGGCCGGGCGGATTGCATATCGATACGCTTGAGGACGATGGACATAGCGTGCATACCAATGATGACGGCACCGTCACCATCGACGGCGAGACGTTTTCCAGCTGGAAGGAAGCACACGACAAGCTCGACCATCATGGCAAGCATTTCCACACCGGGCTCGGACGCGCATGGAACAAATTCCCCTTTCCCGCGCTCGTCGCCCTCGCCTACCTGGTGCTCGGCATTGCCTACGGCACATGGGCTACGGGACTCTTCCTCGTCTTTTTGATTCCCGTCTATTACGCGCTTGGCGACTTTATCGACCAACGTCACTTATCTAAGCTGATCGATGTCGTCTATTCAGTCAGTGCCGAGGCATGGTTCCTCTACATGTGGCTCTGCCTGGAACAGCCCCATCCCGCCTGGGTAATCCTCATCACCATCCCGGTCGTAAAAGCACTCATGCGTTGGTGCCGTAAACAATGGAAGCATCGCAAGCGAGCCTAAACCATCCCAGCCCGACAGCAGCACCCAACTAGTACTCCGCCGCCCATCCCTCCTAAGTTGCGGTGATATAGTTCCGGTTTTAGCCTTGAGTAGTCGAGTTTAGGAACTATTCCACCGCAACTTACGAATGATCGGAGCGGCTACAGCACAAGCGTCGGCGTTCGTTTGATGGTCCGCCACGAAAAGGGGCCATTTACTACGTTTAACTCGATGGGGCCAACCATGACCGCCTTTTTCGAAAATCGACAGGCCTTCTACCTACGGTTTTATTTTTCGTTCTCCCGGCATAGTTGAGGGTATCCAATTAAACGTAGTAGATAGGCCCGTTTTGTGGCATACGACCCATTCAAGCCCAATCTCGAAGGCTAAAGAGAGCCTCTCATCAACGCTTGCGAGCAGAAGATAGCAAAGCATAGCAAAGCAACAAACGCCGGGCCACCTAATGGTTGTCCGGCGTTTGCCCAGATAAAACCTGCCAAAATAAACCTGTCCCTTTTTGGCAGGTTACTCGGCGCTCTTGAGGGCGCCGACCATGTCGATCTTATTGAGAGTTCGGTTGGTGGCGAGGTTGACGATGATCGTAAAGCCGAAGGAAAGCACCACGGCAAGCACGTAGCTCAGCGGCTCGACTTCGACGTCAAAGTACAGCGACGGCATCTGCAGGATGTACGTAAAGCTCTCGGCCAACGCACCACCCAGTGGAACGCCCAGTGCGGCACCAATCGCCGTCAAAATCAACGTCTCCTTGTTGACGTAGTGGTGTACCTCGCCGCGACGGAAACCAAGCACCTTGATGGTCGCCAGCTCGCGTTCGCGCTCCGAAATATTCGTATTAGACAGCGTAAACACCACCACAAACGATAGGCACGCCGCCATAAAGGTCACGAGCACCACGACGGAATTGATAATAGTGAAGTTCGCCTCAAAGTTCTCCCAATGCTCGGCCGTGCTCGAAATCGAAAGCCAGCCGTCACTCTTAAGCTTCTTGCTAAACGCAATCTGGTCGGCCGACAAACCCTTAAGCAACGCAAAGATGCCATTGAGGCGAACGCTTCGACCGAACGCGCGCTCATAGGTGCCCTGCGTCATGTAAAGCGTGTTGCCCAGATAGTTGAGCGAAATGTCGCTGACTTTGACCTTGGCTACGTTGAGTGACGAATCCTGGACGTGTGCTGTATCGCCCGGCTGAATCCCCAGCACCAGCTGTGAACTCTTGCTCAGGTACACATCTCCGTCACGCAAAGATAGCGGCTCTTTGGACTCATCCTCGAGACGCACGTAGTCGTCCAGGTCGTTCGTGCGGTCATCGGGCACCACGATCAGCTGTACGGTCTCGCTCTTGCCGCCAAATGTAAAGGTGACGTTGTCGGTCATAATCGGCAGCGTCGAAGACACGGTCACGTCGGAATCCTTGGCTGCGCTTCGCTCGTCGAGCGCCGCGCACGTCTGTGAAAAATCGTCGGGATTGGCAACCGCCAGCAGGTCATAGCGCGTGATATGCCCGTACTGCTTGGGCGAAAGCGCGACCGACGTATCACGAATGCCCATGCCGCAAATCACAAGCGCCGTGCAGCCGGCGATGCCAAAGATGGTCATAAAGGCGCGCTTTTTATAGCGGAATAGGTTACGTGCAGCGACCTTGTTCAAAAAGCCCATGCGGCGCCAGATAAAGCCGATGCGCTCGAGCAAGATGCGCGAGCCAGCGCGCGGGGCCTTGGGACGCATAAGCGAGGCCGGGGTCTCGGCCATCTCGTGGCGGCAGGCGATAATCGTGGCGCCCACCACGCCCACGGCAAACAGCGCCACCGAAACGATCGAGGACACGATGTCGTACGAAAGTAGCATCTGGGGCAGCGAGTACATGTCGTCGAACACCGTAAACAGGAACAGCGGCAGGCCCACAAATCCGATGATGTTACCGAGCACGCCGCCGATCAGGCACGCCCACAGCGAGTAGTCCACGTATTTGGACAGGATGCGTCCGCGCGAATAGCCGAGTGCTTTGTACAGGCCAATAAGCGTGCGCTCCTCCTCGACCATGCGGGTGGCGGTGGTGAGGCTGATAAGCACGGCGACGATAAAGAAGATGAACGGGAACACCGTGGCGATGGCCTCAATTGACGAGCTATCGCTCTCCACGCTCGAGTAGCTTGCGATATTGCCGCGGTCCTGGATGTACCAGGTGCATTCGCCCAGGTCGGAAAGCTCGGCGCGGGCGTCGGCAAACTGTTGGTCGGCAGCGGCACGGCGCTGGTCCAGGTCGGCCTGCGCTTGCACGCGCTCCTCGCTGCCCTCTGCCATGCGGTTGATGTTATCCTGCTCGATCCCAAAGAGCATGGCGGCCTGACGCTCGGCCGCATCCAAGCTTGTCGGCGTGTCGACCGTCAGCTCCTGAGCACGCGCCTTCTCGCGCTCCTCGCGGATCTTCTCTATATTGCCCTTGACCTCATTGATCTTTGCCGCGTAGGCATCCGAATAGGAGTTGAGATCCTTGGCCCCCTCGACGATCACGTGGACAGCGGAGTAGGAAGAAGATGTCGCGGCGTCCTCGCTCACATAGAACTTATAGTCCGCCGCCGAAGCAGCGCGAAAGGCGTTGACTGTCGAGTCGGAGCTCACGTCGGTGGGATCGAGGACCTCGGCCGTAATGGTGTAATCGCCCGCGGCAAACTGGTCCTTGGCGCTTTGATTGGACGAGCTCGCGTCATTGGCGGCAAAACTCACCGTATCGCCGATTTTCTTGCCCGATGCCTTCAGGAACTTCGAAGTCACCGCGACTTCATCAGCGCTCTCGGGCAAATCGCCGTTCACGAGCACCGGCTGATCGATGTTCTCCTTGGAGAGACTCTGCACGACCACGCGCTCACGCGTTGTACCCACGGCGGTGTAGGCGGTCTCGGTGTAGATGCCCTCGGCCGTTTCGACGCCATCGACCTCTTGTATGGCGTCGAGATCATCGTCAGTCAGGCCATAGGTCGACTGCACGTTAATGTCATAGACATTTTGCTGGTCGAAGTAGGCGTCAACCGAATCGCACAGGTCCTCGCAACCCGCCTTAAGGCCGCACATCACGCTCACGCCAAGCGCGGTGATGACCACGATTGACAAGAAGCGCTTAAGACTGCCTCGGATTGTGCGGTAGATGCCACGGCGAAAAACCGTCGGCACCATATCGTTTGAGCTTTGGGCAGTGCGGTAGGTCGTAAAATCCTGCTCGCGCTCCGTGTTCTGTGCGTCGCGGCGTAGGCTGTTTTGGCGGTCCTGGTCCATGGGCGCTACCACTCGATCGTCTCGATAGGCACGGGATTTTGCTGGACCGTCTCGCTCTCCACGCGACCACTCTTAAAGCGAATCAGGCGATCGGCCATGGGCGCGAGCGCGGAATTGTGCGTGATGATGATGACCGTAATGCCCTGCTTGCGGCAGGTATCCTGCAGCAGCTGCAAGATCTGCTTACCGGTTTTATAGTCGAGCGCGCCCGTGGGCTCGTCGCACAGAAGCAGCTTGGGGTTCTTTGCCAGTGCGCGGGCGATGGACACGCGCTGCTGCTCGCCGCCCGAAAGTTGCGCGGGAAAGTTGCCCAGGCGCTCGCCCAGGCCAACCTGACGAAGCGTTTGCTCGGCATCGAGCGAATCGGGGCAGATTTGCGCCGCAAGCTCAACATTTTCGAGCGCCGTCAGGTTGGGGACCAGATTGTAGAACTGGAAGACAAAGCCAACGTCGGCGCGGCGGTATTCCACGAGCTGCGCCTCGTTAGCGGAGCTCACATCGCGCCCGTCCACCGTCACGGTGCCGGAAGTCGCCGTATCCATGCCGCCCAGAATGTTGAGCGCCGTGGTCTTGCCGGCACCCGAAGCACCCAAAATGATGGCGAGCTCGCCGCGCTCGACCGTAAAACTCGCGCCGTCGAGTGCGTGAATGCGGGCGTCGCCCTCGCCGTATGCCTTGATGACGTCTTTGAATTCGATATAAGCCATCGATCGGTTCCCATCTGATCGGATAACTCTTTAGTATTACCCATTTCCCGCCTGCCAAAAAGGGACAGGTTTATTTTGGCAGGTTTTATATGGGGAAACGGCAGCTATAGATGAGGCGCCGGGAAGGCAGAGAAATCATCGACGGGGTCAGGCCGACCGCCAAACACAACGTACGCATCTCTATCTGTCAGCCAAATCATTCGAACGGCTGTTCGTTTCTATGATATGATTCCACTATTTAAGCAGGCCAATTCGCAGAAAGGCGGCCAACATGGCGTTCGACTTTAAGAAGGAATGCAAGGAGCTCTACAAACCTGCAAGCAAGCCGAGTATCGTAACTGTCCCGCCTATGAGCTACGTTGCCGTTCGCGGAAAGGGCGACCCAAATACCGAAGGTGGCGAGTATCAAAACGCCCTGCCGCTGCTTTACGGCATCGCCTATACCGTCAAGATGTCAAAGAAAGGCTCAAGGAGTATCGAGGGCTATTTCGACTTTGTGGTACCGCCGCTCGAGGGTTTCTGGTGGCAAGACTCCCCGAGCGGCGACATCGATTATGTACGCAAAGACGATTTCAACTTTATCTCGTGCATCCGCCTGCCCGATTTCGTCACCCAAGATGACTTTGACTGGGCAGTCGCGGAAGCCACGACCAAGAAGAAACTGGACTTTTCCGCCGTTGAGCTGCTTAAAGTTGACGAGGGTCTCTGCGTTCAATGCATGCACACCGGGCCCTACGACAACGAACCGGCGACTGTAAACGCTATGCATGAATACATGACCGAGCAGGGCTATGTCCCCGACTTCTCAGACTCCCGTTTACATCACGAAATCTATCTCTCCGATCCACGCAAATGTGCACCGGAGAAACTTAAGACTGTGGTTCGTCATCCTATCAAGCGCGCTGAATAGCGTGGGGCGCCGTCCCGCGCATCAGGTTTTAGGCCAGGCAATCAGCCGCTCCAAGGTCATCTGGCAGCTTCCTTGACGCAGGTCATCGTATCTTATAATTTTATGTCTCTAAAGCTGGAAAGCCTCTCAACGATGCGCAACTCCAGCTCTTTTTATATCAAGAGGCTTAAATGAAATACCAGAAGTCGTGGATATCCATCAACGAACAGATAGCGCTATTGACAGAAAACAAGGGTCTTAAGTGCTCTGATCAAAGCGAACTCGAGCGAGCTTTGGTCGAAGTCGGCTACTACAGGCAAAGTACTCGAGCGTCACTCCTCGTACGCGCCCTCAAGCCGAAGCAGCCACTCCTTGCGGTCAAGCCCGCCGGCATATCCGTTAAGCGAGCCGTCGGCGGCAACCACGCGATGGCACGGCACAATGATCGAAATAGGATTCCGCGCGACCGCGGCCCCCACGGCACGGGGAGACACAACAGGTGCTTCGTTTCCCGGTACACGATGTCGAGCCGCAACACGCTGGGCGATCTCACCATACGTAGCGACCTCGCCACGCGGGATAGAAAGCAGCTCAAACCAAACCTCACGCTGAAACGCCGTGCCAATCATATGCAACGGCGGCGTAAACCGAAGCTCCTGCCCCGCAAAATAAGCATTCAGCCAAGCCCAAGAACGCTCAAGCACCGAAGAAGCCGCGCCATTTGCCGGACTCACCGAAGACATCCCACCGGTACCAGAAACCGCATCGGCGCCTTCAACATGTTCGGGATCTTCTTTGAGAAGCGTGGAGCCAAAGTGCTCCTGCCCCTCAAACCAAAGCCCCGTCAAACCGCGGCCATCAGCGGCAAGCAAGATTTCGCCCAAAGGCGAAGCAAACGTCGTCGTGACCACCAGCGGCTCCTTTCAAAACTCCGCACCATAATACCGCGAATTGTGCAGACAACCCCAATCGACCCCACAGTTCCCAAAGGCGGCAGGCGCGCAGCGCCGCAGCTGCCGGCCACGCCCCACAGTTCCCAAAGGCGGCAGGCGCAAAGCGCCGAGGCCGCCGCCGGGACCAGGGCTCGCAACAGCCACGCGCCCCCACATCAGCCCAGCGGCCTCAACCAACAACAGCCCCATCGCAGGCCGCTCGCAGCAGCGTCACCGCAGGCGGGGGCCGGGCTTAGTTTTCAGAACACTCCGCAGACCAGTGTGGCGCCTTGTCCGCGGCTCCGAAGGAGCAGGACAAGGCGCCACACATGGTCGAGGACGTTCTGAAAACTAAGCCCGGCCCCCGCCGGACAGGTCACACTACTCGCAGAGCAGCTTAGCGATCTGGACGGCGTTGGTTGCCGCGCCCTTACGGATTTGGTCGCCGCAGCACCAGAAGGTGATGCCACGCGCAGCCTCGGGGTTCGAGATGTCGCGGCGCACGCGACCGACCCAAATCAGGTCCTGGTCAGACGTGTCCATCGGCATGGGGAAGCGGTCGTGTGCATCCTCGGCAGCCATATCGTCAACCAGCTTGACGCCGGGAGCGGCAGCCAGCGCAGCACGGGCCTCGTCAACCGTAATATCGCGCTCAAACTCGAGTGTAATGCTCTCGGAGTGCGAGCGCAGCACAGGCACGCGCACGCAGGTGCAGTTCACGCGCAGCTCGGGCAGATGCATGATCTTACGGCCCTCGTTCTGCAGTTTCATCTCCTCGGAGGTAAAGCCCTCCTCCTTGACGCCGCCAATCTGCGGAATCAGGTTGCTCGCCAGCTGGGCGGCAAATGCGCGCGGCTCGGGAATCTCCTCGCCACGGCCCAGGGCGGCCAGCTGAGCCTCGAGCTCGGCCATACCGGGCGCGCCAGCGCCCGAAGCTGCCTGATACGTGGACACGATCATACGCTTCACGCCGGCAAGCTGATGCAGCGGCCACGTGGGAACCAGGCCGATGATGGTCGCGCAGTTGGGATTGGCGATAAGGCCGTGATGCCATTTGATATCGTCGGCATTGATCTCGGGCACGACCAGCGGCACCTCGGGATCCATGCGGAAGGCGTGGCTGTTGTCGACCACGACGGCTCCGCGCTTGACGGCCTCGGGCAGCAGCTCCTTAGCGATATCGTCGCCGGCAGCGCCGAGCACGATGTCGCAGCCCTCAAAGGCCTCGGGGCAAGCCTCTTCGATCACGATTTGCTCGCCGCAGAACTCAACGGTCTTGCCCGCGGAGCGTGCGCTTGCCAACAGCTTGAGCTTGCCGACCGGGAACTCCTGCTCGTTGAGGCACTCGAGCATCTGGGTGCCCACGGCTCCCGTCGCGCCCAAAATAGCAACCGTGTACTGTTTCATGCTTCCCCCTTTAAAGGTTGTGGCTTTTGCCCGCACGCCGAGCAGGCCGATTATTGTTGCCAGTTTATACAAGAACAGGGCGGGCACGAAACCCGCCCCGTCGAAACGAAACCGAAACGAAACGCCCCGCCGTAGTTTTTTGAGACATGACCCAAAAATCTACCGAGCAGTCGCTACTTTTTGAGCGCGGCCAGAGCGGGATCGACCGGCGCGGGAGCCTCCAGGTCGGAGACCTTCACGATGCCGTTCTCGTCGGAGAAGGCACGGTAGATGGTCTGAATCGCCAGGTCAAAGTCCTTCTCCTCGACGCCGATAATGATGTTGATCTCGTCGCAGCTCTGCGAAATCATGCGCACGCTCACGCCAGCTTGACCAAGCATGCCAAACAGGTGGCCCGAGATGCCGGCACGACCACGCAGGTTGCGGCCGACGGTAGCGATAAGCGCCAGGCCCTCGACGACCTCGATCTCGAGCGGCTCGACCTCCTGCTGAATGTCGCCCACGAGCGAGTACAGCGAGTCGTGCACGTCCTGCTCCTGCACCACGGCGCCAAAGCGGTCGACGCCGGTGGGCATATGCTCGACGGAAACGTCATAGCGCTCGAAGACCGAAAGCGCACGGCGCATAAAGCCGACGCGGGGCTTGGTGCGGTCGCGGGCCACGTTGATGGCGACAAAACCGCGCTTGCCGGTCACGCCGGTAATAATGGGCTCCGCCTCGCCCTCATCGGCCGTCTCGCTAATGATAGTGCCGGGGTCCTGCGGCGCATTGGTGTTCTTGATGACCAGCGGAATACCAGCCTCGCGCACGGGGAACACGGCCTCCTCGTGCAGGACGCTCGCACCCATGTACGAAAGCTCTCGCAGCTCCTCGTAGGTAACGCGGGCGATGGGCTGAGCCTCGGGCACAATGCGAGGATCGGCAGAATAGAAGCCCGAAACGTCGGTCCAGTTCTCGTACAGGTCGGCACCAAGGCACTTGGCCAAGATCGAACCCGAGATATCGCCGCCACCACGGTCGAGCAGCTTGATCTGGCCCTCACGCGTCGCGCCGTAGAAGCCAGGCATAACGAAGCCGCCCTGCTGACCGTACTCTTGCACCAGCTCGGAGGTGCGGTTCATGCTGAGCGTACCGTCGTGATGGAACGCCACAACCGTCGCGGCGTCCAGGAACGGTAGGCCCAGGTACTCAGCCATCAGGCGAGCGGTAAAGTACTCGCCACGGCTCACAAGCTCCTCGGTGGAGTAGCCGCCCGAGCGGGCGCGCTCGGCAAAGGCCGCGAACTCCTCACGGATGGGATAGGTGAGCTCCAGCTCGTCAGCGATATCAAAATAGCGCTGGCCAATGTCCTCAAGCAGCTCCTCACACGACACGTGGTACTTAACGTGCGCGTTAACCAGATAGAGCAGGTCGGTCACCTTGGTGTCACCCTTAAAACGGCGACCGCAGGCGGAAACCACCACAAAACGGCGAGCCGGATCGGCATCGACGATGGCCTTGATCTTCTTGAAGTGTTCGGCGTCGGCGACCGACGAGCCGCCAAACTTGGCAATCTTAATCATGGGCTGGAGGTTACCTTTCTAAAAAGCCTCTGCGAACCTATTTTGCGCGCTCTGATACCATGGTTTCACCGATTGGGACCAAGGCATCCGAGGAGCAGTGTTATATGGGAACTTATCATAGTACACGAGGACGCACTTTATCGTGCTCAAGTAAGGTGGCAATCCGCACCGGCATCGCTCCCGACGGGGGTTTGTTTGTCTCGGACGAGCTCGGCACCCAGCAGGTCGATATCAGCTCGCTTGCAGCTAAATCGTACTTTGAAATCGCTCAAGATGTGTTGGGAATGTTACTGAATGATTACACGGCCGAAGAAATTTCGGCGTGTGTCGACGAGGCATACCGCGGCACGTTCGCGAGTGAAGAGGTTACGCCGCTCGTCAAACTCGACGCAGCGCCGGGCGCTGACGCCCCTCAGACCTATGTGATGGAGCTCTTTGGCGGCCCCACAAGCGCCTTCAAGGATGTCGCCCTGCAGATGCTCCCCCGTCTGATGGCCCGCACTTCCGCCAAGGACGGCGGCGCCGAGCGCATCATGATCGTCACCGCCACGTCGGGCGACACGGGCAAGGCCGCGCTCGCCGGTTTTGCCGACGCTCCGGGCACGGGCATCACCGTCTTTTATCCCGAGGGCAAGGTCAGCCGCGTCCAGAACCTGCAGATGTCCACCCAGGAGGGCGGTAACGTCGCCGTCTGCGGCATCCGCGGCAACTTCGACGACGCCCAGAGTGCCGTCAAGCGCATCTTTGCCGATAAGGAGCTGGCCGAGCGTCTTGAGGCCGCCGGCACGGTGCTTTCGAGCGCCAACTCCATCAACGTCGGCCGCCTGGTGCCGCAGGTCGTCTACTACTTTGCCGCCTATGCGCAGCTGCTGCGCGCCGGCGCCATCGAGGCCGGCGACGCCGTGGAGTTCTGCGTGCCGACCGGCAACTTTGGCGATATTCTGGCCGGCTACTACGCCAAGCGCATGGGTCTGCCCGTCGCCAAGCTCATCGTCGCGAGCGACAAGAACAACGTGCTCGCTGACTTCCTGACTACCGGCGTCTACGACCGCAACCGTCCGTTCTTCACGACCATCTCGCCGTCGATGGACATCCTTATTAGCTCCAACCTGGAGCGCATGCTGTACTTCCTGTCCGATGGCGACTGCGAGCTCGTTGCCGGCCTTATGGAGCAGCTTGCCCAGACGGGTCGCTACGAGGTTCCCGCCGACCTGCTGGCAAAGATTCAGAGCGTCTTTGGCTGCGGTTGGGCCAGCGAGGACGAGGTCCGCGCTGCCATCAAGAACTGCTGGGATGCAAACGGCTATGTGATCGACCCGCACACCGCTTGCGGCTATCACGTCTTTGAAAAGGTCGCCCCCGCCGAGGGCACCAAGGCCCGCGTGCTGCTTTCGACCGCAAGCCCCTACAAGTTCCCGCGCGCCTGCTGCGACGCCCTGGGCCTCGACGTTCCCGAGGATGATTTTGAGGCTATGCGTGTACTCGAGCAGGCCACCAACACGGTCGCCCCGGTCCAACTCGCCGAGCTTGAGTCCAAGCCTGTCCGCTTCGAAGACGTCTGCGACGTAGCCGACATGGCCAACTACGTCGAGTCTGCAGCAAAAAAGATGACTACCAACTAAAACCCCCTATAAGGCGCCGGCGAAAGCCGGCGCACCTTCTTTTTATTTAGCTTTCGGGATAATGACGAGCATGCGAGCGGGTCTGGCCGTTTAGTTCGTCGCGAGTTCCGCACGAGCCGGAAAGCACTTAATGTGCTTTCCGAGCGAGCCAGGACTGCCCGAGCAGCGAACTAAACGGCCAGACCCGCCCAGGAGGACCCACATGATCAAAATCACCGTCCCAGCAACCAGCGCCAACCTAGGCATCGGCTACGACACCCTCGGCATGGCCGTCAGCCTCTACTCGCACTTCACCTTCGAGCGCGCCGACAAGCTCACCATCACGGGCTGCCCCGAGGAGTTCCAAAACGAGAATAACCTGGTCTATGTGAGCTTTGTCGATGCTCTGGCCGCCTGGGGCGAGCCGGCTTTTCCCGTTGCCATCGACATTCAGACCGACGTGCCCGTCGCCCGCGGCCTGGGTTCCAGCTCCACCTGCGTCGTCGCTGGCATCATGGCGGCCGCCGCGCTGACGGGCCACACCGTCGACCGCGCCGAGCTCGTCCGCATTGCCACCGAGGTCGAGGGCCATCCCGATAACGTCGCCCCTGCCATCCTGGGCGGTGCCGTTTGCTCCTTTACGCCGACTGATTCGCTCCCCCAGTGCCTGCGCTACGAGGTGAGCGATCGCTTGCGTTTTATTACCGTGATTCCGCCCTACGAGGTACATACGAGCGAGGCGCGCAAGGTCGTGCCGCAGGAGATTCCGCTCTCCACCGCCGTGTGGCAAATGGGCCGCATCGCCGGTATGACGCGCGGCTTGGAGACTGGTGACCTCGACCTGATTGCCGCCGCCAATGACGACCGCATCCAGGAACCCTATCGTCGCCGTCTGATTCCCGACTACAACGCTGTGCGCGACACCTGCCTTAACGGCGGTGCCAAGACCATCTGGATCAGCGGTTCGGGCTCGACCCTTATGGCTGTGACCGACGATACCATCGTGGCAAAGTTCCTGCAGGTCAAGCTGCGCGAGCAGTTCCCTAAGTGTGATACGCATATTCTGACGTGCGACACGGAAGGCGCCCAGATCGAATACCTGTAGTCGCCGTCCCGTATACTCGCCGGGGAGACCAGGGGCTTTGCCCCCAAATCGTCCTCGGACATGGCAGGACCCCCGCTGCGCACTTCGTGCGGCGGGGGTCCTGCCGTCCTGCGGAAAGATTTGGGGGCAAAGCCCCTGGCCTCCCCTACGTTCACTTCGCTGGCGGCGGCTACAGGGACCTACACTCTGTAAAAGCGCCGGGCTGATAGTTGCTTTTTATTGGTAGGGGCTCTTGCTAGGTAGGGACACTTACTAGTGACAGGCTTCGCCTGTGCGCTTGGTTTACGCTGCGCTGGTTTCTTTGTATTCGAAGACTGGTTCTAGGAGGTCTTCGATGTTGCAGTGGAGGGCTTTTGCTATGGCTCTTACGCTTGTTACCGAAGCTTCATTGATGTTTCTCTGGCGCTGCTCGTACATTTGGATTGAGCGGAGTGACACATCCGATTCGTATGCCAGATCTTGTTGGGTTTTCTTGAGCCTCTTTCTTGCTAACGCAAGTTTGGTTTGCCTGGACGCTTTTTTCGCCATATCGCAGACGAGGCGAGCCACGCGTTCCTCCGAGGCTTCGTGCCAGGGGTAGTACAGCCCGCGCAACACATCGAATGGAACGACATGCAGCAAATCTTCGAAAGACTCTCCTAGGCGCCACTGAAGGTATGCCAATATCCAGCCTGTCCAATATTCCGGTGTCTTTTCGAATCGATAGGTTCGATTTGGCATCGGCCTTGATTGATAGCCGGACCTTTCGGCAATGAGCGCGAACAGCTCAACGCCCGATTTTCCCGACACTACCCATGCGTTGCCGCGTTCGAACTCGCGGGCTACGCCGCTCAGGCAAAAGAGTTCAGCAACTTCCGATCCTTCTGCCCCATAATCGTTAACGGCATAGTCAAAGCAGTCGCCGAGGTTGTTCATTGCATCCTCGAGGTAGTAGACGGGGTATGTCCTACTCGGCCCACGATCCGTTAACTCTTGGATCATTTAAATCAACCCTCCCTGCCATCAAATCCCTAATGTCGACACCATCAGAGTCAAATCCGTTTACAGTATCCAGGTACTTTCGTCGAGCGTTCTGTTCTCGCTCAAATCGTTTGGGATAAAACTCAGCTCCCGAGGCCTGCTTCCAATCGCGGAACTTAATCGCCGAGAACGCACGCTCACTCATAAGCGCATATTGAATGCCCAAATCCCCCAAAAACATAATGCGCTGCAATTGCCTGAGCGAGATCATGCCGTTGACAAACTGTCTTGCAAACGAGAAATAGGAATCGTCTGCACGATAGCCTCGAATAACGTCATAGGGAGAAATATCAATCAGGCAGTTATCCAGCAGATAACGAAGCCCCTCGCGTGCTACTGGCGTTGAAACATTGAACTCTCTGTTATTCGCCAGAATTGCAAGCCAGTTGAGAATCGAGAACTCACCTGATTCCAAATCCAAAAACGCAAGGCCATCTAAATCAAGCTCATATCGATTGGCAATGCCATCAGACTCGGTCCGACATGCCCACTCCATTGCCATTTCCTCATGCGGTGTGCAATAAAACCCGCGCCCATAGTCATTGAATTGTCTGCATTTATCCAACGATGGATGATCGACAACAACGTCCGACCCATGCCAAAGCTCCATATCGACCTCCAAAAAATATCACCTCAGTGATAGTTTACCAATAACTATCACTGAGGTGATATAGATGAGAGCTTTTGAGGGGCCGAGGCCTGACTAAAGGCAGGCCTCGGCAATGCGGCGCTTAAGCTCATCGATGCCGGTGCCGGTCTGGGAGCTTGTGATGATCACGTTCTCGGCCGGAACGTTGAGCTGCTTTTTGATGGCTGCTGCCTGGCGGGCCTGCTGGGTGCGGCTGAGCTTGTCGGCTTTGGTGAGGCAAACGATAAAGTTGAACTCGTTGCCCTGTAGGTAGTCGATCATGTCGTGGTCGAGCTTGCTGGGGTCGTGACGAATGTCCACCAGTGATACGACCAAGTTAAAGCTGCGCTCGGAGTCGAAAAAGTCGCCGATAAGCTCGGCCCAGCGGTCGCGCTCGGCCTTGGAGCGACGGGCGAAACCGTAACCCGGCAGGTCCACGAAATGCACGTCATCGGCCTCAAAGAAGTTGATGTTGCTCGTCTTGCCCGGCGTACTGGAAACCTTGACTAGGTTCTTGCGGCCAAATAGCTTGTTCATAATCGACGACTTGCCCACGTTGGAGCGGCCGACAAAGCTCACCTCGGGGCAGGTGGACTCGGGAATCTGCGAAACCTTGCCATAGCTGGCGACGAACTTGGCAAGCTGGTAGTTAATGGAATCGGCCATGGACACTCCTTGGTCGTAGGTTCTTACAAATAGACGCGCTATTGCGCAGCGGCAATGCGGCGGACGATATCGAGCGTAATGTCACTTGCGACACGCGCGTACTCGAACAGATCGAACTCTCGCTCGCAAATTGCATCGTACACCTCGTCACAATTATCGCTGATAGCGCGCAACACCAGGCAATCGACACCATTTTTGGTTGCGACATGGGCAATTGCCGCGCCCTCCATGCCGACACAATCGGCATGCGTCGCCTCGATAGCGTCGTTGCGCATGGTGGCGCCCGTCACAAAGCGGTTACCCGTGGCAATCGTGCCGACCAGGAACTGCTTGGTGCCCTCGTTCGAAGCGACTGCATCTGTCGAAGCGTCAACAAACCCACGCTCAGTAAGCACGTCGGCGGCGATATCAACCAGCGCGGGCGTCGAGCCAAACTCCTCGAGCCCCGGTGCGGACTCGGCGATAAGCGCGGTATCGGTATCCAGATAGCGCAGGCGTTTGCCGATGACCACGTCGTCGATATGGAGCTTGGGGTTCAAACCGCCCGCAATGCCCGAAAACACAACAGCCTGCGGAGCATACTTGCTAATGAGGTGCTGTGTTGCAGCGGCGGCGTTCACCGTGCCCATGCCCGCCGTTGTGGCGACAACTGTCAGGCCGTCGAGCTCACCGCTCACAACGGTCAAGCCCGCCTCCCGCGCCTCGCAAACGTCGCTCAGCTCTTCCTTAATCTGCATGATCTCTTTTTCGAGCGCACCGATAATCGCGATGGTAGCCATACCATTCCCCAAACCTATACGAAATTCTCAACCTCGGTATGGTACCAGCATTTTGTTTGACCTCGTCAAACGAACACGCCAAGCCAGTGCAGCTCGCGTATCATAAAGGGGCAAAAATAGCACGCTATCCGATTGCGTTTTTGAGCTCCGCACGGCGCTTTTTCATGCCGGTCATAACGGCATTGCGCAACTCGGGCATGCGCGCGGTATCCATCTGGGGCACGCCCTCGAGCTTATAGGGAATGCCCAGTTGCTCGTACTTGACGACACCCATCGTGTGATACGGCAGCATTTCCAGGCCCACCACGTTGTGCCATGGAGCGATGAGGCGACCGAGCTTCTCGCACTCCTCCGCCGTGTCGGTAATGCCCGGCACAACCACGTGGCGGATAACGACCTTGATATTGCGACGTGCAAGCTCATCGCCAAACGCCAGGATGCGTGCGGGATCACAACCGGTCAGCTTTTTATGCTCGACCGGGTCGGCATGCTTAATATCGAGCAGTACCATGTCGGTCTCGTTGAGCACGGCATCGAACTTCTCGGGGTGGTTGGGGTCAAATGCATAGCCACAGCTATCTAGGCAGGTATGTACACGGCCATCGGGGTTGTTATGCATAGCACGAAACAGATCGGCCAAAAACTCGGGCTGCAGGAGCGGCTCGCCGCCGGACACCGTAATGCCACCGCTGCGATAGAACTCGTGGTTACTCTGGAACTCATCCATCAGGTGTTCGACGGTCACCATGGTGCCGCCGTTGACCGACCAGGTATCGGGATTGTGGCAATACGCGCAGCGCATGGGACAGCCCTGAACAAACACCACAAAGCGGATGCCGGGTCCGTCGACCGTTCCCATCGTCTCGATCGAATGCACGCGGCCAAGGGCAAACGCAGAGTCCTCGGGACGAGCGTCCACACCCTCAAGCGTCATTTCTGCCATTCGCGCTACCTTGCCTCTCCTTGGATGCAACCAATTAAAATGCCAGAGTCATTCTAGCCCATGCGTTTGCGTTTAAACGTCTCGGACTAGAACGGCACGTTTTAATCTATCCCCCATCACCATGGCTGGGGGCTACGTCGAGATGTCAGGCTGAAGAACGCTCGCCTGCGGCCTTTACGCTTTAAGCGTGAGCACCGCACCGAAGGCGGTCGGGCCGCAGTGGCTCGAGATGACGCCGCCGACCTGAGTCCAGGTAACGTCCTTAAAGCCCAGGTCATGCGCATAGACTTCCATGTCATCGCGCAGCTCCTGGGAAAGGCCTACCGAATACGCCAGGCCAATATGCGAGTAGTCGATCTCGCCCTTCTCTACCATGTGATCAATAAAGGCGCGGGCGCACTTGAGCATAGAACCGCGGAACTTCTTGGTCGCCACGAACTTGCCGCCCGTCACCTCAATGCAGGGCTTAATCTTGAGCAGATGGGCACCGAGGAATGCCACGTTGGACAAACGACC
Organism: uncultured Collinsella sp.; assembly: GCA_900548565.1. Taxonomy (GTDB): domain Bacteria; phylum Actinomycetota; class Coriobacteriia; order Coriobacteriales; family Coriobacteriaceae; genus Collinsella. The sequence goes on from URKV01000002.1 coordinate 40,926, forward strand.
GCCGGCCTTAAGGAAGGCGAGATCGGTTGGGACAAAGCCCAACAGCACGCGGTCCATGACCGAATTGGTGAAGGCGAAAATTTCGTCAACGGTGGCATCGGGATGAGCCTCAATATACTTGGCGGTCTCGACGACAACGAGCGACTGGCCTACCGAGACAAAGCGCGTGTCCATGGAGTAGACGTAATCGCGACCCTTGGCGGCGATCTTCGATGATTGATGCGAGCAGGTCGTGGCCTCGGAATATGCAAGATGCAAAATAGTCGCGTCGGGTTGCTCGGCATGGATGCGGTCGTACACATGCGCAAAATCCGCTGGCGAACAGCCACTGGTCTTGGGCATCACACCAAACTCGTTGCAGCGCGAATAAATCTCGAGCGGATCGATCGAGCCGTCCTCGACGGTCTCGTCACCAATCGTGACATGCATAGGCACGCGCACGATACCGTAGCGTTCGCAAAGCTCCGGCGTCACATCCGAACCAGACTCAACCACGATTACGTACTTGCCCATTAATATCACGACCCATCTCGACATTGGCTTTTCAATACATGGCACGCACCGCCGCACTGTTGCACAACGGCGTCCAAGCGCCAAAGAGACGCCGTCCCTTGCACACAACAAAGGACAGCGTCTCCCTGGAAAACTCCGTGCTTATCTGAGATTCTACACGGTTTATTAAGGAGTGTTACTTATTCCGCAAACGGTCGCTATACGCGATAAACGGTAGTTCGCTGCGGCAACTGCGACACATTCCGCCTAACAAGTCCAATCGTGCTCCATGCACGGTTAATGAGCGAGGCGGTAGAAATCCATCGACGCCGCACCCTCGGCGTGCAGCGCCATCGCCGGAACCGCCGACGAATAGGTACGGCTCGTAAGTGCCGCCTCACCGCCGTTGGCAAAAATCTCGACCATCGTAGTGTCCGAAAGCACGCGCAGGTCGCGAAGCTCGCCGAGCTCAATCGACCTCTGGTCGCGCCCATAGCCTTCGTCACCCATGTCGAGGGTAAGCATCCCGTCCGCATAGCGCACAAAGACACCCTTGCGAATCTCGAGCTCAACCATCTTGGCGCCCTCACAGGAAACCACGAGATCAAACAGGCGGCCCGGCTCCTCAACGGTTTCACCGCCTGTCGCGCAAACGCAGTCGCCGCGCATCCTCTCAATCTCGTGCACCGGCTGCTGACAGAGCTTACCATCGCGCATGCTCAGTTCTCTCGGCACCGTCAACGCGCACTGCCACCCGCGTGCCACCGTCGGGCTTTTTGCCGTCGCATCGGGGCAACCCGACCACCCGATCATCAAACGCCGACCCGCAGCATCCTCAAAAGACTGCGGTGCGTAGAAATCAAAGCCGGCATCGACCATCGGGGGCATGCCCTGCCCGGCGATCTTAAAACTCGGCGCCTCCCAATCGGCCTCGATGGGAAACCACACGCACTGGTGCGGATTGCGGTAACGCCATCCATCGGCGGACACACCCTGCGGACAGCAAACGAGAATAAGCTCACCATCGAGCTCAAACAGATCGGGGCACTCCCACATAAAGCCAAACTTCTCGCCCAACTCAATGCGCGTCGCATAGCTCCAGTCCTCTAGATCGCTCGAGGTATAGACAAGCACGCAGCCGCGGTCGTCTTTCGTACGAGCGCCCAGAACCATGTAGTAGATACCATCGTGTTCAAGGATTTTGGGATCACGCACGTGCGTACCGATATCGTCGGGGTAATCGACCGGCCCAACAGCTATGCGCTTCTCGCCCAATTCGTCGGGGTTCTCGGCAACCATATGAATCTGGTTTTGCTCACGGCCCGTCAACACGTAGTCGTAATCATCGCGGTCAAAATGCTTGACGTTGCCGGTATAGAAGTAGTGAATCTTGCCGTCGTGTACAAAGGCAGAACCAGAATACGCTCCGCTCGAATCCAAATCGGAATCGGGGAACAGCACAGGGCCGCGATTCTCGTACGTCACAAAATCCTTTGTTGTCAGATGATTCCAAAGCACTGGACCGCCATGCGCAGCATCGAACGGATCGTATTGATGATAGATGTGATACGTATCACCAATCTGAACCAAACCATTGGGGTCGTTGAGCCAACCAAGCTCAGGCTCCACATGGAACAAAAGCCTATCGGGGTCGGACGCGATGCGAGCCGCCGTCTCATCCTGTCCGGCACGCCACTGCTCATAGTCCGCGCGTGTCACCTTATTTTTTTGATTAAACATCGCCGTTGACTTTCTCGTCTATGGGGAAGGACGCTCGACTCACACGAGTCGAACGCCCTTCCTCAAATGGACTTATCCTCAGATTACGCTGAACGGCTCAACTAGAAGCTAACGTCGAAGCCAGCGCCAGCGCCCTCTTCATCGGTGGTCGGCACGCCCTTTGCCTTGTTGTAGGCAAAGATCAAGACGATCGGCACGATAAAGGCGATGAGATTGCCGGCCACATACCACACGAGCGTCTCGGGCGTAACGATGAGCAGGCCAAGCACACCGGTCAGACCCTGACCGATAGCGCGCACCTCAAAGAGCTTCACGAAGGCACCGCCGCAGCCTGCACCGATGCAAGCGCAGACGAACGGGATGATCGAGTAGCGCATGTTTGCAGCAAAGATTGCGGGCTCGGAGATACCGACCAGCGTCGGGATAAAGGACGACATGCAGATGTTGCGCTCTTTGGAGTGCTTCTTGTGGATGAGATACATGCCGATGGCGCCGCCGCCCTGGGCGATGATGGAAACCGACCAGATGGCCTGGATGTAGTTGAAGCCGGTCGTGGCAACGAGGTTGGCCTCAATACCCTGGATGAACTGATGCGTACCGGTAACGACGAGCGGCTGCAGGAACGCGGCGAAGACAAAGGCGCCAAAGACGCCCATCCTGTTGTACAGGACATCGATTACGCCAGCGAGGACGTCGCCGATCAGGTTGCCGAGCGGGCCGAACACGGTGAACAGGGCAACGTTAGCAAGAATCAGGGTAACGGTCGGGACAAAGACAAACGAGACGACCTCGGGGATGTACTTCTGGGCAATCTTCTCGACCTTGGCCATAAACCAGGCAGTCAGGATTGCAGGGAACACGCCGCCCTGGAAAGCAACCATGGGGATGGAGAGCGGACCAAAGTTCCAGTACTCAGCACCCGACGGATCCATAACGAACGCGTTACGGTTCATAAGGCTCGGGTGAACCATGACGATACCGACGAGGATACCCAGGATCGGGTTGCCGCCAAAACGCTTGACCGCGCTATACATAACCAGGACAGGCAGGTAGTCAAAGGTGGTGGCAATAATGGCAAAGAAGCTTGCGAGGTTCTTGAGGAACTCGCTGTGATCGGCGAGGCTGCCCTCCATGCCAAAGAGGCCGTTGGCAACAATCAGCGACTTAAGGCCGATGATGATAGCAGCGCCGACGAAAGCGGGAATGATGGGGATAAAGATGTCCGAGAATACCTTGAGGACCGAGAAGAACTTGCCCTTCTTGTCCGCCTCGGCGCCCTTGACCTCGGAAGCGCTGATCTCCTTAACGCCCGTCAGAGCCATAAACTCATCGTAAACCTTGTTGACGGTACCGGTACCGAAGATGATCATGAGCTGGCCGCTGTTGTACAGCACGCCCTTGACGCCATCGATGTTCTCGAGCTCGGCCTTGTTGTACTTGCTCGTATCCTTGAGCACCAGACGCAGACGCGTAACGCAATGCGTGGCGCCCTCGATGTTCTCCAGACCGCCGACGTTATCGACGACTTGCTGAGACACTACTTTGTAGTCCATGTTCCTCTCCATTCCTTTACGAAATCATAAGACGTTTTGATGCCATTACAGAGACGCGATCGTTGCATTTGCGCACTTAAGCGTACCGTCGGTGACCGTCAGCGCCACACCCTGGCCCTGCTTATTGCAGAATCGAGCGTTAAGCGCAACATCATCGACAAAGATGGTCGCGATATCGTCGTCAACGACCAGGCGCACATGATGAGTGCCCTCGCCCTTAAAGAACAACGGACGCTCGAGGCCCATGTTGTTGACCTGGAACCACGGATACTGGGGGGCCGCCGTAAACTCGAGCTTGCCCTCACGCAGGTTGGCGCGGAACTCATACTGTCTCTTATACACATCTGACGCTGCCGACGATCTTACGC
>URKV01000003.1 GCA_900548565.1 uncultured Collinsella sp.
TGCTCAGGAGTCTCGTGGGCTCGGAGATGTGTATAAGAGACAGGGGCTATCCCGGTGGCCCCATCATTTCCAAGCTGGCCGAGACGGGCAACCCCAAGGCGATCGATTTCCCCCGTGCGCTTAACAGCAGAGGAGACTATCGTTTCTCGCTTTCGGGTCTTAAAACGGCCGTGACGCTCTACATCGAGCAGGAGACCAAGGCCAGGCGCACGATTCACCTGCCCGATCTGGCGGCTTCGTTTGAGGCAGCTGTCTTTGACGTGCAGTGCAAGAAGGCCAAGAACGCGCTGCATGCCACCGGATGCAAGGAGTATTGCATCGGCGGCGGTGTCTCGGCTAATCCGCATCTGCGCGAGATGATGATCAAGAAGCTCGGTCGTCAGGGGATCCGCGTGACGGTGCCGCCCTTGTCTGCCTGCACCGATAACGCAGCCATGATCGCGGAGGTCGCCCGCCGTAAATTCGACCGAGGTGAAATCTCGCCGTTCGACATCGACGCCGATCCAAACATGACGCTGTAGCTGATACGGCGCGGTCCCCGGACGGAGGGGCCGGATATAAGGTTTCCTGCTCTACAGTCCTGCGCAAGACGAAGGCCACATTAAGTGGCCTTCTTTGCGTGCGGAACTCGCGATAAACCTTATATCCGGCCCCTCCGTCCGGGGACCTTTCTGTATCGATATAGCTTCTGAGCTGGTTTGGCGTCGACAACGTCCAACAAGGTTAACAAGCCAGCGTCGAATTTTCGGCGTTCTTTAGCTGAAAGAAAAAGTTGGTGTGCGGAGCTTTGCTCCGCATTTGGGATGGGAGCCCCTGAGAGCCGCGGGAGCCGGGCGGCGCATATGAACTTTATCGCGAGTTCCGCACGCAAAGGAAAGCACTTAATGTGCTTTCCGTCTTGCGCAGGACTGTAGAGCAGGAAAGTTCATATGCGCCGCCCGGCTCCCGCGGCTCTCAGGGGCATCTCTCATGCAAAAACTGTCGTGGGGTAAAGTCCGAGGTCAGTGGCGTTTTATACCGAGAAATCAAAAAAAGTTGAAAATTCATTACAAATTTGCGTTGACTTTAGGTAACTAAAGTTTCATACTCCTTTTCAACCACTGGGGGATGTGAACACGCACGGATCGTTCGCATCATGATTGAAGAGGATTTCTTAGACATGTTCACGCATCAGCTAAACATTATCAGCGTAGTAATTATCTGATGCGGGTTAGCACATACAGCTAGCCCGTACGATAACGGGCGGCTGTTAAAGATGAGGGCCGTCGAGCGCAACCGACGGCCCTCATTTTTTATGTCTAGGAAGTTCTTTTTAGAGGAGGAAATGTAATGAACGGAGTTTTGCTCATGGTTGTGGCCGCGGCGGTGCTCGTCTGCGGCTATCTGGGCTATGGCCGCTGGCTGGCCAACAAGTGGGGCGTTGACAAAGAGGCCCTCACGCCGGCCAAGCGCATGAAGGACGGCAAGAGCTTCTCGCCCGTCTCCGCCTTCACCGCGTTCTCGCACCAGTTCAGCTCGATCTGCGGTGCTGGCCCTGTCACGGGTACGATCGTCGCCATGGCCTTTGGCTGGCTGCCTGTCGTGCTCTGGGTCCTCGTCGGCGGCATCTTCTTTGGTGCCGTCCACGACTTTGGTGCCCTGTACGCTTCGATGAAGAACAACGGCAAGTCGCTCGCTCAGCTCATCGAGAAGTACATCGGCAAGACCGGCCGTCGCCTGTTCCTGCTGTTCTGCTGGCTGTTCTGCATCATCGTCATCGCCGCTTTCACCGACATGGTCTGCAAGACGTTCATGTTCACCCCGGCCGTTGACGCTTCTGGTGCTGCTACCGGTGCCATCGACTTCACCAAGTCCTATGCCGCCGGCTGCGCTGGTACCATCTCCATCCTGTTCACCTTCGTCGCTATCGCCTTTGGTTGGGCCCAGAAGAAGTTCAACCTCACCGGCGCTGCCGAGTTCGTCACCGGCGTGGTCCTCATGGTTCTCATGTTCGCCGTCGGTATGCAGTTCCCGGTCTACTTGGATAAGTTCCAGTGGTTCGCCGTCGTCATGGTCTACCTGGTCTTCGCTGGCGCTATGCCCATCCAGATGCTCAAGACCCCGCGTGACTACCTCACTTCCATCATGATGATCGTCATGATCGTCTGCGCTGTCCTTGGCATCGTCGTCCTGGGCGTCAACGGTCAGGCCACTATCACCGCTCCGGTCTTCACCGGCTTCTCCACTGCCTCCGGCATGATGTTCCCGGTCCTGTTCGTCTCCGTCGCTTGCGGTGCTCTCTCCGGTTTCCACAGCCTCGTTTCTTCCGGCACCTCTTCTAAGCAGGTCGAGAAGGAGCAGGACGCCGTCAAGGTCGGTTACGGCGCCATGATCGTCGAGTCCTTCGTCGGCATCCTTGCCATCATCGTCGCCGGCATCATGTTCTCCGATATGAACACCGCCGGTACTGGCGCCCTCAACGCCGGTGTCGCTTCCACCCCGTTCCAGATCTTCGCCGCTGGCATCTCCCGCGGTATGCAGGCCTTCGGTGTTGACGGCACGCTCGCTACCGTCTTCATGACCATGAACGTCTCCGCTCTGGCCCTGACCTCGCTCGACGCCGTCGCCCGCATCGCCCGCACTTCGTTCTCCGAGTTCTTTGCCCAGACCAACGATGCCCTGGCCATCGAGTCCAAGGCCGGCTACATGAAGGTCCTCGGCAACCCCTGGTTCGCCACGGTCGTTACCCTGCTTCCCGGTCTCGCTCTCGCTTTTGGTGGCTATGCCAACATCTGGCCGCTCTTTGGTGCTTCCAACCAGCTGCTCGGCGGCATGACCATGATCACCCTCGCCGTGTTCTGCAAGTGCACCGGCCGCAAGGGTTGGATGCTCTACGTGCCCGTCGCCTTCCTGCTCTGCTGCACCTTCACCTCGCTGGTCCAGAGCGCCATGGGCTGCATGGCCGCTGTCCAGGCCTACGGCTTCTTCGGCACCATCCCGGCTACCGCCACCACGGCCGCCGTCTCCGTCGCCGCCACCAAGGGCCTGCAGCTCGTCTTTGCCGTCCTGCTGATGGTCCTGGGCCTCATCGTCGCCGTCAACTGCCTCAAGGAGTTCTTCGGCAAGGAGGCTGGCTCCATGCCTGATGAGGAGCCCGAGTGGTCCGAGATGGGCAAGGCCGAGTACGGTCGCGCCGCTGCCGCCGAGGCTCCCGCTGACGCCGAGGCCGCCAAGGCCTAGTCAGCTTGATGGACTAACCGTTCCATCCATATGACTCGGAAAGATCGGGTCCGCGACTTCGCGGGCTCGGTCTTTTTTTCATGCGAAAGCGGGTGACGCTCGAGTGTTCTCGCAGATGTTTTGCGTGGATAAGGGCGCGCGTTGTACCATATAGACGTATATGTGTACATATGAAAGGGGCCCCGTGGCCAAGACGGTATATTCCGATAATCAAAACAATGTCGATGCTTTGGCTGAGCGCCTGAGCAGCCAGACGTCGCTTTCTGCTGAGCGTGCCAAGCTGGTTGCCTACGACCTGCTTTGCCGCAAGGCGCTCAAGATTAAGTCGAGTGCGCTGGCGCAGATTTTCCGCTCCGTCGATAAGGAGTGCGACACCAAGGCGATGCGCGATGAGCTTATCGCGGCAAAGATCGTGACCAAGATCGAGGGTAGCGGCATTAACGGGCGCCCGGCGTTCTATACCATCAATGCCGAGATCCGCGATGTCCAGGAGCAGCCTGCCGAGTCCGTCGAAGATTTTGTCGTCGAGGATTCCGCTGACGTGCCTGCTGTGGAAGAAACTGCTCCGCGTGAGCATGTCGATACCGATGAGTTGCTCGATGAGAACGTCGTGCGTGCCTTTACGGCCAAGGCAGGACGCGGCGGTTTTGGCGGGGGCGGCAAGCGCGATGCACAGCGCCGCGCCCAGCAGGAGCGCTTCCGTCGCGCCGTTGCTCGAAAGGGCGAGATGGATGCCGAGGCTGTTGAGACCGAGCCCGCCGCCGAGTCGCAGAAGCCCACGAAGGAGCAAAAGCCCGTGGAGGCCCAAGAGCCCAAGCACCGTCGCGGCGCTCACTTTAAGGCTGCACAGCAGGATGCCGCGCGTGAGGTCGAAGAGTCTTCTGAGGTTGCAGACGATGTTGAGGAGTCTGCCAAGAAGGCTCCGGGTTCATGTCGTCCCGGACGTGGTTTTGCGGGGCGCGCGTATCCCGTGAGGCGTCAGGAGAAGAGCGAGCCGGCTTCGACCACTCAGGACGAGAAGGACGAGAAGGCCGTTGAGCCGGCGGCTCGCGAGCAGAAGCCTGTTGAGCCGCAGCTTGAGGTTGATGCCGAGGCCAAGGGCCAGCAGCCTACTGATGAGCGGACGGAGCAGGGCGCGTCGAGCAAGCCTCGCCGCCGTCGCCATCGTGGGGGCCGCAGCTCCCATGCCGAGACTGCAACCGAGAAGACCACGCCGCAGAACGAGGATGCGAAGGCCGAGGTTTCTTCGGGGCAGCCTAAGCGCCAGCCGGCGAAGGAGAGCAAGTCCGTTCGTCCGCAGAAGCAGGCGTCTATGCCGAAGCACGAGCGCAATTCCCAAGGCGATTCTAAGCGCAAGTCTCAGAAGAAGCCGGAGTCTGCCGCAGCAGATACTGCTGCCCAGCAGCCCAAGTCGGCCGTTCACGGTGAGGCCTCGGCGTTTGCCCTTGCCCGCGTTTTAGGCAGGCAGCTGCTCAAAGTTGTCCCTACGCCCACGGCGCTCTCTAAGATCAAGGAGCAGCAGACACAGATCGTAAAGGTCGAGGGCAAGGACGGCAAAAAGGCTCCGCAGCGCACTCAGCACAACGAGATGTCCAACCGCAAGATTGCCGAGGAAATCGCAATCATCCAGGCTTGGATCGAGCAGAACCGAGGTGCCGATACGCCGGTTGCCTCGCGCCGCCAGCGTGCCTACCAGATCTTTAACGACGAGAAGGCTTTTGACGGCAAGCACGGTGAGCGCTTGATCAGGCGTATGACCGAAAAGGGCATCAGCATGCAGGCGATCAAGGTCGCCCCCAATCGCCCCGTGCACTTTACGGGCTTCTTTACGCTGGGCGCCGACAAGCCGTTCATTATGGTCGAGAACCTGGACACCTACGACGAGATCGTCAAGCTGCTGCGTGGCCGCAAGCACGCCAAGCTCTTTGGCATCAAGGTGGGCGGCGTGATTTTTGGCGGCGGATGCAAGGCGAGCGTCTCGCATGCCCTGGACGATTATCTGGCTGAGATTGGCTATCGCTTTAACTACGTCTACTACGTAGGCGATATCGATCGCGAGGGCGCGCGCATTGTCGAGCAGGCTCGCAATGCCAATGTGGTTGAGATTCGCCTGCATGCCGGCATGTACCGTGCCATGCTCGCCGAGCATAAGCGTCGCGTGAAGGCCGGCGGCGAGTGCGAGCCCGCGGCTGCCAACCAGGGCGTGCCGCAGAACCTGGCGGCGACGATTAAGGATCTGCCCATGGTTACGCGCGTGCAGTTCCGCAACGTGCTGCGTGAGGGCGGACGAATTCCGCAGGAGATTCTGATGACCGCCGACTATCGGGATGGCGACTCGGGAAGCTTCGACCGCATGCTGAACAACTAGATTCCGCCGGCCCCGGGAGAGCGGGGACACCGGCTTAGGTTTCCTGCTCTACAGTCCTGCTCACGACGGAGGCCACATTAAGTGGCCTCCTGTTCGTGCGGAACTCGCGATAAACCTAAGCCGGTGTCCCCGCTCTCCCGGGGCCTGTGGTTACTTGGTTGTTGCATGCGGCTCGCTTTTCGGAACAGGGCTGATAATTCTAGATGCAAGGCGCTCTTGGTCGTTATGGGCCTGGGGCGTCTGTCTTATATAGGTAGATTCCTTGCGGGTTCGAATCCCTCTGCTTGCCCACAAGAAAAGCCTCCCGACCGACTATGCGTTCGAGAGGCTGGTTTCTTTGGCTGGGACGGAGGGATTCGAACCCCCAACAGCCGGCACCAAAAACCGGAGTTCTACCGTTGAACTACGTCCCAGTATGGGTGTTGCACAAAAGCAACTCGTCTAGTTTACCTAATCTGCGAGGGCATCGCAAACGCCATCGAGCAGACGTACGGCGAGCGTCTGGGCGTCGCTAGCAGTGAAGGTGCCGTTGTAGCGCGTCATGCCCGTGAGCTCAATGCGGATGCGTGCCGGCTTTTGCTGCGCGGCAACATTGGCAGTACGGATGCGCTGGGCCAGGTTGTGGCACTCGGCGAGGGCAATCGTGGCGCGCGGAGCGGCGTCGGCGGGCAGCTCGTCGCTTGCGATCTCGAGCACCAGGTCAACGTCGGTCGGGATCTCGGAGTCGCAAAGCATCATACCGCTGTTGTCGGTCGTCGCCGTGGCGATGTTCCACATACGCGATGCTACGCTGCGCGCGATAGGGTCCTCGCCAATAACGGCAATCTGGAAACGCTCGAGCACGTTGGCCGCGCGGGCAAAGCCGATGCGCGATTCGGCCTCGGTCACCGAAGGTTTACCCTCCCACACGTGGTGCAGGCGGTTGATGTAGGCGTAGGTGTCCTGGAAGGCCATGCCGTCGGCAAACAGGCCGACATTTTCCTGGAACTGCTGCAGGGCGGCCTCGGTATGCGGACCAAAGTAGCCGTCGTCTTCGCCACAGGCAAAGCCCAAAACGTTGAGAGCGCGCTGCAGGGCCTGCACATCGGCGCCATGGAAATTGGGCATGCGCAGATAGAGGGTGCGGTCGCCCAGCTTATACGAAGCGTCTACAAGGGCGCTCCAACAGGGGATATCGACGGCATGACCGGCAGCAAGGCCGCTGTCGAGCCTGAAGGTGCTGACGGCCTGCTCAGTGGTGGCTCCAAAGTACTTGTCGGTGACTTCGGCGGCATCAATCGTGTAGCCGAGCTGCAGGAGACGAGACTGCACGTCCTCGACGGCTGCTCCTTGCATGCCCGTTGTAATAGGTTCCATGAACGAACCCCTTTCGGCGTACCATTCGTACTATTTGAGCGTCTGTCGGATAGACAACGCAAAGGGATGCATAAACATGCACTCAACAGTGTAGCAAGTTGTGCCTAAATACGCTGCTGACAGGTTTTATAACCCCCGTTAGTTAAGGCGCTCCACAAAGAAATCTGCCATGGAGAGGAACAGCTCGCGTGCGTGCGGATCAAGCTCAACGTTCTCGATGGCCGCTTTGGCCTTAGCGGTCAGGTCGAGCGCGTAAGTGTGGGCGTAATCGATGGAGCCGGTCTCCTGGAAGATCTCCACGGCGCGTGCGAGCTGCGCGGGATCATCGGTGCCTGAGGAAAGAATCGCCTCGACCTCGTCGTGGTGGCGCTCATCAGAGAGGGCGTGTACGGCGACAAGCGTGCGCTTGCCCTCGGTGATGTCGGTGCGGAAGTCCTTGTTGGCGGCTTCCTTAGTGCCGACAAGGTTGAGCAGGTCGTCCTGAATCTGAAAGGCGAGGCCCGTGTGCAGGCCAAAGGCGCGCAGCGCTTCGATTTGCTCATCGCTGCCGCCGCCGATAATGGCTCCGGTGGCAAGCGGCGTGGCTCCGCTGTAAAACGCGGTCTTGTGCGTCGCCATGTCCAGGTAGTCATCAACCGAGATATCAAAGCGCCCGTCACGGACCCAACCCAGGTCGAGCGCTTGGCCCTCGATGGTGCGGACGATCATCTCGGTAAGCTCGTGGAGCACGCGCAGCTTCACGTCGGACTCCAGCGTAGGGTCGTCGAGAACCGTCTTGGTGACCATGGTGAGCGCCAGGTCGCCACAATTGATGGCAAGGCCCGTGCCCTCGGTAAGGTGCATGCAGGGCTTGCCTCGACGAAGCTGTCCGTTGTCGGCGATGTCGTCGTGGATCAGCGCGCCCGACTGGAAATGCTCGATGGCTGCCGCGGCGCTGCGGGCGCTCTCAAAGCTACCGCCCACTGCGGTTGCGGCGAGCATGCAGATAAGCGGGCGGTGGCGCTTGCCGGCGTTGGCCGTAAAAGCCGAGAGCGGCGCATACAGGTAGCGCTCGATATCGGCAGAGGTCGCCTGTCCGTCAAAGAACGTGGCCAGATAGTCGTTAATCTGGTCAAAGTGCTGGGCTAAAAAGCTGGTAAACGGACTGGACACGGGTTCTCGCATTCTTTCTGAGGTTGCATTGATGCAATATGCAGACAACATATTGCCACATCAGGGCGTTTGGCGCGGCAGTTTTGGCGATTTAGGACAACGGGCGTGCGTTTGATGGAGTGTGCCTAAATCAGCCTAAAATGCTCGAGCGCCGCAACGACACCGTCGTGATCGACGGTGTCGGTCACGTAATCGGCCTTATCCTTGAGATAGTCCGGCGCATTGCCCATGGCGATACCGACATCGACGGCGTTCATCAGCGAGACGTCATTGCTGGCGTCGCCAATGCCGTATACGGTTCCGTGGTGGGGGTCGAGGGCGTCGAGTACAGACTGGATGCCCCCGCGCTTCGTGCATTCGCGGGGCGAGATTTCGGTTACCTCGAGTTCGAGCTCGTTAAAGCACAGCAGCGGCTCAAGTGCCTTATCTTGAGCGATGTGGTTGGCGAGCGATGTAGACATCAAGATCTTGTAGACACTGTAATGTTGCAGCTGCGTGACTGCGTCGCCCAGGGTGCGCGCGTATCCGGGAGCATCGGGCGCATCGGCACTCATGCGCACGACGCCGTTGAGGCCCTCAAAGCGGATGACCTCGCCCGATTGCTCAAGGTAGGGGGCAAGATGCTGCAGCATGCTGGGCGTCATCGACAGATCGCGAATTGCGTGTCCGTTGATCTCGGCGTAACCGCCCGCAAGACAGACGATGCCGGTCCAAGGCAGCTCAAGAAGTTTGGGGTGGATGCAGCTGAGGGTACGTCCCGTGCAGATAAAGGCCATGTTGCCGTTGGCGACAAACTCGCGGATTGCCTGCGAAACCGCCTCGTTGGGATAGGGGGAGAGGTCCCGCTCGTCTTCGGGAAGGTCTTGGGCGAGCCTGGGGTCTTGCCAGGCGAGCGTTCCGTCGATATCGAAGAAGCAAATATCGCCGCGCTTATGGGCTGCGCTGGCGGCAGGGGAGGCCGAGGTGGTGGGCACAAATTCCGGCTCGAGGCCCATGATCTGGTCAAAATGCTCTTTAACGCGGGGAACGGAGATGCCGATGACCACCTGGGCGGTCTTGCCCGTAATGATGAGGCCCTTGGCGCCCACCGCGACAAACGACGCGTTATCTGCAACGATGGAAGGGTCTGCGACCTCGACGCGCAGGCGCGTGGCGCAGTTGGTTGCGCCCACGATATTGCCAACGCCACCTAAAAGCTGAATTACCCGCTCAGCGAGGACGTGATCTTGATCGGATCGACTATCGACCTCGTCATTGGGGGATTGCTCTTTGGCAAAGTCGCTTCCCGTTAAACAATCGATTGCCGCGCGATTGGCAACATGATCCTCGCGGCCCGGTGTCTTAAGGTCATAGACCAAGATGAGTGCTCGAAAACTAACAAAAAAGATGAGGCTAAAGGCAAGGCCGATACCGAGCGCCAAAAGATAGGCACCGGCATGCGTGCGCATGAGCGGAATAAAGTTGAAGGCTGCCATCTCCATCAGGCCGCCCGAGAAGATGCCGACGATGCCAAAGAGATTCATGGTTGTGGCAAGGCAAGACGATAAGACGGCGTAGAGCAAAAAGAGCCCGGGGTGGGTGAACATAAAGAGAAACTCGAGTGGCTCGGTAACGCCGCAAACCACCGAGGCGATGATGGCGGGAACAAGGATGACCCTGAGGCCGGCGCGGCGCTCGGGTTTTGCGGTGGAGTAGAACGCAGCTGCGATGGCAGGAAGGCCAAAGAGCTTGACCCAGCCGGTGGCGGTAAAACCGGCCCACGGCGCAAGCTCATTAAGGGGGCGCGTGCTATGGGAGAGGATGGGGAGCAAACTGCTCCACGTGGCGTAGATGCCGTCGTTAATGACCAGGTTGTCGTAGTAGATCGGCATGTAGAGCAGGTGGTGCAGGCCAAAGGGCTCGAGTGCTCGTTCTAAAAAGACAAAGATGCCCACGCCAAAGGGACCGACGCCTGCAAGCGCGTGACGCAGCGTATCGGTTACATCGTATACGTAGGGCACGATGGCGGCCGAGATAGCAGCAAGGGCAAACACGGCAAAAAAGCTGATGAGGTAGACCAGCGAGGAGCCCGAGAAGGTGCCGAGCCAATCGGGAACCTTGGCATCGTAGAAGCGGTCATGGATGGCAACGACGGTTGCCGATACCGCCAGCGGGCCGATAATGCCGGTGTCGAGCGTCTTGATGCCGTCGATGACGGTGATACCGCTGGCGGAGGTCAAAGATGACGGGTACTCAAGTCCAAGGTTGTCTCCGCTCAGCTTAATGATCTCGCTCAAAAAGAAGCAGTAGGCAAAATAGGCGACGAGAGCCTCGAGACAGCAACGAGCCGGTTGTTTTTGGGCAAGACCGATGGGCAGCGCTACGGCAAAAAGGAGCGGGAGGCGTTTAAAGACCGTCCACGAGCCGCGCTGGATGATGGTCCAAAAAACGTACCAAGGGGTTCCGTATACGGCGAGATCGCCGACGATGTCCGCAGTCGTTGCGAGAGCGGAGACGCCGACCATGAGGCCTGATATAGAAAACAGCATGGCGGGCGCGAACATTGCCCCGCCAAAGCGTTGGATTTTTTGCAGCATGTTCTGCCTTCCGAATATCGAGGCGCGTTGCGCGTGGGGAAACGTTTAAACAATGGATTCATTGTAGAGGACCAGACGATTGTCGTACCGGCAGTTTTGAGCGAAACCGATTTGGGCATGACAGAAACCGTCAACGGTTAAATCCTGTCGCTTTACCGATATTCGGTTTAAACAACTTTAAGAAATGCTATCGTGCCTAGCCGGAAATGAATAATGTAGAGGTGAAACAATGCCAAAAGCGATATACGAAGGAATCTACCGAGAAATACGCTCGCGCATCATTAATGGGACCTATGCGTTTCAGGAGATGCTGCCAACCGAAGCCGAGCTGACCGCGGAATTTGGCTGCACGCGCAATACCGTCCGCCGCGCTTTGAGCATGCTGGCCGACGGGATGTTTGTGCAGCCCATACACGGCAAGGGCGTGCGCGTTATTTGGCTTAAGGGCGAAACCGACATGTTGGGCGCACTCGAAGAGGTTGAGTCGTTTGGCGAGTTTGCAAAGCGCAACAATGCCGTTGCATCGACGGACGTTAAGTCTTTCGAACATCTGGTTTGCACCGAGCAACTCTCTCGTCACCTGGGCTTTAAGGTGGGCGAGGAGTTGATTCGCGTAGTGCGTGTCCGAAGCCTCAACGGCAACGCGCGCCAAGTGGACCATGGCTATTTTTTGGCGTCGATCGCCAAGGGCCTGACTCCCGAGATCGCGGCAGATTCTATTTACGGCTATCTGGAGCACAAGCGCGGTGTCAAAGTGATGGCGAGCCGTCGTACGGTGAGTGTCGAGCTCGCCAACGATGAGGACTGCAGCTATCTTGACCTCGGCAAATACAACTGCGTTGCCGTCATGGAGAGTCAGTCGTACACCTCGGATGGCATCTTGTTTGAGGTGACGCACACTCGCACACACCCCGAGATCTTCCATTACCGCGTCAATTCCAAGCGATAGCCGGCTAGCTCGCAGCCTGACGAGACTCATGGCCTCAAAGAGAAAACGCCCGGTCAAACCGACGGTACATCGGCTTGACCGGGCGTTTTCTCTGCATTAGATAACAAATAATTGTTTATACAAAACTTGTCAAGTATCAAGTTGAAATTACCGTTCACCGAAGTTTTTCTACCGCTCTAGTAATACTTGTTCAAACAACTAGCCAAATAGCGTATCGTTCAAATCAGCAAAAGGGGCAAAGTCCCCGAGCCAATCTCCGAAGGCGGCGGCAAAGGGTGCCGCCACGGTGTGAAAGGGTGGATTGTAATGAAGAACGAAATGAGCAGAAGGCAGTTCCTGGGCTTTGCTGGTTCCGCGGCTGCAGTTCTTGGTCTGGGCCTCGTGGGTTGCGGTGGTTCTGCCGGCTCCGGCTCCTCTGCTTCTGGTGACGCTGCCGAGGTCTACTTCCTCCAATTCAAGCCCGAGGTCGACAAGGAGTGGAAGGAGATCGCCAAGGCCTATAAGAAGGAGAAGGGCGTCGAGGTCAAGATCGTGACCGCCGCTTCCAACACCTACGAGGAGAAGCTCAAGTCCGAGATGTCCAAGAGCTCCGCTCCGACCCTGTTCCAGGTCAACGGCCCCACCGGTCTTAAGAACTGGAAGGATTACTGCGCCGACCTGTCCGATACCAAGCTCCGCGGTGAGCTCATTGACGACTCCCTGGCTCTGCAGTCCGACGGCAAGGATGTGTGCATCGACTGGGTCCAGGAGAGCTTCGGCATCATCTACAACAAGCAGCTGCTCGAGAAGGCTGGCTACAAGGCCGAGGACATCAACTCCTTCGACAAGCTGAAGGCTTGTGCCGACGACATCCAGGCCCGCAAGGACGAGCTTGGTGTCGAGGGTGCCTTCACTTCCGCCGGCATGGACGACTCCTCCAGCTGGCGCTACACCACCCACCTTGCCAACATGCCGCTCTACTACGAGTTTGAGAAGGAGCACAACCAGGAGGACGACGAGATCAAGGGTGAGTTCCTCGACAACTACAAGCAGATCTTCGACCTGTACATCACCGACTCCACCTGCGATCCTTCGCAGCTTGCTTCCAAGACCGGCGACGACGCCACCAACGAGTTCGCAACCGGCAAGGCCGTCTTCTACCAGAACGGCTCTTGGGCCTACTCTGACCTCGTCAAGGCCGGCATGACCGACGATCAGATTGGCATGATGCCGATCTACATCGGTGTTGACGGCGAGGAGAACCAGGGCCTGTGCTCCGGCGGCGAGAACTACTGGTGCGTCAGTTCCCAGGCTTCCGAGGATGCCCAGAAGGCCACCGAGGACTTCATGTATTGGTGCGTCACCGCTGACACCCCGACCAGCATCATCGCCGACAAGATGGGTCTGACCGCTCCGTTCAAGAGCGCCAAGGAGACCACCAACGTCTTCTCGCAGCAGGCCGTTGCCATGGCCAAGGACGGCAAGAAGACCGTCGCTTGGGACTTCGTCTACATTCCCTCCGAGGAGTGGAAGAAGAACCTCAAGCAGGCTCTGATTGCCTACGCTGCCGATAACAGCAAGTGGGACGGCGTCAAGAACGCCTTCGTCGATGGCTGGAAGACCGAGAAGGCCGCTTCCGAGTAAGCAGTTGCTGCCCAAGCTATCTGATTAGCGACAGGGGGCGGGCAGACGTTGGTTTGCCCGCCCCCTGCATATTGAAAGGACCCTTTTATGGGCAAAGCACTCAAGCGCTGGTGGCCGCTCTTTATGCTGCCCACGTGCCTGGCGTTTATGATCGGGTTCGTGATCCCTTTTATCCAGGGCTTCTATCTCTCGTTCTGCCAGTTTATTATCATTAGTAACGCGCACTTTGTCGGTATCGAGAACTACGTGCGTGCGCTGTCCGATCCGCAGTTCTCCACGTCGTTCTTCTTTACCGTGGCGTTTGCCTTCCTGTCGACGGTGCTCATCAACGTGATCGCCCTGGCCATTGCGCAGGCGCTCACCCGCAAGGCGCTCAAAGGCACCAACATCTTCCGTACGATCTTCTTTATGCCTAACCTGATCGGCGGCATCGTGCTGGGCTACATTTGGCAGATTCTGATCAACTGCCTGCTCTCCAACGTGGGCGCCCAGCTCATCGCTCTTAACTCTGCTGCTGGCTTCTGGGGCCTTATCATCCTGACCCTGTGGCAGCAGGTCGGCTACATGATGATCATCTACATCGCTGGTCTGCAGTCCATTCCGTCCGACTACATCGAGGCCGCCAAGGTCGACGGCGCTACGGCATGGCAGACGTTTTGGAAGGTTAAGATCCCTAACCTGATGCCGACCATCACCATCTGCCTGTTCCTGTCCATCACCAACGGCTTTAAGCTGTTCGACCAGAACCTCGCCCTTACCGGCGGCGCCCCCGCGCACTCCACCGAGATGCTCGCCCTGAACATCTACAACACGTTCTATTCGCGTGCCGGTATCGCATGGCAGGGCATTGGTCAGGCCAAGGCGGTTATCTTCTGCATCCTGGTCGTGGCCATCTCCATGATCCAGCTTAAGGCCACGAGGTCCAAGGAGGTGCAGCAGTAATGAAACGCGATAAGGTTATCAACCGCGCGCTCTCGATTTTCTTTACGATCCTGTCGCTCGCGTGGATCTACCCCGTGTTCATGATTGCGCTTAATTCTTTTAAGAAAGCGACCGCAATCAGCACCACCACGGCATTCGATCTGCTCACGCCCGAGACGTTCAACGGCCTCGCAAACTACATGCACGCCCTTAACGAGCAGGGCTTTGCCTCGGCATTTATGTACTCGCTCATCATCACGGTCACGTCGGTCGTGCTGATCTTGGTGTGCTGCTCCATGTGCGCTTGGTACGTGGTTCGTGTCAACAACAAGATCTCGAACTTCTTCTATTACCTGTTCGTGTTCTCGATGGTCGTGCCGTTCCAGATGCTCATGTTCACGCTGTCCAATTTGGCGGACCGCATCGGCTTCAACACGCCGTTCAACATCTGCTTTATCTACCTCGGCTTTGGCGCGGGCCTGGCGGTCTTTATGTTCGCCGGTTTTGTAAAGAACATCCCGCTCGAGATCGAGGAGGCGGCCATGATTGATGGCTGCAACCCGGTCCAGGTGTTCTTTAAGATCGTCCTTCCCATCATGAAGCCCACCTATCTTTCGGTCGGCATCCTCGAGACCATGTGGGTCTGGAACGACTATCTGCTGCCCTACCTTACGCTCGACTCCACCAAGTACAAGACCATTCCTATCTTGATCCAGTACTTCCGCGGCGGCTACGGCCACGTCGAGCTCGGCCCCATGATGGCCTGCATCATGATGGTCGTTATCCCCATCGTCATCATGTACATCCTCTGCCAGAAGTACATCATCGACGGTGTGGTGGCAGGTGCCGTCAAGGGCTGATGCCGTAACTGTTTTGCAAGTTTTGGCGGCGTCCCTCATCGCGGCGCCGCGTATCGAAAGGTAGAGACATGGCCGAGATCGTTCTCAAACATGTTCAGAAGGTGTATCCCAACAACGAGTCAAAAAAGAAGGGCTTCTTTGGCAAAAAGAAGAAGACCGAGGAGAAGAAGCACAACCTCAAGGTTACCGAGGACGGTGTGCTCGCTGTAGAGGACTTCAACCTCACCGTTCACGACCAGGAGTTCGTCGTCCTCGTTGGCCCCTCTGGCTGCGGTAAGTCCACGACGATGCGCATGGTCGCCGGCCTGGAGGACATTACCTCGGGCGATGTGCTCATCGACGGCAAGCGTGTCAACGACGTGGCGCCCAAGGACCGCGACATCGCCATGGTGTTCCAGAGCTACGCTCTGTACCCCAATATGACGGTGTACGAGAACATGGCATTTACGCTCGAGCTCAAGAAGGTTCCCAAGGACGAGATCGACCGCAAGGTTCGCTCTGCTGCCGAGATTCTGGGCATTACCGAGTACCTCGACCGTAAGCCCAAGGCGCTCTCCGGCGGCCAGCGCCAGCGTGTCGCTATCGGCCGCGCCATCGTGCGTGACCCCAAGGTCTTCCTGATGGACGAGCCGCTGTCCAACCTGGACGCCAAGCTTCGTAACCAGATGCGTGCCGAGCTCATTAAGCTGCGCCACGAGATCAAGGGCACGTTCATTTATGTTACTCACGACCAGACCGAGGCTATGACCCTCGGTGACCGTATCGTGGTCATGAAGGACGGCGTTGTCCAGCAGATCGCCACGCCGCAGGAGGTCTTCAACCATCCCGCGAACATCTTCGTCGCCGGCTTCATCGGCGTGCCGCAGATGAACTTCTTCGATGCCCAGCTGGTGCGCTCGGGCAACGGCTTTACCGTCAAGACCGAGGATATGAACGTGGCGCTCGCCCCCGAGACTTGCGTTCAGCTTGCCCTCAACTGGGACGGCGGCGACGTGAAGGAGATCACGGCCGGCGTGCGTCCCGAGCAGATCCTGCTTGCCGACAAGGGCGAGGAGGGCGCGCTCCAGGGTACCGTCGAGGTGACCGAGCTCATGGGCTCGACCGAGCATGTCCACGTGACCGCTCCCGACGGCCAGTTTGTCCTGATTATCCCCGTCGTCGACCTCGAGGCCAAGGGCGCGCTCAAGGCTGGCGACACCATCTGGTTCAAGTTCGAGAAGAACGCGACCCACCTCTTCGATAAGGTTTCTGGCAAGAACCTTATCTAGGCCCGGTGCATCCAGGCCCTCCCTTTGGGCGACTGCGGTATTGCCATCCTTTTGCCGCGGTCACATATAAGGCTCCCCTCCCGTCCACTGGGCGAGAGGGGAGCCTTTCTTTGTGTTGGGGCTGTCTGACCGGTCGTTTGTCTCGATCTGTAACGGGTGAGGCTGATTTCGGACGTTAGATGTTACAGATCGAGACGGTTCCGCTGAGCTAACCATTTCATCTAAATCTGTAACACCAAAGGTGAATTTCAGCTGCTAGATGTTACAGATCGAGATAAACCCAAGGGGAGGGGCCGGTATGTCTCAATCTGTAACAGCTGGGACCGTTTTTACCGAGTAGTTGTTACAGATCGAGATTGTTTGGCCGAGTTGGGTCGCAGGGTAACGTGCGGGCACAAAAAACGGAGCCGTGTTGCCACGACTCCGTTTCTCAAGAGGATGGGTAAGGGAAGCGAAATTAGCTCAGGTGCCAAATCTCGTCGTTGTACTGGGAGATCGTGCGGTCAGACGAGAAGGTGCCGGCGTTGGCGATATTGATGAGCGTCTTGCGCATCCAGGCGTCCTGGTCCTCGTAGTCGGCCAACACGCGCTCCTTGGTCTGGATGTACTCCTCGATGTCGAGCAGGGCCATAAACCAGTCCTTGCCCTTAATGTCATCGTGCAGGCGCTGCAGGCGCTCGGCGTTGCCGGTCGCCATAAAGGCCGGGTTGGTGATGAAGTCCACCAGCAGTTTAATGCCGGGCTTGCGGTAGAGCACACCGGCGTCATAGGTGCCGTCGGCATAGAGCTGCTCGACCTGTTTGGACGAGGCACCAAAGGTATAGATATTCTCGTCGCCCACGAGCTCGGCAATCTCCACGTTGGCGCCGTCAAGCGTGCACAGGGTTAGGGCGCCGTTGAGCATGAACTTCATGTTGGAGGTGCCGCTCGCCTCCTTGGAGGCCAGGCTGATCTGCTCGGAGATATCAGCGGCGGGGATCACGCGCTCGGCGGCGGTGACGTTGTAGTTCTCGATCATGACAACCTGCAGGTAGGGAGCCACGTCGGGGTCGTTTGCAATCCACTGCGACAGCGTCAGAATCAGATGGATGATGTCCTGCGCGATAGTGTAGGCAGGTGCCGCCTTGCCGCCAAAGATGATGGTGACGGGGTGCTTAGGTCTGTTGCCGTTCTTGATATCGAGGTACTTCCAGATGATGTAGAGCGCGAGCATCTGCTGACGCTTGTACTCGTGGATGCGCTTGACCTGGACGTCGATGATGGCGTTGGAGGGAATGGTCACGCCCTGCTCGAGCGCCATGAACTGGCGCATGATGGCCTTGGCCTCGACCTTGGTGGCGGCCAGGCGCTCAAGAACGTCCTTGTCGTCGGCGAACTTGGCGAGTTTGCTCAGATCGCCGGTGCTGCGCCAGTCGGTGCCGATCACATCGTCGAGCAGGCTGGCGAGCGCGGGGTTGGCCCCATGGATCCAGCGGCGGAAGGTGATGCCGTTGGTCTTGTTGGAGAACTTCTTGGGATAGATCTCGTAGAACGGATGAAGCTCGGTGTCCTCCAGGATCTTGGTGTGGAGGGCGGCTACGCCGTTGATGGAGAAGCCAAAGTGGATGTCCATGTGGGCCATGTGGACGGTGTCGTGCTCGTCGATGATGGCGACGCGCGGGTCATCGTGCTCGGCCTTCGCGATCTCATCGAGCTTGACGATAATGTCGGCGATGGCAGGGGAGACCTTCTGCAGGCTGGCGAGCGGCCACTTCTCGAGCGCCTCGGCAAGAATCGTGTGGTTAGTGTAGGCGACCATGGAGCGTACGATGGTCACGGCCTCGTCAAACTCGATGCCATGCTCGGTGGTGAGCAAGCGAATGAGCTCGGGGATGACCATGGTGGGGTGCGTGTCGTTAATCTGGACCACGGCGTAGTCGGCCAGATCGTGCAGGTTGCTGCCGCGCTCGATGGCCTCGTCGATCAGGAGCTGGGCGGCGTTGCTTACCATGAAGTATTCCTGGTAGATGCGAAGTAGGCGGCCCTGCTCGTCGGAATCGTCGGGGTAGAGGAACAAGGTGAGGTTCTTGGCGATCTCGGTCTTGTCGAAGTCGATGGAGCTGCCGGGGACCAGGCCGTCGTCGACGCTCGCCAGGTCGAACAGGCGCAGGCGGTTCTTGTTGGGCTGGCCGTAACCGGGCACATCGATGTTGACGAGCTTGGAGGTAACGGCAAAATCGCCGAACTCGACGGTGTAGGAGCGGTCATCGTCGACCAGGATGTCCTGCTCACCGAGCCACTCGTCGGGGACGGCCTTCTGCTGGTTGTCGACAAAGCGCTGACGGAACAGACCGTAGTGATAGTTGAGGCCCACGCCATCGCCGGTCAAGCCCAGCGTGGCGATGGAATCCAGGAAGCACGCGGCCAGGCGGCCCAGGCCGCCGTTGCCGAGCGACGGCTCGACCTCGAACTCCTCGATCTTGTTGAGGTCGTGGCCTGCGGCGGTGAGCTGGTCCTTAACCTCGTCGTAGATGCCGAGGTCGATCATGTTGTTGATGAGCAGCTTGCCGATCAGAAATTCGGCGGAAATGTAATAAAGCTTTTTCTTGCCGTTGTTGAGCGGGCGGGCGGCGGAGCGCTCCTGCACGAGTTTGACCAGCAGTTTGTAAATGCGACGGTCGTCGAGCTGCTCGAGCGAGGTGCCAAAAGACTGCTCGGCGAGCTCCATGAGGTTAATTTGGGGCATGTTTTCTCCTGTGATGGGTTGTTTCATGTCTGCAATTCATAAGAAGCCCGCGCGAGGGGATTGGGGTGGCCTCGCGCGGGAAAAGCGTTCGCGTCCGCACGGTGGGGAGGGGTTGGGCGCGGCAGCTCCTATTGAGGAAGCTCGATTTCGGCTTCCGACGGGATGCGGAAGTAGGTCTCGGTCCAGTCGGTGAGTTTGTGCTCGAGCTCGCGGGTGATGGCGCCGTCGAGCATGCGCCAGGTCCAGTTGCCGCCCAGCGTGGCAGGGGTGTTGATGCGCGCCTCGTTGCCCAAGTTGAGCAGGTCCTGCATGGTGTAGATGCACGTGTCGCTCACGCTGGCGGCGATGGTGCGGTTGAGTGCATCTGCCATGGGTTCGCCGGCCTGCTGATGGGTGTACAGGGCTGCCTGCTCGCGCTGACGTGGGGTGGCCGTTCCCTCAAACCAACCGCGCGCCGTCTCGTTGTCGTGGGTGCCCACATAGGCGACGGTGTTGGCGATGTAGTTATGCGGCAGGTAGTACGAGTTGGTGCCCTCAAAGGCAAACTGCAGGATCTTCATGCCGGGGAAGCCCGAGTTGTCGCGCATGTCGATGACGCCGGGGGTGAGGAAGCCCAGGTCCTCGGCGATGATGGGCAGCGTGTCGAGTTTTTTCTCGAGCGTCTTGAAGAACTTGAGGCCGGGACCCTGCGTCCACGAACCGTAGGACGAATCGGGCGAGGAGAACGGCACCTCCCAATAGGCCTCGAAGCCGCGGAAGTGATCCAGGCGGATGACGTCGTACATGTCGAGGGCGGCGCGAATGCGGCCCTCCCACCAGGAGAAGCCGTCGGACTCCATGGCGTCCCAGTCGTAGATGGGGTTGCCCCAGTACTGGCCGGTGGCCGAGAACTGGTCGGGCGGCGTGCCGGCGACGCTCACCGGATTGCCGGCAGCGTCGATCTTAAAGAGCTCAGGCGTCGCCCACATCTCGACGGAGTCACGCGAGACATAGATGGGCAGGTCGCCGATGATGAGAATGTCGCGCTCGTTGGCATAGGCCTTGAGGCGGCTCCATTGGCGATCGAAGAAGTGCTGCGTCATCTGGTGGTAGAGCATACGCTCCGGATGGTCGGCGCAGACCTTGGCGGAAGCCTCGCCGCGGGTGCGGAGCTCCGCGGGCCACTCCCAAAACGCCTTGAGACCGCACTCCTCTTTGACGGTCATGAACTCACAGTAGGGGATGAGCCAGTCCTCGTTGGCCTGGATAAAGTCATCGAAATCGGCCGGCTTGTCGGCAGCAAAGCGCTCAGCGGCGCGGTCGAGAATCTGACGACGGCCGTCAAAGATAGCACCGTAGTCGACGTTACTGGGGTCGGATCCCAGATACACGCCATCGATATCGCGCTGCTCCAGATACCCTGCCTCGATAAACTCGGCAAAGTCGATAAAGTTGGGGTTTCCTGCGCGGGCCGAGAACGACTGATAGGGCGAATCGCCATAGCTGGTCGTCGTAAGGGGCAGAATCTGCCAGTAATGTTGTTTGCACGAGGCGAGAAAATCGACGAAGTCGTAGGCATTCCAGCCAAAGCCGCCGATTCCGTATGGTCCGGGCAGAGATGAGACGGGCATGAGGACGCCGCTTGCACGCTCCATGAATGCGCTCACCAACCTTCTTGTTGTGGGGTCGGCCTGCCGATGGGTGCGCAGTCCGCCTCCGATGTTCTGATTCGATACGCCTATTGTAAAACATGTTGTTTAAACATGTACAGGCAAGAAAAAAAAGTTGGTCGATTTTCGGCGAATGGTTACATGCCATGAAAAAAGCCCCGACCTCACAACGTGAGATCGGGGCAAGAGCGGTATGTAGGTTTTTGCTACTCGGCGTCGGCGAAGCCGTTGGGGTTGTGGCTCTGCCAGTTCCAGCTATCGCGGCACATGTCCGCGATGTCGTACTGGGCCTTCCAGCCCATCATGCGCTCGGCCTTGGAGGCATCGCACCAGTTGGCAGCGATGTCGCCGGCGCGGCGCTCGCGGATCACATAGGGCAGCTCCTTGCCACAAGCCTTGGAGAAGGCGGCGACGACCTCGAGTACCGAGGTGCCGGTGCCGGTGCCCAGGTTAAAGATCTCGACGCCGGTTTTGCCGTTCATCCAGTTAAGGGCGGCAACGTGACCAGAGGCCAGATCGCACACG
This sequence comes from uncultured Collinsella sp., assembly GCA_900548565.1. Lineage (GTDB taxonomy): Bacteria > Actinomycetota > Coriobacteriia > Coriobacteriales > Coriobacteriaceae > Collinsella. The sequence goes on from URKV01000003.1 coordinate 21,192, forward strand.
TGGATGTAGTCACGCACGCCGGTGCCGTCGGGGGTGGGGTAGTCGTTGCCAAAGACCTGAACGGCCTCGAGCTTGCCCACGGCGACCTGGGCGACATAGGGCACCAGGTTGTTGGGGATGCCCTTGGGGTCCTCGCCGATCAGGCCCGACGGATGAGCGCCGATGGGGTTGAAGTAACGGAGCAGCACGACGTCCCACTCGGGGTCGGCGGTGTGGACGTCCATAAGGATCTGCTCGATCATCCACTTGGTCCAACCATAGGGGTTGGTCGCGGGCTTCTTAGGATCCTCCTCGGTGACGGGCGGGTTGTCCGGGTCGCCGTAGACGGTCGAGGAGCTCGAGAAGATGATGGACTTGCAGCCATGGTTGCGCATGACGTCGATGAGCACCAGGGTGTTCTCGATGTTGTTGTGGTAGTACTCGACGGGCTTGCTCACCGACTCGCCGACGGCCTTAAAGCCGGCAAAGTGGATGACGCGGTCGATCTGATGGGTATCGAAGATCTTGTTCATCGCATCGCGGTCGAGCACGTTGGCCTCGTAGAAGGTGAGGTTCTTGGCGGCCTCGTCGCCCACGATGGTCTTGACGCGGTCGACGGCGACGGCGCTGGAGTTGGAGAGATCATCGACGATGACGACCTGGTAGCCACCCTCGAGCAGCTGAACGACGGTGTGCGAGCCGATAAAGCCGGCGCCACCGGTAACGAGGACGCAGGTGTCTTTGGGGTCGAGTGCTTTGGACATGTAGTCTCCTATCGAATCAGGAACACTTCTAGAGGGGAGTATAGCGCAGGCGGGGACGCCCAAATCGTGCGCTGTAGGAAAAGCAGAGGATTATGTTAACGTACTCATAACAGAGCTTGCGTACGCATAACCTGATCTTTGGTATTTGCTTACGAGCCGCCGACCTTGCAGTTTCCTGCCGTTCGTGGAAATCGTTGGGACGCGCCATATGTACGCTAATATGTATGAGTTGAGCGACATATAAATAAGCATGTAACGGAGTACATATGTCACCAAACAGCGATTCCATCCTTTCCCAGGAGCTCTCGCGCCGCACTGCCCTCAAGGCCCTGTTCGGCGCCGCTTCTGCGGCAGTTCTTTTTGGCCTGCCCGCTCGCGCCCATGCGGCGGAGGCTTCCAAAGAAACCACCGATAAACTGAATGCCGCCCAGGCCCAGCTCGACGAGGTTCAGGCCCAGCTCGACAGCATCGCAAATGAGTATGCGGCGCTGGCCAACAAGAATGCCCAGACCCTCAACGACATCGAGAATGTCCAGGGCAAGATTGACGACACGCAGGCCCAGATCGATGAAAAGAAGGCCGAGCTCAAGAAGAAGCGCAACGACCTTTCCGATCGCGTGGCCGCCAGCTACAAGTCCGGCGGCACGAACATCCTGTCGCTGCTGCTGGCCTCTGGCTCGTTTGAGGAACTCGTCGCCAACGCGCATTACGTTGAGAAGATCAACAAGAGCGACCGCGACGCCATCGAGGACATTCAGACCATCCAGGAAGAGCTCGATGCGCAAAAGACCGAGCTCGAGTCGCAGAAGGCCGACTTAGAGAAGCTCAAGGACCAGCAGACTGCCCAGATGCAGGACATGCAGGCCAAGCAGCAAGAAGTCCAGACCGTGCTGAACGGTCTTTCCGACGACGTCAAGGAGCTCATGGCTCAGCGCGATTCCGAGATCCTCGCTGCCGCCCAGGCTGAGGAGGCCGCTAGGAAGGCTGCCGCTGCCGCGGCTGCCGCGAACAAGAACAATTCCTACTCGGGTGGTTCGAGCTCGGGTGGTGGATCGTATGCGCCGGGAACTCCGCAGCAGAATGCCGGCTCGGGCAAGCAGCAGGCCGTCGTCAACGCGTGCTACTCCACGCCTTCGCCGGGCCAGAACTGGTGCGCGGCGTGGGTTACCAATGTCTTCCGTAACGCCGGCGTTGGCTACTTTGGCGGTAACGCGTGCGATATGTTTAACGCATGGTGCTATAGCTCCGACCGCTCGGCGCTGCAGGTGGGCATGATCGTGGCCGACTCATCGCATAGCGGCACGGGTGCTCCGGGCCTTATCTACGGTCATGTGGGTATTTACGTTGGTGGCGGCATCGTTATGAGCAACGAGGGTGCCATTACGTCTAAGTCGCTTGATTCGTTTATTAGCTTCTATGGCACTGGCTCTGGCGTGCGCTGGGGCTGGCTCGGCGGTATTGCGCTGTCGTAAAGCCGACTGGGCCGCGTGCCCGCCCGCAATATATTTGATTGCCTGCTCGGGCAGTCCTGCGCAAGACGAAGGCCACATTAAGTGGCCTTCTTTGCGTGCGGAACTCGCGATCAATCAAATATATTGCGGGCGGGCACGCGGCCCTCTCGGGTTCGGGGCGCGACGCACCGGACTGGGTTATCTGAATAAATATGGCGAAGGCCCCTTTCGGGGCCTTCTTTTTTATAAAAATTCGCCGACTCGGTGGACTTCGGGTTCTAGGTCTACGTTGAATTGGTCTTTGACGGTTGCCTGGATGTGGCGGATGAGTTCGTCGACATCGGCGGCGGTGGCGTGGTCGGCGTTGACGATGAAGCCGCAGTGCTTCTCGCTCACCTGCGCGCCGCCAACGGCGTGTCCTCGCAGGCCGGCATCCATGATGAGCTTGCCGGCAAAGTAGCCCTCGGGGCGCTTGAAGGTGGAGCCGGCACTCGGCATGTCGAGTGGCTGCTTGTCCTCGCGGCGCTGGCGGTAGTCGTCCATGTCGGCCTTGATCATCGCGGCGTTGCCCGGGGCGAGATTGAAGGTGGCCGAAAGCACGATAAAGCCGTCATCGGCGATGCGGCTCTTTCGATAACCCAGGTTGAGCTCGTCGACATCGAACTCGATGATATTGCCGCTGCCGCGGGTGCCGTCGTCGAGCCGGCGAGCGGGTTTGTAGACGCGCACGGACTCCAGCACATCGGCCATGCAGGCACCGTAGGCACCGGCGTTCATGTAGCAGGCGCCGCCGACCGAACCGGGGATGCCCGAGATAGGCTCCATGCCGGTGAGACAGGCCTCGGCTGCCGCAGCGGAGACATCGGAAAGCAAGGCGCCGGCTGCCGCCGTGACGTGCGTGCCGTCGACCGTAATGTCGGAGAGTCCCTCGCCCAGCGCCACGACGACGCCGCGGATGCCCTTGTCGCCGACGAGCAGGTCGGAGCCGTTGCCCACGATGGTGAGGGGCAGATCGCAGCGATAGCAGGTATCGAGCGTGGCGACGAGGCCCTGCTCGGTATCGGGCGTGACAAAGACGTCGGCCGGGCCGCCGATCTTAAACGTAGTGTGCTCGCGCATGGGCTCGCTCATCAGTACGTTGTCCTCGCCGGCAACGCCAGCAAGCGCGCACAGCAGGTCCTCGTTAAAAAAGTCGTTCTCGTGCATACGAATATCCGCCTTTTGGTGGTCGTTGTCATCAATCGATTGCAATATACCCCACCCGGACGGATTTGGTGCGCTGGCGGCGATAAAACAGCCGTCTACCGGATTGGTAAAGTGTTTATCACCGAGGTAGAGGGGTAGTCGCTATACTTTCAAGAGATTGCGCGTAAACCCGGAAGGAGCGAGATGGCCAACAAAGTCACCCTCAAGCAGATCGCCCAGGAGGTGGGGCTTTCCCCCTCGTCGGTCTCGCTTGTGCTCAATAATCGGCCCTGTCGCATCTCGGAAGAAAACCGCAAGCTCATCAAAGAGGTCGCGGCGCGCAACCACTATGTTCCCAACCAGATCGCGCGCAGCCTGGTCATGCGCGAGTCGCGCACCCTGGGCCTTATCGTCCCTAACATCGAGAGCCGCTTTTTTGCCTCGCTCGCCGGTAGCCTGGAAAAGCGCTGCCGCGAGGACGGCTATGCGCTCTTCATTACCAGCTCGGGCGGAAGCGCCGATGACGATCTGGAGCTGCTGCGCCAGCTGGTGACGCGCGGCGTTGATGGCGTCTTCCTGGTCGTAGGCGACGAGTTCTCCGACGACCGCGCCCTGCGCGAAGAAGTCAGCCATCTGCCTATCCCTGCCGTGATGGTCGACCGTGCCATTGAGGGGCTCGAGTGCGACAAGGTGATGTTCGACCACGAGATGGGTGGCTACATGGCCACCCGCTATCTGGTCGAGCGGGGCCATCGTCGCATTGCTTGCTTGGTTAACGCGCGCCGTTCCAATACGGGGCGTAAGCGACTTGCCGGCTATGAGCGCGCGCTGCGCGAGGTTGGCCTGCCTATCGACGCACGTTTGGAGTTTGAGAGTGAGTACTACATTCCGAGCGCATACGAGGCTTCGGAGGCGGTGCTCGCAACCGACGCCACCGCCGTGTTCGCAAGTTCGGACAACATTGCCCTCGGTTTGCTCAAGCGCTTGCACGAGATGGGGAAGAGCATCCCGGGCGATATCTCGGTGGTGAGCTATGACAACTCGGCGGCCGACGTTCTCTTTGAGCCGGCGCTGACCGCCATTGAGCAGGATCCTGGTGTCCTCGCGGAGCATGCTTTTGGCTGCATGTCCAAGCGTCTTGCCGGTAGGGGCGGTAGGCGTGCCGAAGAGGTCGTTCTGGAGCCGGCGCTTATCGTAAAGGGCAGCGTGCTCGAACTTACTAAACACAACTAAACACGTTTACCAATTTGCAGAGACCGAATGTGGAGCACCTGTGACAGACAGTGCCGCAGGTGAATGTCGCGTTTTGCTAATCCATATTGCAAATCAGGATGATAAAACGTTTTTTCACCACGATAAAACGTTTTAGCAAATATACTAGTCCCAACGAAAGGTTGCCGTATCGGAGGGTGACCGCGCAGCGAAGGGACATAAACAATGGCTAAAACACTGGGTACGCCGTGGCAAAAACTGGGACATGAGGTTCCGGCTTCCGAGCTCGAGGGCGTCGACCTGTATTGGCGCGCATCGAACTATCTGTCCGTCGGTCAGATCTACCTTCGCTCCAACCCGCTGATGCGCGCTGACTTTGTCGACGAGAAGACCGGCGAGGTGCGCGACTTTGGTCGTCCGGACGTTAAGCATCGCCTGGTTGGTCACTGGGGCACCACGCCTGGCATCAACTTCCTGTTCGGACACGTCAACCGTCTCATCGCCGACCACAACCAGAACGCCATTTTCTTGATGGGCCCGGGCCACGGTGGCCCTGCCGGCACCGCCCAGTCGCTGCTCGATGGCGCCTACCGCGAGATCCGCCCCGACATCACCAATGACGAGGCCGGCCTGCAGAAGTTCTTCCGTCAGTTCTCCTACCCCGGCGGCATTCCGAGCCACTTTGCGCCCGAGACGCCCGGCTCCATCCATGAGGGCGGCGAGCTCGGCTACACGCTCAGCCACGCCTACGGTGCCGTCATGGACAACCCGAGCCTGCTGGCCGTGGCCGTGGTGGGCGACGGCGAGTCCGAGACCGGTCCGCTCGCGACTTCTTGGCAGTCAAACAAGCTCGTGAACCCGGCAACCGACGGTATCGTCCTGCCGATCCTGCACCTCAACGGCTACAAGATCGCCAACCCCACCATCCTTGCCCGCGTTTCCGATGAGGAGCTCACCAAGTTCTTTGAGGGTATGGGCTATAAGCCGCACTTCTTTGTCGCCGGCTTTGACGACGAGAGCCACGCAAGCATCCACGAGCGCTTTGCCGCCCTGTTTGAGCAGGTCTTTGACGAGATTTGCGACATCAAGGCCGCCGCGCAGGCCCAGGCCGCCGCGGGCGAGACCGTGGTTCGCCCGGCCTACCCCATGATCGTGTTCCGCACGCCCAAGGGTTGGACCTGCCCCAAGCAGATCGACGGCAAGAAGACCGAGGACTCCTGGCGCGCCCATCAGGTGCCGCTGGCGAGCGCCAAGGACACCCACGAGCACTTCCGCGTGCTGCGCGAGTGGCTGCGTTCCTACAAGCCCGAGGAGCTCTTTACGCCCGAGGGCCAGGTGCGCCCCGAGGTGACGGCCTTTATGCCGACCGGCGAGCTGCGCATCGGCGCCAACCCCAACGCAAACGGCGGCAAGGTTCGTCGCGAGCTCGAGCTGCCCGATATTCACGCCCACGAGATTCCCGTTGCCGAAAAGGGTCACGGCTGGGGCTCCACCGAGGCCGCCCGCGTCTTTGGCGAGTACACTGCCGACGTTCTGGCTAAGAACATGGACGATTTCCGCATCTTCGGTCCCGACGAGACCGCGTCCAACCGTCTGCAGGCTGCCTACAAGGTGACCAAGAAGCAGTGGGACGCCGGCTTCTACGAGGACGAGGCCAACGACGAGCTGCTCGCCGGTTCCGGCAAGGTTGTCGAGCAGCTGTCCGAGCATCAGTGCGAGGGCTTCCTCGAGGCCTACGTGCTCACCGGCCGCTCCGGCGTGTGGAGCTCTTATGAGAGTTTTGTCCATGTGGTCGACTCCATGGTCAACCAGCACTGCAAGTGGCTCGAGGCTACCAAGCGCGAGATTCCGTGGCGTGCCCCCATCAGCGGTCTCAACATTTTGCTGTCGAGCCATGTCTGGCGTCAGGACCACAACGGCTTCTCTCATCAGGATCCCGGCTTTATCGACCTGCTGCTCAACAAGGCCAATGAAACGCACATCGTGAACGCCTACTATCCGGCCGACGCCAACATGGCTCTCGCCGTGGCCGAGCGCGTCTACCAGTCCACCGACTGCGTCAACGCCATCTTCTGTGGCAAGCAGCCCGCCCCGACCTTCCAGACGGTCGACGAGGCCAAGGCAGAGCTCGCCGAGGGTGTTGCGACCTGGGAGTGGGCATCGACCGCCAGCTCGCTCGCCGAGGCCGACGTCGTGGTCGCCACGTGCGGCGACGTGCCGACGCTCGAGGCCCTGGCTGCAACCGACATGCTGCGCGAGCTGGGCATCAAGGTGTGGTTCGTCAACGTGGTCGATCTGCTCAAGATTCAGAACGTCTGCGAGAACGACCAGGCCATCAGCGATGAGCGCTGGGCTGAGCTGTTTGGCCGCGGCGAGAAGCCCGTGCTCTTTGCATTCCACGCCTACGCCGGCACGATTCGCCGTCTGATCTGGAACCGCCCCGGCCACGATGCCTTCCGCGTCCACGGCTACGAGGAGAAGGGCTCCACGACCACGCCGTTCGACATGCTGCGCCTGAATAACATGGACCGCTGGGCCCTGGCCGCCGACGTGTTGCGCATGGTCGACGCCGATAAGTTTGCCGAGCAGATTGATGAGTGGGAGGCCTTCCGCACCGAGGCCTTTGAGTTCGCGTGCGACGAGGGCTTCGATCACCCGGCCTTTACCGACTGGGTCTGGCCCGACGCCGCAGCCGCGACTGCTGCCGACGGCGTGCTTTCCGCAACGCAGCTAACTGCCGGCGACAACGAGTAGGTAGGCATCCGGGACGGTCTCGCGCTGGGGCCTGCTCCGGGCGGGTTGCCTTGCTCCGGGAAGTGGGCTTCGCGAACTTCCCAGAGCAAGGCAACCCGCCCGGAGCAGGCCCTCTCGACCGTTTCGATATGCGGGGGCTGATTCTTTTTTATGTAATGGGGACCTTGCTTACGCTGCCCTGGAAGCCGTGCATCTAACTATGGTCAGCCAAGATTACATTGCCGGGGCCGGGGAGGCATGCTTTGTTTTGAGAAGTTCGCGGAGCCCACTTCTCAAAACAAAGTATGCCTCCCCGGCCCTCGTCCGTGAACTTTTCCGCTGGGCGAGCCATAGACGCCGCGTACCGATAGGGTAAGGCAGCGGCTTGAAATTGGTGCTATATTCAGCTTGAGTTGTTTAATGCTAGTACGGGAGGCTGATATGGGGCTGTTCAAGAAGAAAAACCCGCAGGATGCCTTTGATCCCGATGTGTTTACCATCACGGATACGATTTTGGACCCGCCGCGGTTTACGTTTTTGCCGGCTATCTACCAGGATGCCACGCGCCGCAAGTGGGCCGTGCATCAGCGCGGCGGCGAGCCGAAGATTTTTGACTATGCGGACGTGTTGCAGTGCGAAGTAGCCGAGGCGGGCGATCCGGAGGCCGAGGAAGTGGTCTCAAAACAGGAATTTGCCCAGCGTATCCTGGCAAATCCCGCTAAGGCGGCAAAAATGAATGCCGCCAAGCGTAATATGTGTCTTGGTATGGGCGTTGTTGTGGCGGTTCAGACGGGAAAAGACGAGGTTTCCAAATTAGAGATTCCCGTTATGACCGACGAAGTCAAACGCGATTCAAGTCTATATAAGTCGTATCGGAATGTCGCCGAGAAGATCAAGGCCGAATTTGATGCCATGGGAGGGCTGGTCTAATTTTGGCGGCATACGTTTCTGAATGAGGAGTCTGTGCAATGGCAGGCGAATCTTATGCAATTCCCCCCAAAGATCGTGCTGTTGAGGGAATTCTTTGGTATATCCAGCACCACCAGCTTGCCGGCGGCGATCGCCTGCCGGCTGAGCGCGTGCTGTGCGAAGAGATTGGCGTTTCGCGTACGGCGTTGCGCGCCGGTATCACGCGGCTCATCTCGTGTGGAACGCTCGAGAGCCGTCGCGGATCGGGTACGTATGTGTGTCCTCTCAAGCCGCTGAATATCTTCCAGGAAACGTATAACTTTTCCGATGCTGTGCGGACTGCCGGCCTGCACCCCTCTTCTCGTCTGGTTTCCACCGGGACCATCGAGGCGGATGAGGCGCTTGCCGACAAGCTTGGGGTGGCTGTGGGCGCTCCTTTACTCCGCATGCAGCGCATTCGACTTATAGAGGGCGAGCCGGCGTCAGTCGAGACCGCTCACGTTAACCTGTCCCTGTGCCCCGCGCTTCCCGAGCACGATTTTGAGTGTGAGAGCCTTTACGATGTCTTGCTCAAAGAAGGTGGCGTGCGTGTTGAGCATGGACGTGAGCATATCTCCATCTCGCGTTTGAACGCCGAAGAGGCCGAGCTGCTCCAGCAAGAAGAGGGAACGCCGGTGTTCTATGAGAGCTCGATCGAATTTGATAAGGACATGCGTTTTGTGGAGCATTGCAAATCGGTGATTTTGCCCACAAAGTTCCGCTTTGCCGATAACGGCGAAGAGAACGGCATGAGGAGCGTGGCAGGTGAACAATGGCTGAAACAGTAGATGCCACCCCGGTTTATATGCGCATTCGACGCCGCATCGAGGAACGTATCGAGCGCGGTATATATCCCACGGGTTCCATGATTCCGTCCGAAAAAGACCTTGCCGAGGAATTTGGTACGACACGCTTGACCATCCGAAGCGCTGTCGATGAGCTGGTTCGGCGCGGGCAGATTCGCCGTGTTCGGGGAAAAGGTGCCTTTGTGGCGCAGAAAGTACCTGCTTTTTTTGAACGCACGGTCGGTTTCCGTGAATCGGTCCGTGCTTCGGGCGGCGAGCCGTCCGTCCGTATTCTCGCGCGTTCCAAGCGTTATGCGGGGCCATATTACGCCGACCTGTTTGGCATCGCCGAGGACGACCTGCTCTATTCCGTTCGACGCCTGAACTGCATAAACGGTAGCCCCGTATCGATTGAGACGGCGCTGATTCCCTGCCTGCTGTTCCCAACCATCGAAGATATTGACGTGTCGGTCTTCAGTTTGTACGAGACCTATGAGATGCTGGGCCGAAAGCCAGTCATGGCACAGGAAAAGCTCGATATCGAAGCGCTGGGCGCACGAGATGCCGGCCTCCTTGGACTGGAACAGGGCGATCTTGTTTTGCTTTTGGAATGCGTGAGCTATGACGCGAGCGGTCAGGCTATCGAGTATGTAAAGTCCTTCAATCGTGGCGATACGGGCGGCTACACCTATACGTACTAGCTGGTATTCTGTGAATAACGGCTGGGAAACTAACCAGTTTTGATCGTTGGGTCAGCTGTATATACAACCTTACAGGGCTCAAAATCGACCGTTCGCCGATGGGGATAAATTAATCGACAAAGAGGTATCAAAAAGCCATAACCTGTAACTGTGATTGGTATCAAATACTAATGATTTATTACGAGGTGAGACGATGAAGATGCTCGATTACGTTCAGCTTGCCCATGTGCGTATGGGGGAGAACCTCGAGCGTTCGTCTGAGCTGGTAGCGCAGCTCGTTGATATTTTCCAGTCCGGTTCTTTTGACGCGCTGCGCATCGTTGCTTCGGGTTCGTCGCGCCATGCCGCCGATTGCGCCCGCGATTACCTGCAAGATGCGCTGCAGATGCAGGTGTCCGTTGTGACGCCCGAGGCCTTCGTCGATTTTGAACACACCTATCCGCAGCATGTGCTCAACATTGCCGTTTCGCAGAGTGGCTATTCGACCAATACGATTGCGGCGCTCGATTACATGCGCGCACACGATATGGCTGCAGTTGCGCTCACGGCAAACGTCGAGGCACCCATCAAGGAACACGCTGACATCGTTCTTGACTACGGTGTGGGCGTCGAGTCGGTGGACTTTGTGACTCTGGGCGTCGAGGTGCTCGTTGAGTACCTGGTGCTCTTTGGCATTTACGGCGGTCAGGCGCGCGGAACGATTGACGCCAAGGGCGTTGCCCAGCGTCTTGACGACCTGCGCGAGGCTATCCATGCCAATGCCGTGATGTGCAAGACCGCCGAGGCATATGTCCAAGACCACATGCTCGAGCTTTCTGAGCACACGCCCGCCATGGTCGTCGGCAACGGCCCCAACTATGGCGTTGCCGAAGAGGCGGCCCTCAAGCTGAGCGAGACCATCAAGATTCCTGCCATGCATCACGAAGGCGAGGAGTTCGTCCACGGTCCCGAGATGCAGATCGTTCCGGGCTATCTGGTGTTTATCGTCGACGATCCGCAGGGGTCGGAGCGTCTTGCGAATATCGCCGATGCGCTATCGAACGTTACGACAAAAACGGTGCTGCTCACGGCCCATCCCAAGGGTAGGGCTCACGAGGTTGCGGTGCCTCAGGTGGCTCCGCTGCTCAGCGCAATTCCCAATCTTGTGTTCTTCCAGACGATTGCGGCCATGATAGCCGAGCGTCTGAAGTCATGGGACGTGCACCCGTATCTTGATGCCGTCTCCAAGCAAATGGAGGTCAAGGCAGAGGGCTACGAAGAGTCAGTCAATGCGCTTAAGGCCAAAGCGGCCGAGTGTTACGGAATGTAAGCGGGTTTTGATGCCCGTTGGCATGGGGGATGTGGAAACAACCCCAGAAAGGAGAGACAAATGAAGGAAACCGAGAAGATCGAGATCATGCATTTCGACCAGGAGGGCTATCTCGAGGACGGCAAGGCGCTCTACGAGACCGGCAAGAAGATGACCGCGCTCGCCGACAAGGTCGCCGACGAGGGCTACG
>URKV01000004.1 GCA_900548565.1 uncultured Collinsella sp.
GCGGCCTCAACGAGCTCGCGGCAAACGCCACCACCATCTATCCCATTGCCAGCCGCTGCGGCGTCTTTGCCAAGACCGACGTCCAGCCGCTGCTCAACGAAGGCGCCCGCCCCGAGGACGTCGCCGCTTCCATCTTCCAGGCCGTCGTGACCCAGACCATCTCGGGCCTGGCGTGCGGCCGTCCCATTCGCGGCAACGTCGCCTTCCTGGGCGGCCCGCTTCAGTACCTCTCCGAGCTGCGCCACCGCTTCTACCTCACGCTCAACCTGGACGAGGAGCACCGCATTGTGCCCCAAAACGCTCACCTGTTTGTGGCGAGCGGCGCCGCCATGGCGCACGAGTCCAACAAGCTCAGCACGTTCCCGCAGCTCATCGAGGCCATCGATGCCCTGGGCGACACGCAGGGTGCCGAGGTCGAGCGCCTGGATCCGCTCTTTGCCACCGACGAGGACTTTGCCGAGTTCAAGACCCGCCACGACCAGGAAGTCGTCCCCAAGGGCAAACTCGAAGGCTACACCGGCCGCGTGTTCATTGGCATCGACGCCGGTTCCACCACCATGAAGGCCGCGCTCGTGGGCGAGGACGGCCAGCTGTTGCACACCTGGTACGGCAACAACAACGGCGACATCCTGGGCACGGCCAAGGTCATCATGGCCGATTTCTATAACCACATCCCCGCGGGCTGCACCATCGGCCACGTGACCACCACGGGCTACGGCGAGGCGCTGCTCATCGAGGCCCTCAAGGCCGACTCCGGCGAGATCGAGACCGTCGCGCACCTGCGCGGCGCCAAGGCATTCCTGCCCGGCGTCGAGTTCATCCTGGACATCGGCGGCCAGGATATGAAGTGCCTGCGCGTCAAGGACGGCGTTATCGAGCACATCATGCTCAACGAGGCCTGCTCGTCGGGCTGCGGCAGCTTTATCGAGAGCTTCGCCGTGTCTATGAACATGGACGTGCGCGCGTTCGCCGATGCTGCTATCCATGCTAAGGCCCCCGTCGACCTGGGCAGCCGCTGCACGGTCTTTATGAACTCGCGCGTCAAGCAGGCGCAAAAGGAAGGCGCCACGGTGGGCGACATCGCGGCCGGCCTGTCCTATTCCGTCATCAAGAACGCTCTGTTCAAGGTCATTAAGCTGCGCGATCCCAAGGAGATCGGCAGCCAGGTAATCGTTCAGGGCGGCACCTTTATGTCCGATGCCACGCTGCGCGCGTTTGAGCAGCTCACCGGCGTTCACGCCGTGCGCCCCGACATCGCCGGCTGCATGGGCGCCTATGGCGCTGCCCTGCTCGCCCGCGATCGCGCCGGCGCCGACGGCACCTCGGCCATCCTCTCGGCCGAGGACATCGCGCACCTCACTGTGACGCAAAAGCACGTCCGCTGCGGCCGTTGCTCTAACAACTGCCAGCTTACCGTCAACGACTTTGGCGGCGGCAGGCGCTTCATTACCGGCAACCGCTGCGAGAAGGGCGCCGGCCACAAAAAGCAGAAGACCGAGGCCCCCAACCTCTTCAAAAAGAAAAACGAGCTGCTCTTTAACCGCGAGGTGCTGAGCCCCGACGAGGCCCCGCGCGGCACCGTCGGCATTCCGCGCGCGCTCAACATGTACGAGAACTACCCCTTCTGGCATGCGTTCTTTACGCGCCTGGGCTTTAGCGTGCAGCTGTCCGACCAGTCGAGCAAAAAGACCTACCAGTCGGGCATCGAGTCCATGCCGTCCGAGAGCGTGTGCTACCCGGCAAAGATGAGCCACGGCCATGTGATGAACCTTATCGACCGCGATGTCGACTTTATCTGGATGCCGTGCGTGCGCTGGGAGCGCAAGGAGGATCCGACCGCCGGCAACTGCTATAACTGCCCCATCGTCATGAGCTACCCCACGGCGCTGGCGCTCAATATCGACGAGATCCGCGAGCAGAACATCGAGTTCCTGTACCCGTTTGTGCCCTATCACGATAAGACCGAGCTCAAGCGCCGTCTGTACCAGGTGCTCGCCGTCGACCGTGTGGCCGATGCTGAGGCCGGTCGCGGTCGCGTGCGTGGACCCAAGATCACGCGCTCCGAGGTCGATGCCGCCGTCAACGCTGCCTTTGAGGCCGACGCGCGCTTCCACGAGGATATTCAGACCATGGGTGAGGAGGCTCTTAAGTGGGTCGAGGACCACGGTGGCCACGGCATTGTGCTCGCCGGTCGCCCCTACCACAACGACCCCGAGATCAACCACGCCCTGCCCGAGCTTATCTCGAGCTTTGGTTTTGCGGTCTTTACCGAGGATTCGCTTGCACACCTGGTGAAGCCCGAGCGTCCGATTCGCGTCGTCGACCAGTGGATGTACCACAGCCGCCTGTACGCCGTCGCCCGCTTTGTGACGATGCGCAACGACCTGGACCTGATCCAGCTCAATTCCTTCGGCTGCGGTCTCGATGCCCTGACTACCGATCAGGTGCAGGAGATCCTGGAGGCCAGCGGCAAGATCTACACCGTGCTCAAGATTGACGAGGTGTCCAATCTGGGCGCCGCGCGCATCCGTATTCGCTCGCTCATGGCGGCGCTCAAGGACCAGGAGGCCGAGCGCTTGGCCGAGGCCACGGCCGCGGGCGAGGCCTACGAGCAGGGCGATGCCGCGCCGGTGGCTCCCTCCACGGACGCTCCCGCGTTCGCGAGCCGCAAGTACACGTTCGAGGCGCAGCGCGAGAGCGCTTCGACCGCGTGGCCCAAGGTGCCCTTTACCGAGCAGATGCGCGACGAGGGCTACACCATCCTGTGTCCGCAGATGGCGCCGATCCACTTTGACCTGGTCAAAGAAGTGTTCCGTGGTGCTGGCTACAACTTGGAGCTGCTGCCCTCGACCGACCACGATGCCGTCGAGGCCGGCCTGCGCTATGTGAACAATGATATTTGCTATCCGTCGATCCTGGTAACGGGCCAGATTATGGAGGCCATCGAGAGCGGTCGATACGACCTGTCCAAGACAGCCGTGGTTATCAGCCAGACCGGCGGCGGCTGCCGTGCCACCAACTACATCGCACTCATCCGCAAGGCCCTGCGCGAGAGCGGCCACCCCGAGATCCCGGTGATCTCGCTTTCGGCCGTGGCGCTGGGCGAGGACAACCCTGGCTTTAAGATTACGCCGGCGCTGCTTAAGCAGGCAGTCTACGCGGTGCTCTTTGGCGACGTGATGATGCAGATGCTCTATCGTTGCCGCCCGTACGAGGCCACGCCCGGCGCCGCCAACGCGCTCTACGAGGAGTACATGGCGCGCGCCCGCAAGCTGGCGCCCAAGTTCAACAGGCACAACTACACCAAGCTTGCGCGTGAGGCCATCCGCGCGTTCGACACCATGCCGCTTGTGGGCGAGGGCGCCAAGCCGCGCGTGGGCGTGGTTGGCGAGATCCTGGTCAAGTTCCATCCCACGGCCAACAACCACGTGGTCGATGTCATTGAGCGCGAGGGCTGCGAGGCCGTGGTACCGGGCCTGCTCGACTTCTTCCTGTACTCCATGAGCAACGCCGAGCTTCAAAAAGACGAGCTGGGAAGCTCTGCCACGGCGCGCGCTAGCATGCAGGCGCTCATTAAGCTGGTGGACTGGATGCGCACGCCGGTGGAGGAGATGCTCGAAAAGTCCCGCCGCTTTGAGGCGCCCGAACGCATCGGCACTATGGCCGACAAGGCCCGCACGGTGCTTTCGGTGTGCAACAACATGGGCGAAGGCTGGCTGCTCACGGCCGAGATGCTCGACCTGATCGACCACGGTGCGCCCAACATCATCTGCACGCAGCCCTTCGCGTGCCTGCCCAACCACGTAGTGGGTAAGGCCGTGATCAAGGAGCTGCGCCGCCAGCATCCCGAGAGCAACATCGTCGCGGTGGACTACGACCCCGGCGCGTCCGAGGTCAACCAGCTCAACCGCATTAAGCTCATGATCAGCGTGGCCAAGGAAAACATGCGCGCCGGCAAGGGCTTTAAGCTCGAGAAAGTGGCGCCGCTCGCGATGGACGAGGTCACCGGCCAGATGCGTGCCCACGATGGCTGCGTGAGCTGCGGCTCGGTCGACGAGAGTGCCGTGGCGTCGGTCGCTGAGCGCCTGGGACGCGGTGTGAAGTAGCTAAATTATTCCGACGCTAACAGCGGCTTGCCGAAATAATGTGTGAGGCGCGGTGGCGGCCATCTGGCTGTCGCCGCGCCATCTTTCTCTGGCTTGGTCTGGGGCGGTGCTGACAATGAATGGTGCGGTCAGTGCTCGGCTCAACCCGCTGAGAAGGTGGGGCTGAGCCATTTATTTCGGAAGTGGGGCACAGGCTTGCGGGTGGTGAGTGGGTCACTGATTTGGCAAGAGTCTGTCAGGCCCTCGTTGTTTTCTCTCGGAATACTTCAAAATACATGGGCTGACCCACGCTTCTGTTCTGGCGGAATACATTGCTGTTTTGCATGGAATTAGCATGCCCGTCATATTCAGCTGGAAAGGTCTCCTCTTTCAGCGCTTTTTAAACATCGAGAGAGCTGGCGTGCCTCAAGTTGAATGCAACTTATCGCGTGATGAGTCTGCGCTTGGGTATCGTTTGAATTTGAAACGCAGTAAAAAGGGATTGATATTCTGTCTTGTTCGCTTAGGCAAACGATTTTTGCTGGATAGCCTATCCTGAATTGAGACGCTTGTGAGGCTATGGTCAGAATAATCCCATGCTTATGAATCAGAAAATCGGACAAATTTTGCTGGTCTGCTAAGTTAATATTCTCGTAGGAAGGGGAAAGGCCCAGATGGTTAAATACTGAGTTTATTCTCTTTCGACAATATCGAATGTCACAGGTGTTTGCAATTGGATATCGAGCCACCGCGTTTAGATTTGCCGTTGCGCGACTGGCTAATGGGTGACTGCTTTCAACTAAGAGGTTGACTTCGGCATTCAATAAAAAATGTGATTCAAAAAGATTGGTGTCTACTTGTCCAGCGACAATTGCAATGTCGATTTGTCTGTCAAGTAGAAGGGATAAACACGTTCCGCCGTCGTCATATCTGGAAACAGTAAACTTACCGCCCTTATACTTTTTCGAAAGCCTGTTCAGTGTGGGCTGGTTGAACCAGCTTGCGAGTATTGGTGCTAGTCCGACTGCAACGCGTGTCAAACGTGTCTGGGTTATTTTTATCTTTTCACGCGTGATTTGCGCATACGCTTGAATTCCCTCAACTGAAGCTAGTACATCTAATGCTATAGGAAGGATTTCCTCTCCATAGTTTGTTAGATGTAGAATACTGCCTCTTTTTTCGAACAGCTTCAGACCAAGTTCAGATTCCAATGCTCGAATGCCTTTTGAAACAGCTTGCGGCGAAACGCTTAATTTAGTTGCTGCATCCGAGTAATTCTGATAATCAAATACTGCAGCTGAACAACATTCACCAGAATTTCCTTAGGTTGAATTTTAAATCAGTCTAAGTGTAAATTAAATAATGTTAAACAAGGCAAACAAATTGTTTCATCTAGTACAAAAAGTTATCAAACAGCTTTTGACTTTTTGACCAAAGTATAACTAGGCCTAGAACGAGAAAGGAGCCATTGTGGATTGGATACAGCCAACTCAAACACCTAACGATATTGCTTTGCTATCAAGTTGGTGTCCTTGTCAGGGCGCAAAATGTCAAGGGCGCTGTAATCCCTGGGGGATGTGTGCCGTGTACACGGGCGGGAATTGCCGCGCATTTCAACATTGCGGTATACACGTTAGCTAGGAGCTCCGATGGAATATATTCAAAAGCCAGTGAATACTCAGATGCCTGCTTCGTCTCGAGATATTTCTACGTGTGTGTCCTGTGCAGCACATATTTGTTGGAGCTATTCAGGGGGAGGACCGTGTGGCCTGAGGATCTGCATTACCAAATTTTGTGGCTGGAATTACTCCTAATGGCAGGTTGAAATATTGAAATATGCAACGGAGTAGAAATGAAACAGTCTCGCTTTAATGTAATCGATAAAGGGAATCAACCTACGCTGGCATATAACTCGTACTCTGGTGCAATCGTTGCGTTGGATGCAGAATACGAGAAGGGGCTTTTTGAGAATGGAGCTAATTGCCCTTCGGAAATTGTCGATAATTTGACGGACGCGGGGTTGTTGGTTCCCGACGGACTTGACGAGATCGAACATTTAAAAGAGATATCGTTGGCCTGTCGCATGCAATCAAAATCACTTTCATTTACGATAGCCCCGACATTGAATTGTAACTTCAGATGTCCGTATTGTTATGAGAACGGCAAGCGTTATGGCTCAATGAGCGACCGATGCGTCGATCAGGTAATAAAGCATATCAATGGCATGGTTATAGACAATCAGGCGGAAAGTTTGCAGATTGCCTGGTATGGCGGCGAGCCTTTATTGGCGATTGAGACTGTGGAGAAGATTACGCGCGGAATCCGAAGTGATGAAATCTTATTTAACGCCAGCATGGTGACCAATGGCTATTTCTTAGATGGGAAAACGGCGGAGTTGCTTGCAAAAAATGGGGTTACGCACGTTCAGGTAACTGTCGATGGTCCGCCTGAGATACACAATCGAAGAAGATGTCTTCCTTCTGGCGGCGATACGTTCAACCGTATTATTGATAACGTAAAAAGGGCTAGTGCGTACTTTGATGTCATCTTAAGAGTCAATGTTGATCCGTCGAACGGTGATCAGATTGATCGTTTGGTTGATTCGCTTGATCGTAAAGGTCTTCGTAATAAAGTAAAGCTATATTTAGCGGCAGTAGATGATATAAATGGGACGTGCGCTAACTCTCCATGCTATTCAGAGGATGAATTTGCTTCGATTGAAGCATCCTGTCTGTCTCGCTACAAAATGACAGGGTACATGGATCCATTTCTTCCAGGCTTTAATCCGACCATATGCGGAGCCGTCAATTAATATTCAGAAGTTATTGGACCAGACGGTTCCTTATATAAATGCTGGAATGAAATAGGATATTCCGACAGAAGCTATGGGAACATCTTTGAAAATGTAACGAGTAGCGCATCCGAAGTTTCCATATGGAATGCTTACGACTTTTGTTCAGATTCAGAATGCCTTAACTGCTCACTTCTTCCTATGTGCATGGGTGGCTGTCCCTTCACCAGGCTGTATGAAAATAAGACAAGCTGTGTATCCGCAAGAAAGAACTGTATAAAAGTAATGAGGGCGGCCTATGATCTCAAGCATAAGAAGTGATGCGGATTCAACGGCGATCTTCGACTATCTGCCATATTTCAGACTTGGGTTTTCTTCCCAATTGCTTCTGGTTATAGCCTTTACGTTGTGCTTAATAATATCTGGAATGATGGCCTCTGTATCCCCGCTGCTCACGAGCGCTCTGGTTGATAATATATCTAAAAAAGCTCCTTATGGTGCTATTATGATTGACAGTGCGTTAATTGGTTTCGCGGCATTAATCGATATTGTTGTCAGCTATTTAAGCACCCTTCTTTCAATGCGGATAACGACCGTGGCTGCATTCTCGATTGCTCGAAGAAAAATCGATGAGCTCGTGCGGATGCCTTTTGAGTTGTTTTTTGAGCAGGAGTCTGCTGAAAAAACTCAACAGATTTGTTCAGATGCCAATACTGTGGCGTCCTTCGGATTGTCGATGCTCCAGACGATACTCCTTGCGATTGTCCAGCTAGGTATCAGTTTATTTTTTCTCTATGGATGTTCCACAGCGCTCTTTTGGGTTTCCGTGACATTTTGCATCTTGTATGCAATTGCATATGCTTCATTTAAAAAACCGCTTTTTGTTTCAGGTCTGACCTTTAAGGAAGAGCAGTCCCTGTATTTCGGAAAAGTGGAGTCCCTACTTGCGCATCAGAGATTTTTGTATGTTAATGCGCTGTTCGAAAGAGCATTGAAATCCATAGATAGCTATTTTTCGTCTTTGCTGCACGCCGGAGTCGCCTATCAAAGTGTCGTTTCGAAATTTCAGGCAACTGATTCCTTTGCTGCGGCTGCGTCCCAGGTGACCATTCTTTTGATTTCGGCTTTTTATGTAATGCATGGAAGCATGAGTGTAGGCCAACTTGTTGCTGTTTCGAGCTACATGGCTTTAATGCTGTCTGCCGTGAGGTCAATCTACGGTATAGGTAGCAGCGCACAAGACTGCTTCTCATCGATATCCCGTCTAAATGCCTCTAAATTGCCTTCGGCTGCTGCTGGAGAGGAGCTCTTGGAGATCGATTACATCGAACTGCATAATTTCGGCTTTACATTAAATGGAAAGTGTCTCTACAGCAACTTGAATGTCAGGTTTGAAAAAGGAAAGCTCTATGCTCTTGTAGGGATTAATGGCTCGGGCAAAACGACCCTTGCGTACTTATTGATGGGTTGTTTCAATTCGGATTACGTTGGGACTATTTCCTACAACGGTAAGGCCCAAGAAGAAATCAACTGTGAGCTCCTTAGGCAGAAGCTAGTTTCGTTTGCTGAACAAACTCCGATATCAGTAAAGGATATTCTTTGCGATAGAAACTTTCCTTCTATCGAAAGGAAGAGGTGCGGAGGAATGTCTCCCGGGGAACTGGAACAACTGGAAATTAGGCGGGTCTTAGAAAAGAAGGCAGACGTCTATTTATTCGATGAGCCAACAGCATCACTCGATATTGCTCATAAAGAAGCTCTGATAAAAGCTATGAAGGAAATGCGAAAGCACAAGATTGTCATTGCAATTACACACGATATGGACCTAATAGATGCTAGTGATGAGGTGGTAGAGCTTGGGAAAAGCGACTGAAATAATGCGCCTGGGGGCACGTTATCTACTGGGCACGATGGTTGCTAGCGTGCCGTGGGCTATTTGGGTTATTGCAAAAGGATCCCCCGCTTGGCTGTGCTCTACAGGGGCGCTCTTTTGTGCGTTGGTAGTCTATCTTTTTGCAACTCGGGGCGCTGTTTCTTGTGATAAGCCCAAACGGCGTGGGATTCTTTTGGGATGGCAGTTCATTTTCATCGTATTTATTATTATGGCCTCTATGCTCGATATAGGTGGAAAATCAATATCCAGATGGGTATTGGTCTGTTCGGTCTCAGTTTTGCATGAGCTGTTATTTAGGTACGTATTTTTATTTGAATACACAATCGTCGGAATAGTTCGGCCGTTTTGCATAAGGGCATTTATACAGTCGATGCTATGGTCATTGCTTCTCGTGACTCAACAGTGTTTAATCGGGGCACCCACAAATTACATCATTGCAATGATGGGGGGCTATCTTTGTCTGGGCCTTATTTTTGCGCTGCTCGTGCGAAAAACAGGGACAGTGTGTCCGTCTCTTTTAGCCATGATGTCTCTGGATTTTATCAACATCCTAGCTCTTTGAGTTACGGACAAAATCTTCAAAATCTTCAGGTGTTGGCACCATGGCAGATAAAGCCCGCACAGTGCTTTCGGTATGCAATAACATGGGCGAGGGCCGGCTGCTCACGGCCGGGATGCTCGACCTAATCGATCACGGTGCGCCCAACATCATCTGCACGCAGCCCTTCGCCTGCCTGCGATTCGGTTAGCGAGGATGCCGTGGCATCGGTCGCCGAGCGTCTGGGGGCGGCATTAAGAAGTAACATGCCTGCTTTAGGCTGGTATGAGAAAAACGGGTGGCAGCCATACCGGCTGCCATCCGTTTTTACTGGATACATGTTGCGTAATTGGCCTTGTCGGCACCTTTCGCGGACTCTGATTTCGGAAGTGCGGGGAAAAACTCCGAATCTCCGAGCACACTGCTCTTTTGCACCCTTGTGACCTGCAGTTTTGTTGCTAAAAAAGTCGGTCTGGTCGGCGGGGCTCAGTTTTTCACCGCACTTCCGAAAACCGCGGTCTCGCAATATGAAAAACGGCCTCCATAACTCTGGGTTAATGGATAAGTGTGGCCTTTCGCCGTATATCACTGTCCGTTTATGGAACCTATCTCCAACGAGTCGTAGCCATAGGGTTTAATGTTAGAAACATATAGTTGTCGCCAGCCTGCTGGCGACGTTCCCCCTGATATCGGAGGTTCCAGGTATGTTTCGCGCTCAGTTAAACAACTATCGGTTGGGCTAACATGGGTCGCCGTGCTATTTCGATAACCCTTGCAGTGGTCTGCCTGGCTGTGCTCCTGGGCGCTACAGGGCTGTTTGCTATAAGCCGGGAAACGTCCTATATGCAGGAATGCGCTTCCGAAGGGTTTGCCATTGACGGTTACTATCGGGACGACAAGACGAGTCTGGAAACCCTGGCCTTTCTTGAAGAGGATAACCATCGGTGGCAACTGGTCGACAAAGACGGCAGCTGCGTTGACGGGCAGTTTAAGCGTACGAATGACCCCAACATCCTGATATTAAAGAAGGAAAACGGCGAAGAATTCGGTACGGTCCACATCGCGTATATGTCACGCCGACGCGAGCAGGGCCAGCTCTATCTATTTAGAGATAGCAAAGTGACCCGATTTTATCTGGTGAGCACCAAACCTGCGTTTATGGTGGAGTCTGGCGATGTCGATGCGGACAGCTGATTCACGGCAATAAAACGGCGAGCGGGGCGCGGGTGTGAACTGCACCACGCTATTTGCTCGCGTCCGTATCGCGTCTGCGCCTCGTCATAACTTGCGTCCGTGCGAGCGCTCATCCCGCGCCGGCATCACTTCACATCGAACTCCACGCGATCGAGTTCGGGTACGTTGAGGTTGATGAGTTTACGAGCGACGTGGCGGTCGTGTGCCCCAAGCGCCTCGCTTGTCGTCACATGGGCGACAGTCTCGCGCTCGACGATACCCTCCTCCCTGCCTTCGGTGGCCGAGGTCTCGACGGCAACGGTGTAATCCTTAAAGCCCGGCAGCACCGCGGCAAGCTCGCGCGTGGTTTCGGTGACGCCATAGCCGTCCTGCACGCCGGCCTGCGCCGAGCCAATGGATCCCGCGGTCATAACGATGCAGGGGATGGCAAAGATCACCGTGCCCACGATGATGCGGCGGCGCACCTTGTGTGACAGCTCATCGACCTCGGCGTTTTCCTCGGCGGTCACAATGCCGTCGCCGTTGAGGTCACGCTTGAGCGGTACACGTAGAAGAAGCAATACGGCTTCGGCCGCCAGCGCGATAAAGACAACGTTGATGCCAAATTCGTAGAGTGCCGAGAGAAACAGCGACCCGCTCGCGATGGCGATGCCGTAACCCGCCGCGCACAGGGGCGGCATGAGCGCGGTTGCCACGGCCACGCCCGCGATAAGCGTCGCGGGCTCCTGGTCGCGCGAGTTGCCCAGGCCTCCGGCAAAGCCACCCGCGAGCGCGACGGCAAGATCCCAGACGGTGGGTGTCGAGTTGTCGATGATAGCGGCCGTGGTGGTGCCGAGCGGTGAGAGCTTAAAGTACAGCGTGGACGTGATCAGGCAGAAGGCCATCTGCAACGCGAGACCGGCAATGGCCTCGACGGTAATCTCGCGGTCGAGCGTGGCGATGCCATATGCCATGGCAAGGACCGAGCCCATGAGCGGGCAGATGAGCATGGCACCTACAATGGCGATATCCGAGTCGATATCGAGGCCGATGCTCGCGATCAACATGGCAATGATCAGGATGCATAAGTGCGAGCCAGTCAGGCGCGCCCCGTTTACAAAGCGTTTACGAATCACGTGATAGGGCGCGCGTCCCTCGCGAATGTTGAACGCCTGCTTAAGGAAACGGGTGGCATTCTCCATGGCCTCGCTGTGTGCAGGGCGTATACCGTGACGACGATGATGACGCTCGCGCAGCCGCTTGATCTGTTGTTTGTCGAGTTCCATGCTTACCTCGTTTAGCTTCTGAGCCGCTTCTTGCGTCTGTCGTCTTTACTCTACACCGCGTTAGGCGAGGTGTCAGACAAGGTTTGTTGACCTGGAAGTCAGGCCAATCGACATGGCTAAAACGCCGTGAGGATCATAAGAGTCAAATAGACAAAAAAGCGCGGGGCCGGTTTGATTCCGACTCCGCGCTCTGCGCTGGTGCGTTGTTGTTCGGCCTACCCCAGCAGGCTCAGACCAACAGAGACAAACGCCAGAATAACGCCGACGATGGACTCGCCGCCGAGCAGGCCGCTGGCGACGACCAGGCCCTGTTCCTGGAAGGCGGCGTCCTTGGCAGCCTTCTCCTCGTCCGAAAGACCAGCGGTGGCGTCGCGGTGGGCGGACCACTTGTCGTAAGCGAGCTTGACACAGGAGCCCAAGAAGGCCGTGAGCGACATATAGAACGGCAGGTACACGCCCAGGCCGATCATCATGGCTGGAATGCCGAGCCAGTACATGACGATACCGGCGATAAAGCCGCCTGCGAACCACGGCACACTCGGGATGCCCGAGACCATGGTGGCGACGACGCTTGCCTGTGCGGCAACGAAACTCTTGTCGGGACCAAAGGCGTCCGGACCATAGGCGGTGACGAGCGCGACCATGACGGCGGCAGCGACCAGGGCGCCCACGATGCCGCCGATGGCCTGGCCGACCCACTGTGCGCGCGGGTTGGTGCCCAGCACGGCGCCGGCCTTAAAGTCGTTCATGACGTCGCCCGCAAGGCCGCACGCTACGGCCACGATGCCGGCGATAAAGAACAGCTTGACCTGAGCGAGCTGCGCGAAGGCGGCAACGATGAGCATGACGATGAGGCCAAAGATCTCCATGGGGTCGATGCCCGTCTGACCGCAGCTCTGCGCGCTCATGATGGTGGTGACAAAGGTGAACAGCGTGACGATGACGGCAGGAACGGGGCCAAGGTCGAGCACGATGGCGATGATCACGGCGATGGCGGCAGCGCCCAGGCCGATGATACCGGCGTCGAGCTTAAGGGAGCCCGAGATGAGCGACTGCTCGTCGGTGTCGGTGGAGCTGTCGGCGGCAAGGCCGCGGACGATACCGGCGACCTGCGGCAGGATGTCCTTGAGGACGACGGCGACGCCAAAGCCCATCATAAGGCCCATACCCAGGGACTTAACAATGCCTTGTGCGGTCATAACGTCAAACAGACCGGTAGCGGTGCCGCCGACAATGATGCCAAAATTGCCCAGTAGCGCGCCGGCAAACCAGAATGCGACCGGGGCGAAGCCCACGAGGAAGCCGACGGAGAGCAACATGGGCGAGTTGTAGATGGCAAAGGTAACGCCGGGGATATTGAGCGTGCACAGCATGCTGGGCACCACGCCTAGGGCGTCTCGAAGCACGCTGTAGATGCCGGCGATGGCCATGGAGCCAAAGAGCTGCTTGCCAGTCTTGCCGCCGGCCTCGGTGGCGCGCAGGGTCTGAGCTGCGGCGTTGCCGGTGGGGAACTCCAGCGCGGCGTCCACGATAAAGTGACGGTGGATGAGTGCCGTGGCCAGCAGACCCAGGATGGTGCCGGCGAGTGCCACGATGAACATGTCGAGCCAGCTGATCTGGTCGGCATAGCCCAGCATCCAGGCGCCCGGGATGGTAAACGCCAGACCGCCGGCGACCATGGCGCCTGCTGACATGATGGTGTGGGTGACGTTTGCCTCGTTGAGGCTGGCGTTGCCCATGAGCTTAAGGAAGAACAGCGAGATGACGGCAGCGAAGACGATCGGCCAGGGGAGTGCGCCCATCTTGAGGGCGGTGTAGGCCGAGCTTGCCGTGATGATCACGCAGCCAAGGACGCCGATGACGACGCCGCGCAGCGTAAGTTGACCGCGCATCGAGGTGCGGTTCGAGGGATTGCTCATATAAAACTCCTTTGCGTATATCCGCTTCCCCCGGGAGCGCCGTTACGGATACGGCGCGGGAAGTCGGGTTACCAAGGGCCGCCGCGTGAGCTCGCAAACGACCGCGCACCAGTATAGCCGCAAGCTAGTCATTTTGGGATGACTGGTTTAGGTAGGCGATATACTGCTGGACAGACGAAAGGAGCGCCGACGATGCTTAATGGGTACGCATATATATTGACGGTCGACGTGGGCAACACGTTCATTCGCTTTGGCCTGTTTGCAGAGGATTCGGCCGCGGCGCAGGAATGTCCGCTTGCGACGTGCGAGATCACCACGCCGTCGAGCATCACAGCAGACGAGGCGCGCATGCGTCTCGTGCAGGTCATGGCCGCACTGGCGGCCGATGCGGGCATGCCGGGTGCGCTTGTGCCCGCGGCTGCTGTGCTGAGCTGCGTGGTCCCGGCGCTCGAGCGCCCGTGGAAGGCGGCACTTTCCCGCACCTGCACGGGGCGCGTGCTCACCGTGGGGCCGGGACTTAAGACCGGCATGCCCGTGCACTACGACGATCCGGCCGAGATCGGCCCCGACCGCATCGCCGATGCCGTGGCGGCCCGCGCCGTCTACGGGTCGCCGTGCATCGTGATTGACCTGGGCACGACGACCAATATCGAGGTCATCGACGCGCACGGTACCTTTGTGGGCGGCGTTATCGCGCCGGGGCTGGCACTCGGCGCCCGTTCGCTCTCGGCGGCAGCAGCGCGCCTACCCCAGGTTGAGCCCTCGGCGCCCACACATGTAATCGGCCACAACACGCGTGAGGCCATGCGCTCGGGTGTGGTTTTGGGCGAGGTAGCCCGCATCGACGGCATGCTCGACATGGTGCTTGCCGAGATGCGCGCGACCAAGGCCGCGGGGGAGGGCGATGTGCCCATCGTCATTACCGGCGACGATGCCGAGGCACTTGCGGCGCTGGTCGGCCATAGCCTGACGGTAGACGACGCGCTGACGTTGCGGGGTCTCGCCGAGCTCTACCGCATCAACCAAAAGCCCCGCCGCGCGTAGGGCGAGGGGCTGGTGGGATAAGCGCCCCTACCTTTCACCTGCTACAATGGGCCAAACTATTGCGATTTCGGAGGTGTCTGCCATGTCGGACGATCTTCATCAAACCGCGTCGGGCAAGCGCCGCGACGTTATTAGCTGGGACGAGTTCTTTATGAGCGTGGCCATCGCCGCGCAGCGCCGTAGCAAGGACCCCAACACGCAGGTGGGAGCATGCATCGCCAGCACCAACCACCGCATCCTTTCGGTGGGTTACAACGGCACGCCCTCGGCGCTCAACGACGACTTTTTCCCGTGGGGTACGAGCGATGACCCGCTGCAGGACAAGCACAACTACGTGGTCCATGCCGAGGCCAACGCCGTGCTCAACTACCGTGGCTCGCTCAAGGACCTCGAGGGTTCCACGGTCTACGTCACGCTGTTCCCGTGCCACGACTGCGCCAAGATCCTGGCGCAGGTGGGCGTGGGCGAGGTCGTCTACCTGGACAATAAGTATGCCGACACCGATGACGGCCGTATCAGCCGCCGCATTCTCGACTCCTGCGGCATCAGCTACCGCCAGGTCATCGTCGATGTCCAGATTGGTACCGGGGGACAGGCTCGGCAGTAGCGCGTGCCAACGCCAGCTGGCGGCAAAACAGCCAAAAGAGACCCGTCCCAAATTGACTGCTCGTGAAAGTCGTGTCCGCACGCATGGCTGGCGCCTAAGCGGGTACATGGCTGTAGTAACATAGCCCCTGTCCGCGGGCGTGCCCGCGTTATTGTGAGAAAGGAGCCCCTGTGGCTGTTAACGAAGAGCTGCTTAAGAAGGTTCTTGAAGAGATTCGCCCCAACCTGCAGGCCGATGGCGGCGATATGGAGTATGTGGGCGTCGACGACGAGGGTGTTGTCAAGCTGGAGCTGCAGGGCGCCTGCGCCGGCTGCCCCATGAGCTCGCTAACCCTTTCCATGGGTATCGAGCGCATCCTGAAGGAGCATGTGCCCGGCGTTACCCGCGTTGAGCAGGTCAATGCTTCCGGCGAGGCCGAGGACCTGTACGACGAGTACGCGCCGTTCTAAGATGCGAAAGCTGCGGACGGTACGCTCCGCATAGACGTTACGTCCAAATATGCGGCTGCGAGCGTAAGGCCCGCGACCGCATTTGTATGTAGGGAGCAGGGGATCGATATGCTCAACGACCTCTACCATATGCTTGATCCCGTCGCTATCTCGGCGGGCCCCATCACTATCTACTGGTACGGCCTGGCCTACGTGGTCGGCGCCCTGCTTACGGCAGTCGTTATGTATCGCACGCAGCGCCGCTGGGGCTTCGACATTACGATTGATGACCTGACGAGCGTCGTGGTCGGCGTGGTCTTTGGCCTCATCATTGGCGCCCGCCTGTTCTACGTCATCTTTTACGGCGATGGCTACTACTGGACGCATCCGCTCGAGATCTTTGCCACCAACGAGGGCGGCATGAGCTTCCACGGTGGCCTGGTCGGCGGCATCTTGGGCGGCATCATCGTGTGCCGCATGTATAAGCTCGACGCCTGGACCATCGCCGACCTTGCTGTTATCGGCGCTCCGCTGGCGCTGTGTCTGGGACGCTGCGCCAACTTCGTAAACGGTGAGCTGTGGGGTAAGCCGACCGATCTGCCCTGGGGTGTGGTCTTTGGCGGCACCGCGGGCGATATGCCGCGCCATCCCTCCCAGCTCTACGAGGCGTTTCTAGAGGGCATTGTGCTCTTCTGCATCCTGCAGGTGCTCAGTCGCAAAAAACCGCTGCTGCCCCAGGGTACGTTTATGGGCGTCTTTGTGATGGGGTACGGCATCGTCCGCTTTCTCGTCGAGTTCGTGCGCGTGCCCGATGCCCAGCTGGGTTATCTGCTGGGAGGCGTTATCACCATGGGCCAGCTGCTGAGTTTGCCGCTCGTGATTGCCGGCCTGGTGCTCATCATCTTCGCCAGACACCGCAATCGCCCCCAGCGCATCTACCTCGACGCCTAACCACCACAAAGGGGACAGGCACCTTTGTGGTGGTTTTGCCGAGTTTGATAGGTTTCTAGAAAGGCTTTCGGACTGTGAAGGATTCCGACCTCTCCACAACGGCTGCGCGCGACGCTGCCCGCATCGTCTGGTTTAAGCGCTACCCCGCCAAGCAGACGCTCATCGCATTTCTGCTCGCGCTGTTGGCGACCACGGCGTTTTCCATCGATCCCGCGCCGGTCTCGAGCAACGCAGTCTTGGCGATTGACCCCAAAGCCTCGGGCATGCTGTACGTGTGCTACGAGGTGCTCCTCTCGTTTGCCGGCCATACCGACGCGGTCATGCTGCTTGCGCTTGTCTGCCTGCTCACGCTGCCGTTTCGCTACGTATTCTTTGGCCGCGGCGATGCTTGGCGTCCTTCGGTGATCCTTCCGTCGCTGTTCTTTGCCGTCTGCATGGTGTTTGGCCGCAGCTACGACCTCACCGATTCGGCCGAGATCGTGCTCGGTGACAAGGCTCGCATCATCTGCGCCTGGATAGGCGGTGCGGGCTGGATGCTCTTGGCGGTCGTTGCCTTCTACCTGGCTTTTGAGTGTCTAGATTGGCTGAGCTCTCGGCGCATTCCGTTTTCCGAAGCGCACTTTGGCCGCGTATGGCGTGTGGCTCACGCCGTGCTCTCGGTCCATCCCTTTGCCGGGCCCTTTCTGGTGCTTATGATTGCCTGGGCGCCCACGCTCATCGCTTCGCTGCCCGGCCTTTTTATGGGGGATACGGGTGCGCAGATTCGCCAGTGGTTCAATTACCCCAACGGCACGAGTGACTACCTGCGTCTGCTCAATCCCAATGTGTTGCTCAACGGACATCACCCCGTGGTGCACACGGCCATTATCGGCTCGTGCGTTCAGCTGGGGCTTTCGCTGTTCAACAGCGCCAACGCGGGTCTTGCCATCTATACCTGCGCCCAGTTCGTCATTACGGCCGCCTGCATGGCCTATTCCATTTCGTCGCTGCGCAAACTGGGCGTGAGCCTGCCGGTCCGCGGTGCGATCCTGCTGTTCTTTGCGTTTATGCCGATGTTCTCTAACTACGCGGCGTTGCTCACCAAAGACGTGCTCTTTGCCGACGCGTTCTTGGTGCTGCTGGTACAGACCGTCAAGCTCGTGGCATGTGGCTTGCCCCGTCGTGATGCCAATGTCGAGCGTGCGGGCGAACAGAGGCCCGTGCTCTTTGCGCGCCACGACTGGCTGCTGCTCGCTCTGGGCGCCATGGGTTCCACGTTTCTGCGCAACGGCGGCCTGGTGTTTCCCCTGGCGGCATGCGTAATCGCGGCGGCGTTTTGCGCATGGGATGCGCATGTGGCTCGTCGTGCAGCCAAGCAGGCTGGTGCTGCGCCTTCGGGCGCCATCCCGCGTTTCCGCTGGGTGGGAGTTCTTGCGGTGCTTGCACTCTGCCTTGCCTCTAATATGTACTTCACCAAGGTCTTTATGCCGGCGCACGACATCACGCCTGGTTCCAAGCGCGAAATCCTCTCGATTCCGTTCCAGCAGACGGCTCGTTTCGTCCAAAAGCACGACGGCCTCAACTCGGGCGTCAACCCCACGGTTAAGGAGGACGGCACCATCGTGGAGGCTCCTTGCGACGGCTTGGTGACCGACGAGGAGCGTGCCGTGATCGACCGTGTGCTCAAGTACGAGAATCTGGGCCGCCGCTACAACCCGGATAAGTCGGACGCCGTCAAAAATTGCTTTAACGAGTACGCCTCGCAGGAGGACATTAAGGCCTATTTTGAGGTGTGGGCCCAGATGTTCAAAAAGGATCCCGAGTGCTATATCTCGGCGCTCATCAATAACTACTACGGCTACTTTTATCCGAGTGCCCGCGATGCGTGGGTCTACAGCACGGCGCGCAGTGCCGAGATCATGGCAAAGCCCGATAACCTCAAGTACTTCGACTTCCATCCGGTCGATAGCAAGGTTGTACGCTGGTGCGACCACCTGATCAACCTGTATCGCGTGGCGGTGCAGCGCATCCCGTTTATCTCGCTCACCATGAGCTCGGCCACCTATGTGTGGATCATGATCGCCGTGGTGGTCTATCTGCTACGTCGTCATTCGTGGCGCGGGCTGGCCATTTGGGTGCCGCTGCTGGGCGTGCTCGCCGTGTGCCTGATCGGTCCCTGCAACGGCTCGACCTACATGCGCTACCTGTATCCGGTCATCGCCTGCATGCCCTTTGCCATTGGCGCCACCATCACCCGCAGCGACCTCCTCTGGTCCTAATTTGGTGCAAAGGGGACAGGTTACTTTGCACTAAGGGGCCGCATCATCACGACGCCTTCATTTTGGGGTTTATCTCGCAGGCCAGTAGGTATATCATAACGACGTTTGTTTATATTGCCCGAGCATCTGCGCTGGGCTTTAGGTCGAAACCGATAGGAGACACGTATGTCCGGACACTCTAAGTGGGCCACAACCAAGCATCGTAAGGGCGCGCAGGACGCCAAGCGTTCCGCCCTCTTCTCCAAGCTGAGCCGCAACATCACCGTTGCTGCCCGTCTCGGCGGCGACCCGCTGCCCGAGAACAACGCCAGCCTCGCCGCTGCCGTTGCTAAGGCCAAGGCTCAGTCCATGCCCAAGGACAAGATCAAGTCCGCTATCGACAAGGCCTTCGGTTCGGGTGCCGATGCCGCCGTCTACGAGAACATCGTGTACGAGGGCTACGGTCCCGCCGGTGTCGCCGTCTACGTCGACTGCCTGACCGACAACCGCAACCGTACCGCCGCTGATGTCCGTTCCGCCTTCTCCCACGCCGGTGGCAACCTGGGCACCTCCGGCTCCGTCGCCTTCCAGTTTGAGCGCAAGGGCCAGATCGTCGTCGCCAAGGAGATCCTGGACGAGAACGCCAAGAAGGAGACCATGATCGCCAATGGTGCTGCCGGTGACGAGGATGAGTTCATGATGGCCATCGCCGAGGCCGGTGGCGAGGACTACGAGGACGCCGGCGAGGAGTGGATCGTCTGGACTACTGCCAACGAGGTCATGGCTGTCTCCAAGGCGCTCGAGGAGCAGGGCGTCCAGGTCAAGGGCTCCGAGACCACCATGGTCCCGACCACCCCGACCGAGGTCTCCGGCGCCGACGCCAAGAAGGTTCAGCGCCTCATCGACCGTCTTGAGGAGCTCGACGACGTCCAGGATGTTTACAGCACCATGGACATGACCGACGAGGTCATCGCTGCCCTCGAGGAGGAGTAGCGCCCGCACGGATTGAGCCGTGCATATCTGGGCATAATGAAGCGAGCATGCAAGCCTCGTGGAATAGATGAGCCGGATCCGCGTGCATGAGGCACCGGACCCGGCTCTTTTATAATGATGCGAATCGTTTTGCATTCTGTGGATCGAGATTTGAAGGGAGCGCCGCATGCGCGTGCTCAAACGAGCCCTGGCGATCGTGTATCTTGCCGCCGCCGTCGTGGCGCTGGGTACGTTGGTCTGCCAGTTTTGGGGGCCGTATACGTATCGCTTTATGCTGCTGATGCGCGACCCCATGCCGCGCATTGTCGTGACGGCATGCGGCGGAGTTGTGGCGATCGGCGTGCTGGTAAGCTTCTTCCGCCTGATGTTTGCTCGTCGCGAGCCGTCCTGCGTGCATCCGGCGGGGGAGCGCAATATCGAGGTCACGCTCGCGGCGCTTTCTTCGTGTGCCAGGGCTGCTGCCGAGCGCGACGACCGCGTGATGGTCGAGCATGTCGAGGCCCGCGTCCAAGGTTCCGACGATTCGCACGTCCGTTTTAAGGTCGAGGCTATCGCGCTTGACGATAAGGACGTGGCATCTCTGGCTACCGCGATGCAGCAGCGCATCGAGGAAGCTTGCGACACCATGCTTGGCACGCCGGGTACGACCACGCGCGTCCGTTTTTTGCCGTCCAAGACTACCGTCCAGACCGTGGAGGTTTCCGGTGAGTGATACCAATCAAGATAAGACCGCTCGTACGCCGCGCCTGACGATTGACCAGAGCGCCACGCCGGCGAGCGAACCTGTTGATTCCAAAGCAGAGGCAACTGAGTTACAAGACGCGGCAGCCGCGGATTTTGACGAGGCTATGGGTCTCATCAAGGGTACGGGCGCTGCCATCTGGAGCTATGCTGTGCGTCATCCCAACACCACGCTCGGTGCCGTCGCTGGCTTTATCCTCGCCGTGTTGGTGCTCACGCTCGGCCTGTGGGACACGCTCGTCATTGCATTCTTCGTGCTGATCGGCGCCGTGATCGGCCAAATTCGCGACGGCGAGAACGGGATCGTCAACTTCTTCGGCCGTCTGTTTAGCGGCCGCTAATATGTATTCGACTGTCGCATCCGCGGCAGGCATAAGGAGGAACCATGGCTTTTAATACGAAGGTCGATGTAGCCGATACCGAGCTCGAGGAGAACGAAGCGGTCGTCGCCGAAGCCGAGGATGTGACGCTCGAGGACGAGGCTCTCGTCGAGGCCGAGTCCGATGTGGATGAGGATGACGAGGAAGCGGACGAGTCCGAGGACTCGCTGACCTATTCCAACGGTGTGATCGAGAAGATCGTCGCCATGGCCACCCGCGAGGTTCCGCACGTTTTGGGCATGAAGGGTAACCTTATGCACTTTGTGCAGGAGCAGTTTGGTGCCGAGAATCTGACCAAGGGCGTGACGGTTGAGGTCACCGATGACAATCGCGTGGTCGTCAACATCTCCGTCATTATCGAGTACGGCGCCTATGCGCCCGCGATCTTCGACGATGTCAAGGCACGTGTCACCGAGCGCCTTGCCGCGATGACCGGCCTTGAGGTGGCGGGCGTCAACCTGCGCATCGAGGACGTCATCACCCCCGAGGAGTACGAGCACCGCACCAGCCAGCACGAGTAACCTTCCAAAAAGGGACAGGTTTGTTTTGGCAGGCTTTATCTGCGAAAACGTTAAACGGCCGACCGCGCAAGCAAAAGCGTGGCCGGCCGTTATTTGTATGCCCCCCGATGTGGGCATACCGCTCGTCTAACTAGGGGTTGCAATCGTCGCGTTCCGCGTTACCCTAATGGGCGCATTGTTTCCAAATTGTTAACGAGGGGTTGCCGTAATGGCCGACGAGCACGAAACAGAAAGCAAGGCATGGGCGATTGAGGCCGCCGCGGCAGAGGCGGCATCGCGTGCTGCCGAGGAGGTGCATCGTCCTCCCGTGGTGCCGATGGAGCGCGTGGTTGATCGCACCGATATCGAGCGCGGCGAGCGTGTCGGTCAAAAGCGCAGCCAGGAGCCGGGCTTCCCGCGCTTTTTTGCCGAGCTCAATCTGGGCCTGATTCTTACGGCCTTCGCCATCGTTGCGTTTAAAACCCCTAATCACTTTGCTTTTGGCGGCACCTCGGGCGTGTCGGTCATTCTGTCCACGCTGTTCCCGACCCTGCCCGTCGGCGTTTTTATGTGGATTATCAACGCGGTTCTCGTTGTCTTGGGCTTTATCTTTTTGGAGCGCAAGGCAATCCTGTGGAGCGTCTTCGCCTCGTTTGCGCTTTCGGCCTATGTTTCGCTGTTTGAGCTTTTTATTCCGACCGATGTCTCTCTGACGGGTGATATGTGGCTCGACCTGTGCTTTGCCGTCATCTTGCCGGCGCTCGGCAGCGCTATTGTCTTTGATATCGGCGCCTCGACGGGCGGCACGGACATTCTTGCCATGATCCTCAAGCGCCGCACGACGCTCGAGATTGGCCGCGCGCTGCTGTTGGTTGATATCGGCATCGTGGCCATCGCGGCCTTTTTGTATGGCCCGCGTGTCGGTCTGTATTGTGTGCTCGGCCTGTTTGCCAAGACGCTTGTGGTCGACAAAGCCATTGAGAGCATTCACCTGCGCAAAGTCTGCACGGTCATTTGCTCCGAGCCCCTTAAGGTCGAGGAGTTTATCGTCAAGCATCTCAACCGTACGGCGACCATCAGTCGCGGCTACGGTGCCTTCTCGGGCAA
The DNA here is from genome assembly GCA_900548565.1 of uncultured Collinsella sp. GTDB lineage: Bacteria > Actinomycetota > Coriobacteriia > Coriobacteriales > Coriobacteriaceae > Collinsella. The sequence goes on from URKV01000004.1 coordinate 22,675, forward strand.
GTGCGTGACGGTGATCATGAGCGTGCTGAGCCGTCGCGAGGCCGTGCAGCTGCGCCGTTATGCGCGCGAGGTCGATCCGGGTGCCTTTATCACGATCGTCGACAGCTCCGAGATTGTCGGCAAGGGCTTCCGAGGAACGAACTAGCACAGACGTATTCAACGAACCGCCTGCTGGCGCCGTGTATCTTGCAAATCGGTCATCTTTGAGTATTTGACCCCACATTGGGCAATAATGATGCTAAAGACATCGTTTGCGATCCAAGTGATTTGTTCAAGATACGAAGGGATGATTCTATGTTCTGCTCGCAGTGTGGCGCCCCCATGGGCGATAACGACAAGTTCTGCGGCGTGTGTGGTGCTCCTAATGCCGGTGCCGCTGGCCCCGCTCCCCAGGGACAGCCTCAGCCCCAGCAGTTTGTTCCGCAACCGCCCGTGGCGAATGCGCCAAAGGGCTGTGTGGCTCAGGCGTTCCAAGATATGACCAAGACTCCGGGTGTGCTTCAGCGTGTATGCCAAATCGCGTTTTTGCCGGCGCTGATTTGCGTTGTGTCGGTGCTCGTGTTGTTTATTCCCGTTATTGGCGGCATTGCGGCTGCCATCGGCTTTTTGGCAGCTTGCATTGCGAGCGTGTGCGGTTCCGGCTTTGGCATCGAGTGGGGTCGCGATCTGTCGCTTAAGATCGATGACGGCATGGATCGTCCGCTGATGCGTTCCACGTCGTTTGGTCTCGGAGTCTTTTCGAGCGTTATTTCGGTCGTGCTCGAGGTTATCGCTGCCATTCCCGTTATCGGTGTAGTGCTTTCGCTGGTGGAGGGCGTGGTAATTGGCGCTGCGGGCTCGTATTCTTATTACGGCTCTTATGCGCTCGAGGCTGCGCTGTTTGGCTCGCTTGGCCTGCTTGTCCTGGCGCTAATTGCCTCGGCGATTCTGGGTGTCTTCTTTAAGATGTTCGCCGACATCGCCGTGATGCACTTTGCGGTGACCGGGCGTGTCGAGAGCGCGTTTTCGCTCGATAAAGTCTGGGCGGCGTTTAAGCACAACAAGACCAAGCTGTTCTGTGCTTCGTTCCTTCCCGAGTTTTTGACGGGCCTGGTCGCCAACGTTGTCACATGGATCTTGACGGTCGTCTTTGGCGCCATTGCCTCTGTCGGTATGTATAGCTACTACTATCGTCCTACGGGTATTGAGGCAATTGTTACCGGCGGTGGCGTCACGCTCGCGCTGTTCTTGGTGCTGGTCGCTTTCGTCACCGTATTTCTTACGGTCTTTGGCAAGATGCTCAAGCACCGTGCCGTTGGCTATTGGGCCGCACGCTATGCAAGCGAGTGGGCCGATGAGGATAAGGACGACGTCCTGACTTTTGTGTTGCCCTTCGAGAAGAAGTCCGCTCCCTCGGGTTACAGCGCTCCGGATGTCGCGCCTGAGCCCGAGCCCAAGCCTGAGCCGGCACCTGCACCCGCTCCCGCGACCGAGCCTGAACCGGCGCCCGAGTCTGAGACGGCATCTGAGCCCGAGCCTGCGCCTGAGCCTGAGCCTGAGCCGGCACCTGCACCTGAGTCGGCGTCCGAGCCAAGCTCCGACGAGGAGCCTCAGGACGAGTAGCCACGCCGCCTGCTATTTGGGGACGGGCTAGAAATAGCGCTTGACAAATGAGCGGGGGCGGACGTGTCGAAACGTCCGCCCCCGCTTTGACATCGCGATGTGGCTATGACTGCGAGATGCCAGCGAATCGATTACTCGTCGTGCTTCTCCTCGCGGCGTGCAGCAGCGCGTGCGTCGTGGATGCCCTTGATCGCGGCATGGCGAGCCGTTCGGGCATCATGGATGGCGTCGCGAGCCTCGGCGGTCGTCGCCTTGGCAGAGCGCAATTTGGCGGCCAGATCGGGGTTGGTTTCGGCGACCGCGGTAATCGCGGGGCCGTCGAGCTCCTCTTGCGTGGGCTCGGCCAAAAAGTCGATGGCATACTGAGCGGCTACCATGGAGCCCTTGGCGAGCACGCTCTCGTCGATCTTATAGAAGCAGGAGTGCTGGGCATAGGTGGCGCCAATCTGGGGGTTGCGCGTGCCAACAAAGGCGAGCACGCCCGGTACGCGGCGCAGATACTCCGAGAAGTCCTCGCCCGAAAGCGTGCCGCGGTAATGGCCCTCGCCCGCGGGGCCCAAGCACTTGAGCACAGCTTGGCGGCAGCGCTCGCTCGAGGCGGCATCGTTTTCGACCTTGTAGTTGGCGATGGTGTAGTCGGTGAGTTCTGCCTCGGCGCCTAGTGCTGCTGCGGTGTGCTCCACGATGCGGCGCATAAGCTCGGGCATCTCTTCATGCGTCTTGTCGCCATAGGTGCGCACCGTGCCGGCGAGGTACGCCGTGCCGGCGATAACGTTGCGCGCGGTGCCGCCGTGCAGCTCGCCGACGGTGATGACGGCGGGTTCGTAGGGGCTAATCTCGCGCGAGACGATAGTTTGCAGGGCGTTGACGATTTCGGCGGCAACCATAACGGCGTCGTGGCCGCGCTGGGGCATGGCGCCATGGCACGAGGTGCCGCGGACGTCGATGCGGAACCAGTCGGTGTTTGCCATGCGTGGGCCGGGCTCGCAGCTTACGGTGCCGGCGTCGACCTCGCTCCAGATGTGCGCGGCGTAGGCGCCGTCGACGCCGTCGAGCACACCCGTGCCGATCATGAGTTTGGCGCCCTGGCCGTTTTCCTCGCTGGGCTGGAACACGATGCGGATCTCGCCGTGGATGTCATCGGTCATGTGGCGCAGGATCTGCAGCGTGCCGAGCATCATGGCGATGTGGCAGTCGTGACCGCAGGCGTGCATGCAGCCCTCGTTGACGCTGGCGAACTCCTCGCCGGTCTGCTCGGTGACGGGCAGGGCGTCGATATCGGCGCGCAGCAGGATACGGCGGCGCGGCGTGCCGTCCTCGCGGTAGGCATCCGGCGCGGTACCGCGAAGCGTCGCCACCAGGCCCGTCTTGAGCGGACGCTCGTAGGGGATGTTCATGGCGTCGAGCTGGTTGGCGATGTCGGAAGTCGTGCGCTCCTCGGCAAGGCTCAGCTCCGGGTGCTTATGGAAGTGCCGGCGCTGCTTGATGATGTAGGGTTCAAACTCGGCGGCGATATCCTGGATGGCCGCGGTGACGTCGTCTGCCGCGCGAACCTCGGTTGCCGCCATAATCTGCTGTGCCTTGGTCTTCGTCATGGTCGATTTGCTCCTTGCTGGGTTGATCGCAAAATCGTACAGGCTTTCTCCAGTATGCCACCTGCCGCTAGGGCTGGTAAAGTTGCCGTTTGCCGCTTGGGGTTTTGTAACAAGGGCGGGGGAGTACACTCGGGGGTGTTGAATTTCCTGCCAGAGATGGGGATGCCCATGCAACATATCGATCGGATTATCCGCTCCAAGAACGTCTTTACCGCGCAAGACGGCATCGATACCACCCGCGAGCTGGCGATTGCCATCGCAGGCGACCGTATCGTCGCAGTCGGTGCGCCCGATGACGTGATCGCCGCCGCTCCTGCCGCTACGTCGGTTATCGACTACGGCGAGCAGTTTGTCTGCCCCGGTTTCCATGACGCTCATCTGCACTTCTTCCATACCTCGGTCGGTTCCTCGCCGTACATGCTCATGGATATGGGCACGTCCGAGGCGGCGCTGGTGCAACATGCGCTCGAGTTTTCCCAGGACCTGCCCGACGACGCTTGGGTTGTGACGCAGGGCTGGCGCGATTACCGTTGGGATCCGCCCGAGCATCCTACCAAGGCGTCGCTCGATGCGGCATTCCCCGATCGTCCCTGCGTTATGTATTCGGGCGACGGGCACACGCTTTGGCTCAACAGCCGCGCACTCGAGGCGCTCGGCGTCACGCGCGACAGCGAGCCGCCAGCGGGCGGCAGTTACGACAAGGATGCAAACGGCGAACTCACGGGCATTGCTCACGAGGCGGCTGCCATGCAGCTGCTACCGCGCTGCCTTGAGTGGCTGGGGGAGGATCGCATCGCAAGCGCTTACGCCAATCAAATGAGGCGTATGGCCGAGCAGGGCATCACCTCGATCTGCGATATGTCGCTCATGCCCATGCCGGGCTGCGATTTTATCCGCGACGACGTCTACGACAAACTGCAGGCAGCCGGCAAGCTGGGCATCCGAGCCCATCTGTTCCCCACGCTGCTGGATGACCAGTCGCGCTTGGAAGAGCTGCAGACCCGCTACGCGAACAACGCGCTGCTCTCGGCGCCTGGTTTTAAGCAGTTTTTCGACGGCGTGTCGAGCGAACACACGGCCTATCTCACCGAGCCCTATACCAACCCGCGCTTCCCGGGCGACCAGGGCCGTCTGACGGTTCCTGCCGAGCGTATGCGCAAGCTGGTCCTCGCTGCCGCGGAGCGCGGCCACACCGTGCGCATCCACGTCATCGGCGACGGTGCCATCCATGCCGCGCTCGATATCTTTGAGGAGGCCGCCGAACTGTACGGCCTGCCCCAGCACGGTCATAACACGCTCGAGCATCTGGAGAACCTCTTGCCCGAGGACATCGATCGTCTACGCAAGCTTAACGTCGTTGCCTCGAGCCAGCCCTGTCATATTACACTCGACCCGGGCGGCCCCGAGCGCGATCTGGGCCTGGAGCGCAGCCGCATCATGTGGCCGTTTGCGACCTATAAGCAGCGCGGCATCCGCCAAGCATTCGGTACCGATAGTCCCATCACAGCCGTCACCAGCATGAACGTGCTCTACACGGCTATCACGCGCCAAGACCCTCGCAGCCACTGGCCCGAGGGCGGCTGGCTCCCCAGCGAGCGCATCGATGCGGCAACGGCCCTGCGCAACTACACGCTTGGTAGCGCGTACGCAGCGGGCGACGAGCAAAACCTCGGCAGCCTAGAGCCCGGCAAATACGCCGACCTGGTAGTCCTGGACCAAAACCCGCTCACCATCGACCCCCAAGAGCTGCAAGCCACCAAGGTTCAGGCCACCTACCTGGCAGGCAACGTAATCTACGAGCGCTAGCCTCATACCCCACTCATAGGGGGCACGTTTCAGCAACGTGCCCCTTTCTTGTTCGCACCATCTGCATCGCCATTTTGCTGCACTGACTTTTCTGAATGCCGGGCCCTAGTTAGTCAACCTGGCTCCCGGGGCGGACCGGAGGGCATGAAGTTTGTCGCGAGTTCCGCACGCAAAGGAAAGCACTTAATGTGCTTTCCGTCTTGCGCAGGACTGTAGAGCAGCAAACTTCATGCCCTCCGGTCCGCCCCGGGAGCCACCGCTAAGTTATCCCCCGGCATTCAGAAAATCTAAGTGCCAAAAAATAAGATTTTTTGACTCCGTGTTGTATAACCCGCCATTCGTGGGTACCATTCAACGCGTACGCAAACAAAAAGGGTTAATTCGCGTGGTATAACCGCGCGGCCCAAAAAGGAGGAGACAAGCATGTCGTCTTTGAAGCCGCTTGCAGATCGTGTTCTGGTCAAGCCCGACGAGGCCGAGCAGAAGACCGCTTCTGGTCTGTATATCGCCAGCAACGCCCAGGAGAAGCCGCAGCGCGGCACCATCGTTGCCGTGGGCGCCGGCAAGGTCAACGACAAGGGTGAGCGCATCCCCATGGACGTCAAGGTTGGCGACGTTGTCATCTACGGTAAGTTCGGTGGCAACGAGGTCAAGGTCGACGGCGAGAAGTATCTGCTGATGCGCGCCGACGACATCTACGCCGTCGTCGAGGCCTAGTCTCGTCAGAATCTCTGATTCGTCTTTGAACGCGCCCGCCGCATAGGACTCGGAAGCGGCGACGCGAGTCACATTTCTTTTGGAGGATTACCTACCATGGCAAAGAACATTACGTTCAACACCGATGCCCGCGCTAAGCTTGCCAAGGGCGTCAACACTCTGGCCGACGCCGTTACAGTCACCATGGGCCCCAAGGGTCGCTACGTTGCGCTGCAGCGCACGTTCGGTGCCCCGACCATCACCAACGACGGCGTTTCCGTCGCCAAGGAGATCGAGCTCGAGGACAACATCGAGAACATGGGCGCTCAGCTGGTGAAGGAGGTTGCCACCAAGACCAACGACACCGTGGGTGACGGCACCACCACCGCAACCCTGCTCGCTCAGGCCATCGTCAACGACGGCCTGCGCAACGTCGCCGCTGGCGCCAACCCGCTGGCCATTCGTCGCGGCATCGACAAGGCTGTAAACGCCGCCGTCGCCGAGATGAAGAAGCAGGCCAAGCCGGTCGAGACCAAGGAGCAGATCGCTTCCGTCGGCACCATCTCTGCCGGTGACCCCGAGGTCGGCGAGAAGATCGCCGAGGCCATGGAGGTCGTGGGCAAGGACGGCGTCATCACCGTTGAGGATTCCCAGACGTTCGACATCACCATCGACACCGTCGAGGGCATGCAGTTCGACAAGGGCTACGTCTCCGCTTACTTCGTCACGGACAACGACCGCATGGAGGCCGTGATGAAGGATCCGTACATCCTCATCACCGACCAGAAGATCTCCAGCGTTCAGGACATCATGCCCGTTCTCGAGGCTGTCCAGCGCGCTGGCCGTGGCCTGCTCATCATCGCTGAGGACATCGACGGCGAGGCTCTGCCTACCCTGGTCCTCAACAAGATCCGTGGCGCCCTCAACGTCTGCGCCGTCAAGGCCCCGGGCTACGGCGATCGCCGCAAGCGCATCCTCGAGGACATCGCCGTCCTCACCGGTGGCCAGGCTGCCCTGGACGAGCTGGGCGTGAAGGTTGCTGACATCACCGCTGATATGCTCGGTACCGCTAAGTCCGTCACCATCTCCAAGGACAACACCGTCGTCGTCGGTGGCGCTGGCTCCAAGGAGGCCATCGACGCTCGTATCGCTCAGATCAAGGGTGAGATGGAGAACACCACCTCTGACTTCGACCGCGAGAAGCTCCAGGAGCGCCTGGCCAAGCTCTCCGGTGGCGTTGCCGTCATCAAGGTCGGCGCTGCTACCGAGTCCGAGCTCAAGGAGATCAAGCACCGCGTCGAGGACGCCTTGCAGGCAACCCGCGCTGCTGTCGAGGAGGGCATTGTCGCCGGTGGCGGCGTCGCCTTCATGGACGCTGCTCCTGCGCTCGATGCTGTCGAGATCGACGACCCCGAGGAGAAGATCGGCGTCGATATCGTCAAGAAGGCTCTGACTGCTCCGGTCGCTACCATCGCCAAGAACGCTGGTTTTGAGGGCGCCGTCGTGGTCGACAAGGTTGCCGAGCTGCCCGCCGGCCAGGGTCTCAACTCTGCCAACGGCGAGTGGGGCGACATGATCGAGATGGGCGTCCTCGACCCCGTCAAGGTCAGCCGCGTCACCCTGCAGAACGCTGCTTCTGTCGCCAGCCTGATCCTCATCACCGAGGCTACCGTCTCCGATGTCCCCAAGAACACTCAGCTTGAGGACGCAATCGCTGCTGCTACCGCTGGTCAGCAGGGCGGCGGTATGTACTAAGGCCGACAAGGTCTAGAACTCCCACCGGGAATCCGGGGGCGTGACGGGGTTTCTCTCCGGAACGTCCTCGGACATGCAAAGAGGCTCCGCATCGCGCTTCGCGCTGCGGAGCCTCTTTGCGTCCTGCGGAATGT
>URKV01000005.1 GCA_900548565.1 uncultured Collinsella sp.
CTCAGGAGTCTCGTGGGCTCGGAGATGTGTATAAGAGACAGGCGTCATGGAGCTCCCAGTCGCTCTCTGGGTCCTGGCCATCGGCGCGAGCGGTGTGCAGAATCGCATTCCACAGCTTATAGATTGCAACCTCGTCGGCGTCTCCCGGGAACACCTCGCGCGCCCAAGCCACGACCGGAGCGCCGGCGATGCACCACGGATTGATGTTGTAATCCAGTCCACGGCGGAAAACTTTGCACTGCGTGTTCTTTGCCTTAGAGGCTGCAGCGGGCTTAGCGGGATCGATGCCCTTAAGGGCGGCGGGGTCCGCACCCTCGATAAAGATAAAGCAGGCACCGTCCTGGGCCAGGGAATCCAGCTGCAGGCGCTTCCACTCGGGCGTCTGCTCAAAATAGCTTTTCTCGACATGCTCGTACGTGAGCCTCGTCACGGCATCATCGGCCCAGATGACCGTCACGTGGCCGGCGCCGGCAGCATAGGCCTCCGCGACCACCACGCGCGCAAACGGCGCGCACTCAACCGGAGACTGAACGACAACCTCCTGGCCGGGCTTGACGTTTACGCCCTTGCGGACAACCAGGCGCGCATAGTTTTTAATCTTGGGCTCCAGGGCCTTCATGCCCTCCAGAGCTTCTTCGACCGTCAGGGCAGCTCGAATCATGTGCCACTCCATCTATCTATAGAACAGTAAAAAGGCGCGCCGCTAAAACGACGCGCCTTATATCTTAGCGATATGTATGAATACAAACGCTACTTCTTCTTGGAGTCCTTCTTGTCCTCCTCGGCAGCCGCGCGCTCGATAAGAGCGTTGAGCTTGTTCTCGGACATGCCCTCAGCCTGCGTGCGGTACATGTTGCGCAGGGGACGAATACGAACGAAGTCGTAGATAAAGTCACCCAGAATGATGACATAGGACAAAACGATGCCGACCATCTGGACGGGACTGGACACCGTGCCGCCGGGAGCGAAGTAGAGCGAAGCCCAAATTGCCACGACGAGTACCATGCCGATGGCGAGCACGGCCCACCAGATACGGCGGCGCTTGGTGTAGTCCTCATCCTGCTTAAGGAGGATATTCGACACCGTATAGATACGATCCTCGCGAGCACGCTGCTTGGCCTTGCGGGCGCGCTTCTCCTCCTTGGAAAGGCCTTCCAGGTTTTCACCCTTCTCGAGCTCTTTGCGGCGTGCCTTAGACGAAGCCGGCACGACGCGAACGGAGCTCGCTGCCTGGCGAGCGGGCTTAGCAGATGCGGCGGACTTGCGCGCAACCCCGGTAACTTCGTGGGATTGCGTGCGCTTGTTCGTGGCGCTACGGGTACTCACTTATGCGTTCTCCTTCATGCTTGTGAACTGGGAGCCCGTGATGATCTGGAAGGCCTCGCGATAGCGCTCGGACGTGCCATCGATGACCTCGGCGGGCAGGTGCGGGGTCTCCCCCGTCATATCCCAGTTGGCTTTGAGCCAATTGCGGACGAATTGTTTGTCGTAGCTAGGCTGAATCTTGCCCTCCTCGTAGCTGGCGGCGGGCCAGAAACGGCTGGAGTCGGGCGTTAGGCACTCGTCGATCAGCGTAACCTTGCCATCGATGACACCGAACTCGAACTTGGTGTCGGCGATGATGATGCCTCGAGTCGCGGCATACTCGGCAGCGGCCTTGTAAATCTTGAGGGACAGGTCGCGAATCTGCGTGGCGATATCCTCACCCACGATCTCGCAGCAACGCTCGAACGAAATGTTCTCGTCGTGGTCGCCGATCTCGGCCTTCGTGGACGGCGTGAACAGCGGCTCGGGAAGCTTGGAGGCCTCGGTCAGACCCTCGGGCAGCTGAATGCCGCAGACGGTGCCGTTCTCGTCATAGGTCTTCTTGCCCGAACCGGTCAGATAGCCGCGGACGATGCACTCGATAGGAATCGTCTGGGCCTTCTTGACCAGCATGGCGCGGCCTGCGAGGTAGTCACGATACTCGGCAAACTCCTCGGGGAAATCCGCCGGATCGATGGAGACGAGGTGATTGGGAACGATGTCGGCAAACTTATCGAACCAGAATGCCGAGATGCGGTTGAGCACCTCTCCCTTAAACGGAATCTCGTCGGGGAGAATAAAGTCGAACGCAGAAATGCGGTCGGTGGCGACCATCAGCAGGTTTTCACCGGCATCATAGATATCACGAACCTTGCCACGGGAATCCGGACGACGCTCCATCGTTGTCACGTGAGTCACTCCTTACCAAAATACGACAGTAATGCGGGTTCTTTCCCGCACGTTTTCGCAAACTCGGAGCGGCAGGGACGGAACCCCCTCCTTCACCGAATAGCGAAAAGCTAGTGCTCCATTGTAGTAGATGCCGCGTCCGCCGTGTGCTCGCGAGGCAGATGAATCGTAAAAGTCGTACCCTTTCCAAGCTCCGACTCCACGGATATGTAGCCGTGATGACGCTCGACAATCTGCTTGGTCACGGCGAGGCCCACGCCCAGGCCACCCGCCTCGCGGGCGCGACTGGCGTCGGCACGCCAAAAACGACCGAAGATGCGCGACAAATCATCCTTGGCGATACCGATGCCCGTATCCGAAACCGCGATATCGACGTGCTTGCGGTCGCTGAGCACCGACACCACGACCCAACCCCCCTCGGGGGTATAGCGCATGGCGTTACTCAAGAGGTTGATGACGCATTGCGTGATCATGTCGGGATCTGCCTCGACAACGTCATCGTGGCCCTGCGTCTCATCTGCAAAGCGCAAACGCAGGTCACGGTCGGCAAACAAGCGCTCCTGGCCATTCACAATCGAGCGCACAAACGGCACCATATCCACCGGCTCCAGGTTGAGTGGCGCGGTACTGTTTTCCATGCGCGACAGGTCGAGCATCTGCTGCACCAGACGGGCCAGACGACGCGTCTCGGATGCGACCGTTTCCAGGTGTTCGTCATCGGTGGGATACACACCGTCTTGCATGGCCTCGACCGTTGCAAGCATGGCCATGAGCGGCGTGCGCAGCTCGTGGGCAACATCAGAGGTCAGGCGCTTCTCGTGCTTCATATCCTTTTCGAGTGAGGTGGCCATCTCGTCGAAGGTCTCTCCCAGCTGATCGATCTCATCATCGCCGCGCAAGCCCGTACGAGCGGACAGGTCTCCATCGCGAATCTGCTTGGCGGTGCTGGTAATACGATGAATCGGCTTGGTGAGCATGCGCGACATGAGCGCTCCGATAACGACCGAGATGCAGACGGCCACAACCGCGGCAAGGGCCATGGCGTTAAAGGTCTTCTCTCTGAATGCCGAGTCTGCCCTGGTGAGCAGGGCATCGGAGCCAATCGCCCACAATTTGACCTGACCCACGTGCTCGCCGGAGGACGTCACGATCTCAACGTTGGCAACACTATTGGAATCGGTGGGAGCAGACGAGACTGGGCTGTGCGATGCCCTCTTTCCGCTCGCATCGTCGGTCGTCGCCTGATTTTCGCGTACATCGGCAGTAGCGCTTGCCGAGGGCCACGAGTCGTCGTAGACGATGACGCCCTTTTTATTGACGACCTGCATACCAAGATCGTCGGACACCAAGCTCGATGTCGCGACCGTACGCAGCTCCCCCGCGGTCCAAGAACCGTTTTCCTCATATGACGTTGCCAACTTTTCGGCAGCGGAATTGGCGATTTCGACAATATTGGAGCGCGTGTAATCCGTAAAAACCGTGCCCCATACAACGGAGACTACGCCCACCAACACCAATACCGTCATGAGCGATGTCAGGGCAAAAGCCAGGGCCATGCGCGAGGGATAGCTCATCGTCGGCCGTGAATCGGAACGAGGCGTGTTCCAACTAGCCTTGGAACCCGCCTCGTTCTCCTGCTTATGCTTTTGCCCGATTTCAAAGCGCGCAGGTGTCATATGTGATTTCCTTTATTTCTCGTCCGACTTATCGGTCTTGGTCGGAGCCTCGAAGCGGTAGCCGACACCGTGGACGGTGTAGAGCCACTTGGGCTTCTTGGGGTCGTCGCCCAGCTTGGCGCGAAGGTTCTTCACGTGGCTGTCGATAGTGCGCTCGTAACCCTCAAAGTCGTAGCCGAGCACCTTCTCGACCAGCTCCATGCGGTTGTAGACGCGGCCGGGGTGACGGGCAAGCGTGGTGAGCAGCTTGAACTCGGAAGCCGTCAGGTCGACTTCCTTGCCCTCGACCAAAATCTTGTGGCCCGAGATGTCAATGACCAGATCGCCAAAGTCGAGCACCTCGACGGCCGGCTCATCGGCCTGGTGGGCACGGCGGAACAAGGCGCGCACGCGCGCGACAAGCTCGCGCGGCGAGAACGGCTTGATCAGGTAGTCGTCGGCACCGAGCTCGAGACCGATAATACGGTCCTCGATCTCGCCCTTGGCCGTCAGCATAATGATGGGGACATCCGAGGTGTCGCGAATGGTGCGGCAAACGCGCTCGCCGGGAATCTTAGGGAGCATGAGGTCGAGCACGACCAGGTCGAACTGATGCTTCTCGAACTCCTCGATAGCGGACTGGCCGTCGCCCACGCCCACAACCCAATAGCCCTCGCGCTCGAGATAGGCAGCGACAGCGTCACGGATTGCCTTCTCATCCTCGACCAGCAGAATCTTTTTTGCATCTGAAGCCATAACACGGCCCCCCTGTCTCAATTAGCTAAGAACAAGCTCATTTTAACGCACCTGAGCCCACCGGGTATCGCATGGGTGCGATAGCTCGGCGGGCGGTACTCATAGTCACAACGCGCTTATTCCCCTGTCGACGCCTTTTTAACCCCTCGGAGACTAAAGAGAGAACAAGCGAGCGGTAACCGTCTCGGGAATCCCCTGACTGTTACGCACCGTTGCGTACGTTAAGAACGAGTTCGATTTACCCGCCGTAGCAGGATAATCGCCATACTCCAAGGCTCGGTCGGGCGACAGAAGCGAGCCGTAGGTCTTAGCCGAAGTGTCAATCAAAAAATGCGACGCCTGAACTTTGATCAGGTATTTATTTTTCCTTCCCGCAGCGCACGCGAGCGGCTCACGCGAAAGGAAGAGATACGGCCCGCCCTCGTTACCGATATAGGTGCCCATATTGCCCAGGCCACCCACACCGCTATACGTCGCCTCAATGGAGAACACGAAGGTGTCGCCCATATACACGGCCTCGAAAGGCGAAACCGACGAAGGAAGCACCAGCTGAGCTCGCTTCGTGTTGTTGCCGTCAGTCAGGTCGATCGCCGTCATACCGTAATAGACGCCCTCATCATTGTGCACGCGGGGCGAGATGGTCAGGATGCCGTCGCTCACACGCGGGGCGGATGCGAAACGGCCCGTCGACTTCCAAATTGTCTCAGGCTTGGACTCGCTGGGCGACTGACGGTAGCAGTACGAATCGTTACTCGTCTTGGTGCCGCCGGACGAAGGCATCTTATACCAGATGACCGACGACCCATACGCTGTGAAGAGCGGCGGATCGTAGTTTTCGCCACCGCGGTCGAGCTCGACAGCGTTGCCGGTAAGGGAGGAGCCTGCAAGGTTTTGCGCATAGAGTTTCCAGGACGCATTGGCAAAGTTCATCTCGACCCACGCGAACACGCCATCACCCGCGCGAACGTCATAAAACGCATAACCGGTTCCCTCAATGGGATCCTCAATAAGTGTGGTAAGCGAGCCATCGCCCAGGTTGAGCACACCAAGCGTATTGGCATGCAGGGCAGAAGCAGGCGCCATCATCGCGGCAGCGTAGTCTCCATCGCAGTAGTACAGCAGCGTGCCCAGCGGCAGCGTCCACGAGGCCGCGGGCTCAAGATCGATATCGACAGCTTCGTACTCATCAGTGATCGAGACAATCTTCGAATCGTCCTTGATAACCTGCGGCTCGCCAGCGGCGTCATCACTCGTGCCCGTTTTTTTCGAGCAACCGACCAGTACGGCAGCAGCACCGGTAGCGGCGCCACCCAGCACAAAACCTCGACGCGTTATTCCATTCTTAAAGCGATCAGCGATGCTCATTAGGCGATCTCTGCGCGAGCGGCCTCGATAGCGCGCGTAAGCTGATCGGCGCAAGAGGTCTTTTTCATACCGCAGGTATTACCGGCGAGAACCTCGATTACGCGATCGGCGGGAGCGCCTTCGACCAGCCTGGAGATGGCCTTGAGGTTGCCATCGCAGCCGCCGGTAAACTCGACGCCCAGCACCTTGCTGCCATCGTCAGAGAGATTGAGGTGAATATTGCGAGAGCATACACCCTGAGGCTTGTAGTCAAAACTAATCATTGAGATCCCCTCTCAGAAAGAAATTTCAGACGTCTATTATCCCCGCCTGGACCGACTTATTATCGCAAGCACCGATTCAACATCCTACGATGCTTGGACTGGCGGGGGCAAGATTAGCAGTCCGCACCCTGTACGTGGACCATGCGCTTCTCCCGATACATATTGTGGTCGGCGACGCGATATACATCGGCCAGCGTATTTCCAGCCGTCTCGACGGTCGCCACGCCAATCGATGCGCTGACCGTCAGGGACTCATCGCTTACCGCGGCAAGACCGAGACGAAGATCCTGTTCCAGCCCGAGCGCAGACTCGTTGTCAGTATGGGGGCAAACCAGCAAAAACTCGTCGCCGCCAACGCGCATCGGCAGGTAATCCGCACCAGCCACCCGCCGCAGCACGGACGCCGTCCGTCGCAGCAGTTCATCCCCCATCTCGTGACCATAAATGTCGTTGGTCCGCTTGAGATAATTACAGTCCACCATAATCACGCTCACTGGCAAGTCCTCGTTTACCAGGCTATCTCCACGCGATTCCAGATAGTTGCGGTTGCGAAGCCCCGTCAGTTTATCTTGGTATGACAGCTCCTCGGCATGCTTGACCATCGATATGTTGTGCGTCGCCACGACGACCGAATCCAGGCGGCCTTGCTCATCGCGATGCTGGGGGACAACCTGTAGCGAGTACCAAGTGCCTCGACAATCTCGCACCTCGGCAGCCAAGTACGGTACGCCCTCCATGCGTTCACGAAGCGTACTTATATCTACGAGCCCCACGACCGCTTCGCGGCTTTCGGGGCTCACGATATCCCGGCAGACCGTGTCCATAAAGTCATATGCCTCGCTATGCTCGGCAAACATCTTCGCTATCGCCGGCGACATATTGATTCCCTCGATCTCGAGGGTGTCAAGATGCAAAAGGAAGGTCGAATCGTAGATGGCGCTTATGGCATTGATAATGCCGAGCTGTTTATCCTTTTCGACCAAATTGCGGTGGTCAGCGATATTTCGAGCCAACAGTACCACGACCCAAAACGCAAGGCACACCAAGACGCCGACGGCGACAAATGAAATCCTGTCGGACATGACCTCAGATTTGGGATATAGCGCAAACAGGCGGTAGTCCTTATATGCCGCACGCACGGCATATAAGGTGGTCCCCCGATATTCGATACGTGTTACGCCCTCGTCTTTCCAGTCAATTCCGCTATCGGCGAGAGGCCGGGCAAGGATTATATCGACGGTCGAATCGTTTGAAGAAACGATTTGCGCATCGCGCATCACAAGCACTGTTGGACTCTGATGGAACGTGTTGTTCACAAGGACGTCGGCGATCGTGTATGAATAGTCATCGGCGGGCTCAGCCGCAAGGGATCGATACCCCAACGCCACCCCATCACCGTATGGAACGGCACTCACGGCAAAGTCGACACCGCGGCGCTCGACAGCGGTCGAGTAGGAAACTTTGGACCCTCGATACATCGATGCGATCGACGAACAGGCCAGCTCCTCTCGCCACAGCATGAGTGGATCGCGGCCGTCGATATCGTAATGGGCGACCATATGACCATCGGCGTCCATGACCAACATTCCCGAAAGGCTCTCGGTATGGACATATTCCTCGACCAGATCGTCGTTGACTTCAAATCGATCAGGCGGCAAGAACGTCGCAAACGACTCGAGCGCCGCATCCAAATTGTGCGTCGCCTCGGTTTTTCTTCCCTGTTCATATCGGTCATATTTTTCGCAGGCATTTTTTAAAAACACCATGGTTTCCTGGCCGAACCCAAGCGTTTTATCAAGGCAGCGATGCGTGCCAACCATATAGAGCAGACTCAGTAGGGCAACGCTGGCCACGATGCCGATGCCCACTGCGGCTAAACTCTTTCGGCGAAAGCGGCGCTCGTCATTTGTCATGATTCCGCTCCCTGCCCGCCCGTCGTCGCTCCTGCCTTGTAATTGTCCACAATGTGCTCTATCGTGCCGTCTCGATCCATGTCGGACAGTGCGGTATCGAGGTTTTTGACGTACTCCCCCTCATAGCTATCATCAAACGCGACGCCCAGGTCAACCGTCATAACGTTGTCGGCAAACACACGATAAACGCCAGGATACTGGGCAACGAGTCGATCAAGCGACTGAACGTCCGCCATCCAACAGTCGACATACCCTTTGGCGAGGGCGGCTTTGCAGAGTTCGGCAGAACCATACGATTTGATTTGCACGTCCGGCGAGATATCCAGACCCCCTGCGAGCAATCGGCGTTCGCTCACCGAGCCCGCAATCACCGCAATGGTCTTGCTTCCATCGAGATGCGCCAAGGACGTGATGCCACTCGTTTTCTTGGCGGCGACCGAAACCGTCAGGGTCAAATACGGCTCAGACCAGTAATACTTATCCTCGCGATAACAGGGAGAATAGTCGCACCACAGGCAATCGATATCGCCGTTTTTGAGTAGGCGGTCGCGGTCATTCCAAGATATGTCGATAAATTGCGGCTTGATCCCTGCGCGTTTGCAGGCCTCGCGGGCGATGTCGATATCGATACCGGCGTAATCGCCCGTGGTATCGACATACACATAGGGGTCGTTATCCGTAACGCCGATTTTGAGTACCGGGAGGTCTTTGTCGGCTTCATTCGGGGAGGAAGAGCTGCTTCGAACGGTATACGTCAGGGCGCCCGCACAGACGGCAACAAGAAGTATGAGCGTAAGCGAGACGATGGCGGCTCGCTTGGTACGTCCAGGCACACGCCTCCCTTCATCGAAACAGCAGTCGGATTTCATTTTATACCCGGGGCTGATGCGGCAATAAAAAAGCGCCTCGCCCAAGACGGGCAAGGCGCCAATGGTCGAAATGCAACCGCAAGCGGTCGAATTAGGTTAACCCTACTCGAAGCTCAGCTGCTCCAGGCGGTCGAAGACCGTGTCGATGCGGGTGACGAGCGGGGTACCCTAACGCTCGAAACGTTTACGCATAAGAGCGAAAGCGATCAGCGCAACGCCTGCGACAGTAGCAATAAAGGCAACCGCAAGGGCCTGGTCGCCCGTATTGGCGAGCGCGCCCTTAGTAGCCTTAACAGACTTTTTGGTCACCTTAGTCGTCGTCTGCTGACTAGGCTGGGACGGCGTCACGGGCTGCGTAGGCTGAACCGGCTCACCATTGGCCTCCTCGCCCGTCACCACGTACGTCGAGAAGTGGCTCGTGCGGAAGCAAAGGTAGTCGCCCTCGGTCCACGTATCCATAGCCTGAGTGGAACCATCCTCGGCAACGTAGAGCACCTTGAGATTGGTGAGCGCCTTCATGGCTGCGGTCATCTTGACACGAACGATGAAGGACATGCCATCGAAGTCCTCGATAACCTCGCCATTCTTGAGAAGCTTGATATCGAGCTTCTCGGCAACCTTGGTAGCCCCCTGCTCAAGGCCGGAAATCGTAGCATTGGCGGCGTCGGTAAGATTTGTCGGTTCCTCGACCACAAGAGAGATGCTGTTGTTCTGGGCAATGCCGGCAGCGGCATTGTTCTCGGCGCTTACGCTAACGTCCGTTCCGTCGCTACCTGCAACGCCCGCAATGGTCCTCGCCGCTACAGTAACGGTACAGGTCATTGTTTTGTCACCACAGGTGACGGTGATCGTGGCGGTACCGGCCTTAAGCGGCGTCACGACGCCGTCTTTGACCGTAGCGATCGACGAGTCGCTGGAGGTCCAGCTCACCGTCGTATCGTCTGCATCGGCAGGACTCACCGTTGCGGAGAGCTTTGCGGAGGCATCACCGACGGTAAAGGACAGGCTTGTCTTGTCGAGCTCGACTTTCTGGACGGGGTTGGTCACGGTCACCGAGACGGTTTGGGAGAGCGACTCTGCAGTGATGACAAATGAGCCAGAACCGGTCTTGAGGGCGGTAACGGTGTAGGAGCCATCGCCGTTGTCGACAATCTTAAACGCCTTCGAAGCGCCCGTGTCATCCAGAGCGAGCTTGGTCTCGTCGACCTCACCTGCCAGGGCTCCGGCAAGAGAGGCTTTTACGGTACCTTCTTCACCCTTCGCAAGGTTGAGGGAGGACTGATCGACTGTAAGACTCGTTGCGGGATTAGAGACGGTCACCGCGCAATCCTGAGAATAGGTGCCATCTTCGGTCGAAGCAGTGATGGTCGCGGCGCCCTTGGAAACAGACGTCACTTTGCCGGTTTGATCGACCGTAGCGACGCTCTCGTTACTGGACTTCCAGACAACCGTCTGGTCAGCCTCCGCGGGAACGACCGTTGCCTTAAGCTGCTCGGTTGCAGCGCCCACAAGCGTGACCTTCTGCTTATCGAGTGTGATACCCGTTGCAGGTTGAATAACCGTCACCTTGCACGTGGCGCTATACTCGCCGTCCTCAGTGGTAACGGTGATCGTGGCAGCACCGGCCTTGACCGGGGTCACGACGCCGTCCGCAACCGTGGCGACCTCCGGGTCGCTCGAAGACCAGGACACATTCTTATTCGTTGCATTGTTGGGCTCAACCGTTGCGGTCAACGTCGAGGGCTCACCGCCCACAGCAAGCTTAAGATTCGACGCGCTGAGGCTGACGCCCGAGACCTTTACGACCGGAGTGGTTACCGTAATTGTATCCGTGGTTGCAGAGACCCCATCAACCGTTGCCGTGATCGTGGCATCACCGTCACCGACAGCGGTAACAAGACCGTTGCCATCGACGGTAAGGACGCTCTCGTTAGAAGAGGACCAGACAACCTTACTGGCCTTATCGTCAGGGGAAACCTTTGCCTTCAACTGCTGAGTCGTGCCCTTGTCCATAGATGTTGAGTAACCATCCGCAATGGAAACCGTCGTTTTTGCAGGTTCCTCGCCAGGCTTGACGATATGAACGGTCATCGTGTCACAGAGACGACCACCCAAGTACATTGAAACCGTTGCATCGCCGTAACTATGAGGCACTAAATACCCCAAGTAACTGCCACCATTAAACATCGGTCCTTTTACCTCGAGGACATCCGGATTATCTGAAGTGAAAGAATACTTTGCGCCGGCATAGGAGTCCATCAATTCCTCAGCGCTTTTGCTCAGCACGCCCTTTGGATATTCAAACCCCCTGTCACATTCCAGCCAAAGCCAATCTTTGGATATACTATCTGAACTGACCTCACAGGGAAATGTATAATCGCTCGACACAAACTTAGCCTTCGAAAGGCTCACTTCCGCAGGGTCGACAACCTCTATCTCAAAGGGATGGTCATTGCCAAGGCCATCACGAGCATGAGCCTTAACGGTGCCAGGCTTTATTGCCTTAAACGAGTTTTCACCATCGATAAGCTCAACGACATCGTTGCTTTCCAGAGAATAGGTTACAGCGCCAAAGTCCGCACCCCAATGTGCGCGCTGGCATGCCTTCAGTACTTCATTTGGAGAAACGTTGAGAATGGCAGTCAGATAATAGCTGTCCCCAACCAGCATCTTTTGCTTTTTGTTCCCACGCTCATTGAATCCGGGCTCCTGATTCTCGGTTACAACATCACATAGCTTCTTCGTCTCAACTTCACCGTTGCAATAGTCGACAAGAACCTTGGCCTCTTTAGCATCTTTCGACAACGCCTCGAGTTGCAAAGAAGCGCTTAGCTCGGAAGTTCCATATGATGAATAATTCGAATTCACCCTTGCCTGGACTTTGGAATCCTTTGAGGGGTCTTCCTTAATAACAAAATATGTGGCCGCACGGCTCTCGTCCACGGGACGAACGTCAACTCTCCCCTCTAGTAATGCATAATGCGTGTTCCCGCATTTTTGCGGACAATCATCCGTGTAACCCAGCGTTGCGGTGTTTGTCGTCGCACCAGATTGGTCGTAAGAAACGAAACTGACCTTAATTGGATTGACTTTAGCCACACTTTTAATCTTAAGAGAACCGTTTAAACTCTCGTCGGTCTTGCTCTTCATGGTTATAGTCGTTGTGCCAACTTTGGTGGGGCTAATTGTCAATACCCAACTATGTGACTCATAACTTACCTTAGCGATATCCTCGTCAGACGATGTGATATCGATATCGCTAGGGTCAATGTGCGCCCATTCGTGATTTTTATTAAAAAAGGAAAGCCTTCCTTTCACCGTCTGTCCAACAGCGACATCAAATTCTGACCACACATCGCCTGTAGACGAATCGTATGGGAGAAACGATGCACCCATGGAACCGTCCTGCGACTCCAGCATGACAGCATCCGCATGCGGGGCGGCCACCGTCAGCCCAAACGTTGCCGCCGTTAAAGCAACACAGATGCCTGTGGCCATCCTCCAAAGCCCTTTTCTCATTCCCCTAAGTCCAATCTCTCGTGAAAATGCAGTATTCTCCCACACATTAAAATTGACTTAAGGATACCCCCCCCCCGACTGAGACTGGCAAGCTAGTGTTTGTCGGAAGAGTCAAATTATCGGCAAGCGACATTCCCGCATTAAAAATCGCCCGTTGTAATGTAGCTTTTCCAAGCACTCTCGCGCAAAAGCCCCGTTGGCAAAACGAGTTACCAACGGGGCTTGAGCTGGAAAGCTGTACTTCAGGGGGGGTCAAAAGGAAACCGAAAGGTTTACCTTCGTCCCCAATCGATCAGTTAGAACTCGAGCTGCTCCAGGCGGTCGAAGACCGTGTCGATACGGGTGAGGAAGTCCCACGGATCGAAGATCTCGTCGAGCTTCTCCTGGCTGACGGTGCAGCGCGGATCGGCCTCGAGACGCTCCTTAAAGGTGGGGCCGGAGACACAATCCTGCACCTCGTGCCAGGTAGCCATGGCGTTTTCCTGCACGATAGCATAGGCATCCTCGCGGGTGATGCCCGTATCGACGAGGGCCAGCAGGACCTTGGAGGAGAAGATGAGGCCGCGAGTCTTGTTGAGGTTGGCCATCATGCGAGCCGGATACAGCTGCAAGCCGTCGATAACACGAATGAGGCACTGGAACATATGGTCAAGCGCGATGAAGCTATCTGCCTGGGCGACGCGCTCGGCAGAGGAGTGCGAAATGTCGCGCTCGTGCCACAGAGCGACGTTGTCAAAGGCGACCTGGGCGTTGGACTTCACGACGCGCGACAGGCCGCAGACCTTCTCCATGGTGATGGGGTTGCGCTTGTGCGGCATGGCGGAGCTGCCCTTTTGGCCCTTGCGGAAGGGCTCCTCGGCCTCGAGCGTATCGGTCTTCTGCAGGTTGCGGACCTCGGTCGCGATGCGCTCGCAGGTGGCCGCCGTAGTGGCAAGCACGCCGGCAAGGTAGGCATGGTGATCGCGGCTGATGACCTGCGTGGACAGCGGATCGTGGACCAGGCCCAGGTGCTCGCAGACGTACTCCTCGACGAACGGCTCGATGGAGCTGTAGGTGCCGACGGCACCGGAGATGGCACCGAAGGCAACATTCTTGCGAGCGTCCTCAAGACGATCGAGATCGCGCTTGAGCTCCCATGCCCAGGAGCCAAACTTCATACCGAAGGTCATCGGCTCGGCATGGATGCCATGGGTGCGGCCGGCGCAGAGCGTATTGCGCTCCTCGAAGGCGCGACGCTTGCAGATCACGCCGAGCTTCTTAACGTCCTCGATAATCAGGTCACACGCCTGAGTAAGCTGATAGCACAGAGCCGTATCACCCAGGTCGGAGCTGGTCATACCGTAGTGAACCCAGCGGCTAGGCTTGGGCTCGCCCTCGGGAACATCGGCGTCGATATATTCCTTCATGTTGGTCAGGAAGGCAATGACATCGTGGCGCGTGACCTCCTCGATCTCGTCAACCTTCGCCTTCTCGAAGTTGGCGTGGTCGCGAATCCACTGGGCCTCTTCTTTGGAAATACCGATCTTGCCGAGCTCCGCCTGAGCCTCGCAGGCCAGGACCTCAATCTCCTGCCAAATGGCGTACTTGTTCTCGAGGGAGAAGATGTGTCCCATCTCCGGGCGGGTATAGCGATCGATCATAGCGGCTCCTTTTTGGTTATTGGCACGTTGGTCGTAACCCAACCATTGTACCGTGCGCGGGCGCAAGTAACGATAACGGGCATTAACCTAACATTTTGTAGCATAGAGCGGCTTCAGGCGATCTCCTCGGATTCACGGAGACGGTGGGGAAGACTTTGTTGAATTGGCCGTCCCCATGTCTCCCATGCTCGATGGAGCGGGCAACGGGACGTCCGCGTATTTGCTTCGCAAATCCGCACCGGCTTCAGGCGCCTTCCG
Organism: uncultured Collinsella sp.; assembly: GCA_900548565.1. GTDB lineage: Bacteria > Actinomycetota > Coriobacteriia > Coriobacteriales > Coriobacteriaceae > Collinsella. The sequence goes on from URKV01000005.1 coordinate 14,453, forward strand.
GCGCCTTCGCCTGCTCGCTACAAACGCTTCGCGTTTGCTTTACGCTCGCACCCTGGCGGGTTCGAGTCCCGGCACTTTATTGAAAAAAGCACGGTAACGAAACGTTACCGTGCCTGAAATTCGAATGGAGCGGGCAACGGGACTCGAACCCGCGAGTGTCAGCTTGGGAAGCTGATGCCTTACCACTTGGCGATGCCCGCTTGTGTGTTGGCTAGTATAACGCGGTTGTCTTGTTCGATACAAGGGTGTCGATGCTTGTTTTAGCTGTGGAGAATCGTTTGAAAACTACGCCAATTGTGGAGATGAGGACCTTTGTCTTTCTTTCCTTACTATCTTTTACCTGCACTTTTATCTGATTGTTGTATTTAAGCTCGATTTGTCAGAAATCGGGCAAGCTTTTGGTCAGCTTCTGGTACTTACCCGCATGAACCATGGCGGTAGCCTCATCCCAAGCGCCGCGGCCTCCACGTGCGGCGCACGAGGGATAAGGAGCAGCCATGTCCAACGCACCCACGCACTCTGTCCACAGCGCAATCGCAACAGGTCCGCTGCTCCTGCTCCTCTTTTTTCTGATCGGCTGTCTGGCCCCAGGGACCGCACTCGCCGTCGACGGGAGTGACGCCCTTAATTTCCGCACCATAAGCGACGGCTGCGGCCCCTTCGGTGTCGGTAAATACGAGGCACAGGACACATCGATTTCGTACTGTATGAATCAAGACTGCCCCGGCCCCAGCAAGCCGGGAGGGCCATGGCGCACATATAACCAGGGCTGGACATGGCTCGATGACGAATTTGCCGCCATCGTCTGTCACGGATACCCCTCCAGTACATCCTTTGGCGGCCACAACCTGTCGCCCGATCTCGCCCGTGCCGCCACCCAGATTGCCGTGTGGATGCTCAACGGAACCACGCGCCCCGACGGCACCTATTCGTATACAAATAGCAAGGGAGTTGCCAGGAGTGGTAGATTTTACGAAAACGCCGAGGCCGTAGCGGCTGCACGTTGGCTCTACGACAGCGCTAAGTCCGGTTCCATTAAGGCAGCCCCACATCGAGCCAGGCGTTATCACGGCCCGGTCTCGGGCGAGGGTCGACACCAGGACATGCTCTATGTTCTGCCCGCCGTCTCCGTATCTTTCCAAAAACAATCGTCCCAGGCTGGCATCACCGCCGGCAACGACACCTACAGACTCGGTGGCGCAACCTTCGATATCTTTGAAAGTGCAGGCGATGCACGTGTCGGCACTATCCAGATGGACGAAAACGGGCGTGCACAAGCAACACTTTTGCCCAATACGGCATATTACCTGGTCGAAACCAAAGCCCCGGCAGGCTATATCCCTCGAAGCGACCGAATAGCCTTCACCACACAAAACAGCGGCGAGCATGTCACTGTCAACGAACAGCCCGGCACCATCACCTTGCGTATTGCAAAAATCGATGCCGCCACGGATGCCGGTGCCCAAGTTGGGGCGTCGCTTGCGGGCGCTGAATTCACCTGCGTCTCGCAATCAACTCCCGGCTGGACTCGCACCCTTACGACCGACGAAAACGGACAGGCGATTCTCGACGACGTTCCTCTGGGTACCTTTACCATCTACGAATCGAAAGCGCCCGAGGGCTACCTGATTGCAAACGACTGTTGGAGCTACACCGTCGGCGCCGAGCAGCTCGGAGATACGGGCATCGTTGAGCTCGAAAGCCGTATTCCCAACATCCCAATCGCCTTTGACCTTGAAATCTCGAAGTTTAAGGACCATGGCGATAACGATGAGTCCGGCCTTGAGCAGCCGGCGGGAGGCGTCGTCTTTGAAGTTGTCAGCAATAGCTCTCAACAAGTCGTCGGCACGTTGACCACAAACGTTTACGGCTTTGCCTCCACCAAAGACCAGCCCGAAGCATGGTTTGGCGCAGGCAAACGACCCGCCGGCGCTCACGGTGCCATTCCCTACGACCGCGCGGGCTACACCGTTCGCGAGGTTGCAGAAACGGTCCCGGAAGGATTTAAGCAAGCAGGGGAATGGACCATCACAGCAGAGCAGACCGCAGACGGCGCCGAGCTTCAGTACATCGTTGACAACCATGCCCTATCGACACACCTTCAAATCGTAAAGTGCGATGCTCAGACCGGCGGCACCGTACCGCTTGCCGGCTTTACGTTCCAGCTGCTCGATAGCCACCACGAGCCTGTCTCGCAAACATGTTGGTATCCGGCCCACAATGTAATGAATGCCTTCACAACCGATGCAACCGGCGCCGTCACGCTGCCCGAATCACTTCATCCCGGAACATACTACGTGCACGAGGCATCGGCCAAGGAACCGTATCTGCGCGGAGAAGACCTGGAGATAGCGATTCCCGCCGACAGAAATCTGACACCGGTCGCCGTCGTCTCGTTCTATGACGACGCCGCAACCGGAAGCATCGATATCATTAAGACGGATGCTGTAGATGGGCGCGCCCTCGCTGGAGCCACGTTTGACATCCGCGCTGACGGCGACATCGTGCGAACCGACGGCAGCATCGTCGCCTTGGATGGCGAAACCGTCGCCACCGTTACAACCGACGAACGGGGGCATGCGCGAGTCGACCATCTTTCGTTGGGATGCGGTACCGCCACCTACGAGGTCGTCGAAACACAAGCGCCCGAAGGTTATCTGCTCAACCCGACCCCACACACTGTGAAGTTGTCGTACGCTGACCAGCAAACGCCCGTGATCGAAGTGCACCTTGACGTTTCCAACGACTACACCAAGATCGATATCTCCAAAGTCGACGCGTGCGGAGGTCAGGAAGTGACAGGCGCTGAGCTTGTCCTCTGCGACTCCAATGGCAACGAAATTGATTCTTGGACTTCATCCGGCAAACCACACCGCATTGAGCACCTTTCACCCGGCACCTACACCCTGCGCGAAACGATGTCTCCGCGAACCTACGACCTCTCCGAAGAGATAACGTTTGAAGTAAAGGCCACGGGAGAAGTTCAAACCATGGCCATGAAGGATACCCCCATCGAAATCAGGGGAAGCATCGATAAGCGCCAAGAGATTGCACAGCCAGTCGTAAGCAAACTCGTTGCCAACGGCGACGGAAAAAACCGAGCCAAAGCACGGGCCAATACGCAGGGCGCCTTCTCCTATACCATCGACGCCAAAAATGAGTCGAGCACCTGGGTCGACGAGTTAACCATCACCGACGACCTTGAGTGCGTCAAAGATGGTGCAGCGAAACTCGTTGCCGTTGAAACCCCCATTGCGGTCGGTGATCTAAACGGGCTGTGCAACGTGTGGTATCGAACGTCTCCGGCAGGAACAAGCGATACGGGCAGGCAGGTCAATGCAACGCTTGACGACGGACACCACAATCCTTGGCTCGAAACGGAAGAGGTTGCAAAGCTGCTGGGCGACGATGTGCGTCTCGTCGATTACGACGGGTGGCACCTATGGAAAGCAGATATCCCGACGGACAAGTCCGTCACGCTCGATACGAAAGAGCTTGATTTTACAGACGACGCCGTCATCACGGGCATCCGTTTTGAATACGGTGCGGTAGCCGCCGACTTTACAACCAGAAGCGAGGCGGGTTCTTGGACCCGGGATGACCTTAAAGACGAACACGACGATCTTGACGATGCCAAGGCGGTCCTTAACTCGGATGCCCGAGGCGCAGTCGTGCATATGCAGGCAACGTCGTCCTATACGCCCCAAACCGCACTTGCCAACAGCGCGCGCGTCGATCTTTGCCGCAACGGCGGTGGCGATAAACTCGAGGCGCATGATGAGGACCGCGTCATCCAACGATGCGTCCTGCCTCAGAACCTGCCGGCAACGGGATCTGTTCCCGTCGCCGCATGCATCACCGCACTCCTGACCTCGGGCGCTGCAGCCATATGGTTCGCTCGCCTTAGGTCAGCCACAAAGAGGCGCTAGCACGACGAAAAAGCGGGCGAGCCAGTCTCCCGGCTCGCCCGCCTTGGGCATAAACGATGAATCGGCTATTCAGCAGATGACGAACCGCCATCGATGGCTGCCTGATCGGACTCGGAAATACCGTCGGCACCCAAACTTTGCTCTTGCTCCACCTCTTCGTTCATTGTTGTCTCGGGCGTCGAGCCCTTAACGCCAACGACATACGCGGCCCCAAAACCCAATGCGACAGCGATCAGGGTCAAAATCAGATAGATGGGCCAATGGCGCTTGATGTACGAAAACACGCTGACTCCTTAGCGGGTCTGTCTACGAACGACGAATGACCTCGGTCACGACCTCGGACACCGTAGCGATATTGGTCGGATTGACGTTGTACGGCAGGTCATCCTCGGTGCGAGCGCAGGCAAGGCGCGGGCCGTCCACACCGGCGATCGTAAGGGCGCGACGGCTCGCCTCGAGCGCTGCGGATGCATCGGTTTTTGCATAGGGCATCTCGAACGCACCGCAATCGACGTGGAACGACTTACACACCTTGTTGACAAGATTCATGATGCGTCGGTCGCCCTTAAACAGCTGCTGCTCGCCCTCGACCGTCACCACCGAAAGCCTACCGGCACCGATAGACTCGAGGTTGATGAAGAACACACCGCGGAGCTTGTCACGATGCGAGGCCAAAAACGCCCTCATGCCGGCGCCGTCGCAATCGGACGCGCCCGTTGCGACGAACCAGATATCGTGGCCGAGCAGCTCATCGTCACCCATGGAGGCAACGGCCGAGAGCATATCCTCGGCAGAAGCACCATCGGAGGAGGTGGCGCCGCCCTTCCAACCGTCATCGTCATCCTCGAAGTTATCCCACGAGCCAATGCCGCGGCCAGACTTCTTGGCATCGTAATCGTCTTCGACGCCCAGCCAGTCGCTCATGCTGTCCTGCTCGTTCTTCTTTTTGCGACCGAACAAGCCACCCAGGCCACGCTTCTGCGGCTTGGCGCCCGTCGAAGCAGGAGCCGAGATGGTCTCGAGCGGCTGTGCGCCCGAGGAGATGGGCATGGGGGCCGCGACCGGTGCCGACGTGGGCTCGGGGCCCTGCGCCGTCGCAAAGGGATCATTTGTCTGTGCCGAAGGATCGGGAAGATCGAACAGCGACGTGCGGGATGCGACGTTGGCCTGTTGCATCGAAGGCAGCGACGGATCGGGGACCGAGGCCAGCGGCGACGAAGAGGGCGCAGGCGCGGAGGCCGGATCGGGGATATTCATATGCTGGCGCGCAGGCACCTGAGACGAAATCTGCGCCATGAGGGAGTCAACCGTCTCGTCCTGCGTGGGAGCGACATTGGCCACCGTGGCACCGGGGTCGCTCGGCGCGGGCATGGTAAAGATCTGCGTAGAATAAGGCCTGGACTCATCCGTCTTGGGAGCCTCGTCAATCGCAGGGGACTCCTGCTCCATAGCAGGAGCCTCGGCCTGCTCGGGTGCGCCGGCCTCAACGGAATTGGCCTCGTCGACAACCGAATCATCGGCGGCGTCCTGGGCATCATCGGAGATGGGAAGGGGCTCGGCAATTGCGGTGCCCTGCTTCTCAAACGTCATCGTGGCATCGAATGACATGGTGCCATCGACCGGCTGCTGCGCCTCAAAGGACGTCGTAGCCTCGGCAACGTCAGCGGATGTCGGCTGCGGAGCCTCGAAGGACGTCGTGGCGTCGGCGACATCGACAGACTCCGGCTGCTCGGCCTCGCTCTGCTCGAACTCCTGCGCCGCACGCTCACGCTCGGCCTCGGCGGCCTGCTGCTGGGCGATGGCCTCCCGCTCGGCGGCCTCGCGGGCAGCGGCGCGTTTTTCCTCAAAGTCGTCGACGAACTTCTTGCCCTTCGCAAGGGCGCCCTTAAAGAAGCTCGAAGCGCTGGCACCAATCGAGGAGAACGCGGAAGCGATATCGGCATGGGGTGTTGTCGAGGGAAGCTCGGCCGAGAAATCGGTGTCACTCTCATAGGACACGCGCTGCGGATACTCGTCATAGTCTTCGTCGGCGGTCTCGTCTTCAACCTGTGCCGGAGCGGCAGGCGCCAGAATATCCAGACCGGCTGCAGAATCGAGCGCGGGCTTTGCGTCAGGCTCCGCGGCAGCAACAGGGGCAGCGACCGGCTCGGCGGGAGCAACAGCCGTATTTGCCGCGGGTGCGGGCTCCTGCGCAATGGGAGCAGGCTCCGGCTCGAACGTCGGCTCCTCGCCCTCTTCGTAATCGAGCGCGCAGGACTCGGGAAGCATGCCGAGCGCACGGATGGCATCCGAACCAAAGCGGATATTGCCGGCGGCATTGCGATAGAGCTTGGGCTCAGCGGCTTCGACCACCGCGGGCTCCTCCGCCGGCTCGGCGGTGGACGTTTCCTCGGTGGACACTTCGGCCTGGGCAGTCTGGTCTTGAGCCTCGGGGGCGATAACGCCGATCAGTGTCTCGTCGGCAGAGGCACCCTCAAAACCATCGATCTGTCCATCAAAAGCCTCGTCCTGCTCGGGTACATCGGCAGGCGCCACCGGCTGGCCAAACTCGTCCTCGTCGTAGGAAGGCTCCTCATATTCAATGGTGTTGCCGTAGTCGTTTTGCTGCTGGGCCGCGGCATACTCGGCCGCCGCGCGCGCCATTTCCTCGGCGCGACGCTTCTGCTCGCCAAAATAGGTATCGAATGGAATGTCGTCGGGGAACTCGTTTTCGCCCTGATAGGGGGCAACGTTGTCCATGACGCCGAGCATGGCGGCAACAGAGGACTTGTTGCACACCGCGCCAGACGTGTAGGGAAGCACAAAACGGTTGGAAATGATATTGGCGGCGTTGGCCAGTGCCACAAGGGAGGCCAGAATCGCGACAACCCACAGCAGCACCTTGAGCACGCCGGGAAGCGGCAGGATGCGCAGGATGGCGACAGCCGCGGGCGCGATCGTGGCGACAGGCAGGAGCTTGGCGATGAGCGCGCGATACGGAGCGTAGGGCTCGCGAGCAAGGAGCTCGGCGCGGGGGGAATCATAGTGGGCCACCACGACGACCGGGCGGTTGCGCGGAGACGCAAGCGGGCCCGAGGCCTTGTGATAGGCGATGACATTTTGGCTCACACCGGTCTTTCCCAGGCGCGAAACCACGGGATGCCCCGTGCGCTCGAGCACATAGAGCACGGCGCCGACAATGGCCAGCAAGGTGCCGACCAAGCCGATACCGCCGCCGATGCCCATCAGCAGGGCGCCGGCAAACGCCAGAATACCGGTAACGGCAAACGCCAACCTGCTGGGCGCGGGAGCATTAAATTCCTGCACCTCGGGGTCAAAGCCGTGGTTGCGGAAAATCTGAGCGATATCCTCGGCAGCCAGGCGCTCTTCTTCACTGCACGCCGGCGTAATGCCGGTGTTCTGCAGCAGGTGGTTAATATAGTTCTGGGTGTTCGCCATGTGCGCTCCACATCCATAATCCGACAAATAGGCCCAATGCATGCACATTAGAACCGTATATGGTCGAAAGTATACCCCGAGCGAGCGCAAACGACCGAATTCGGGTCATCTTAACGCCGCGAGCGGACAAGGATATAGCCTAATCTCCATATCGGACTAAAATCATGGCATCAAACGACCTTCTCATGCGAGGATTCTATGACGGCAAGCGACGCGACCGCGACAATTAAAAAGGGTGCACCCGAGCCCGGTTTCGATAAAACGGCTCAGCGCATCCTCAACCTTTTCTTTGTACTCAACAGTTCTCCCGAACCGCTGACGACCGAGCAAATCGTCCTGGATTCCGATTTGGGGTACGGCTCGGGCAATATCGACTCAGACAAGCGCAAGTTCCGCCGCGATCGCGACAAGCTGCTCGAACGCGGCATCGTTATCAGGGAAGTTCGTGCTGCCGGAGCGCAGGAAACCGAGGAGAGCGCGTGGACGATCGACCGCGAGCACACGTTTGCCGCGGGCGGTCTCATCACCGCAGACGATGCCGACATCCTGCTCAACGCCATCGACCAGACACTCGCGGCAGGCTCATCCACCTTTGCCGCGCCGCTTGCCGACATTCGCTCCAAGATTGCCTACCTCACCGGCATGTCGACGACAGGAGAGGCACCGATCCGCCGCTCTCCCGCCGTCGATGCGGTATGGAGTGCCTTTGCCGAGCGTTGCGCGCTGCGCTTTTTGTACCAAAACGGACGCGGTGAACAACGCGAGCGGACCGTTTGCGTCTACGGCATGTTCGAGCGCGAAGGTGCGGCATATTTCTGCGGCCTCGACAATGCCACCGACAATATCAGAACATTCCGCTGCGACCGCATCATTCGCGCCTGGAGGCCTTCGAAAGCCTACGCCATTCCTGCGGATTTCAACCTCAACGATTACTTATTCTTTGAGTTCGATTTTGCCGACCGCCCACCCGTTGCGGCTACGTTCTCGTTTGCGCGTGAAGCGCAGGCCGATATGATCAGCGGTCTCACGCGCGGACGAGGCGAACTCATGCGCACCGAAGCAGGTTGGACATGGACCGTTGACGTACGCGACTTTGAGGCCGCAGCCTCGTTTTGCATGGCCCATGCCATGGATGGCATGAGGCCTGTCGCCCCCGATGCTCTCAAGCGGGCGTGGAATCACCTCATCGAAAGGACGGTGCACGAGTATGCCCGTGCGTAAACTCACCAGCGAGCAAAGACTCTCGCGCGCCATCGACATCATGGAGGCCCTCTACGCCGCCGGCGAGAATGGCATGACACGAGACGAGCTTTGTAGCCGTTTTGATATCACGGGGGCATCGCTCGACGAGATTCTCGAGATTGTCTCAACGCTTGCGGACCGAGAATCGGGCGCACGTATTATCTGCGAACGCCGCGGCGAGTGCGTGGTCCTCACCGGTGATGCGGGGCGCGTGCTACCGCTGCGTCTGAGTGCCGCCGAAGGCGCTGTGCTCAACCATGAACTTGAATCATTGGGGATCGAACCCCAAGCGGCGGCTCGAATACGGCACGCCCTTCTTCCCGAAGAGCTCGGCTACAACCAGCGCGTCTTTGACACCGTCGCCCACGGATCGCACTGGCAGCAGCTGAGCTGCGCCATTCGGGACGGCGTTCGCTGCCGCATCTCGTATCGCTCGATGGATGACGCACAAGCACGCGAGCGTTTGGTCGACCCCTTGCGCATCACAACAAACGGCGACCAAACGTATCTGATTGCCTGGGATGTCGCGGTCGACGAGCAGCGTACCTATCGCATGGATAAAATCGAGGGCCTGGTCTTGACCGACGACTCCGTCGTGCGCCACGCACCGGAGCCCGCGACCCTCCACGACTCCCTCGCCCAGGCGGAGCGGAACGCGAAGCTTCTCATGCCGCGCGCCTTGGCAGAGCGCCTAGACTGGCCCGGCATCATGTCGATTGAACCCAATGGGGCGGACTGCTCAACAGTGAACGTGCGCTACGGCTCCGAACGCTGGCTGTTAAGCCAGGTAATCGCAGCGGGCGGGGCCATCCGCATCTTGGATGACCCCGCCCTGTCAGAGCGTCTGTGCGATATGGCAAAATCCCTCGTCTGTCCGCTTTAGTGGCGCCGCTCGTGGCGGGCGCGCCACAGCTGTAGATAGTGCCCGATTTGTGCCGACTCGATGCGCTGATAGGAGCTCGTGGGCAGCGACGTTAAGAATTTCTTGCCGTAGCCCTTCGTCACCAGGCGCGGGTCGGCCAAGATGAGTACGCCACAATCGGTCGATGAGCGAATGAGGCGACCGGCGGCCTGCTTGACCTCGAGCACGGCCTCGGGCAGCGAATAGCGCGCCCAAGCGCGGTCTTCACGCAGATTGCGCTCGCATGAGAGCGGGTCTGTGGGGCTCGAGAACGGCAGTTTGGGAATGATGACGCAGCGCAGCGTCTCGCCGCTGGCGTCGAATCCCTCCCAAAAGGCCTTAAGAGCAAAAAGCGACGAGGTCGGCTCGTTGATAAACCGGTCGCGCAGGCGACGAGGAGATGAGTTGCGCTGCTGGCAGTTGAGCTCCAGACCCGCACGGGCCATCTTGGGCTCAACGCGGGCGTACAGGTCTTCCATGTCGCGCCGATTGGTGAACAGTGTGAGCACCGATCCGCCCATGGCAAGATGGGCGTCGACCAGCACGCGCTCGAGCGCCGTAAGATAGCTCTCACGATCGCGCGGATCGGGGATATCGCCCGCAACGACTACAGCCATGTTCGAATCGAAGTCGTAGCTCGAGTCCAAGTGCAACGATGAGGATGTTGAAGCACCGATGCGATCGAGGCCGACCGCGTGGTTAAAGTGTTCAAAGCTTTTGGACACCGTCATGGTCGCCGAGGCAAAGATAGCCGTGTGAACCTCGGGCAGCCACTCGGTTGCCAAGGCCTCGCCAATATCGATGCGCTCCGCAGTCATCGACTCGCCACCGGCGCGCAGTCTGCGATTGACTTGCAACGAGTACACGTAGTGTTCGTCGGTACCGTCAATGATGAGTTTGAGGTTCTCGGCCAGCTCATGTAGGCGGCGCGAGATATCACCCAGGTCGACAACAACCTCGGGCTTGTCGGCGGCGACGGCTTGTACCAGCGCGTCGACGCTCTTGTCCGCTTGTTCCAATGCGTCGATGGCAGTGTAGGCCGACTGTAAGAAATCATGCCAGTCGTCAGATTCGCGCAGTTCGGGGCCAATCCATAGATTGGCATTGTCATAACCCCCACGGGCACGGCGGCCGAGCTCGCGAACGCCATCGAACACGTCGGCGATTGCCATGCTCGCGCGCGCAACCGTCGACGTCGCCTTGGCAGTAAGGCCCAGATAGAGCGTAGAGCCCTCGGAGGTTGCCAAATCACGGGAAACCTGGCTTAGCGCGCCGGTGCTCGAGCCACCCAGGCGCTCAAACAGAACGCGTGATTCGTCCGCCGACACCACGCGCGCCCACTGACGGCGCGCCTCGCGCTCGATGGAATGGGCCTCGTCGATTACCCAATGACGAATCGGAGGCAAAATCCTGCCCTCGGCCGCGACATTGCGGAACAGCAGGGAATGGTTGGTGACCACCACATCGGCATGCGCCGCACGACGGCGAGCGCCGTGGACCAAACATTTATCAGGGAAAAACGGGCAGAGGCGGCGAGCACACTCGCGCGAGGCCGTCGTAAAGTCGGGGCGGTTGACGCTGCGCCACCGAATGCCAAGCGAGTCGAGGTCGCCATCGGCTGATTGGCAGACGTACGCCATAATGACCGCGACCGCCGTGAGCGTGTCCGCCGGATCGCGCTTGGTGGTAATCTCGACCTGGCCTCGGCTCATGCGCTCAAGCTTGCGCAGGCACGGATAGTGGTCATAGCCCTTGAGAGCGCAAAATGACAGACCACCGTCCAGTTGCTCGGCAAGTTTTGGCAGCTCATGGTACATGAGCTGGTCTGCAAGATTGTTCGATTTGGTCGCAATACCAACCGTGATGTTGTTACGGCGTGCCGCCTCGGCAAAAGGCACCAGATAGGCCATCGATTTGCCGACGCCTGTGCCCGCCTCAATTACACGATGAGTGCCCGTGACCAGCGCATCGCGGACCTCGAGCGCCATCGCGATCTGCTCATCACGCGGCTCGTAAGTGGGATACATGCGATTGACCAGGCCACCTGGCGCATAGTCTGCCTCAATCTCCTCACGACTCGGCATCTTGAGGACCGGCAGTTCGTCGGCGTCCACCCGATCGTCGGCGCGATCGGCCTTGAGAACGTCAGCACGAGCGGCGCTGAGAGAGAAGATAGAACCAGGGTTCTGCCCTGCCAAGAATGAGAAGATAGGACGATAGGACCAAGGCACATCCGGATGCATGTCGGCTAGGCGCGCCATGAGGCCCTGGGGCAAGTCGGTGAGCGCCACGAGCAACACGCGCCATACGCCACACAGGGCGTCGACGTCGGCATTGGCACGGTGTGATACCTGTCTCTTATACACATCTGACGCTGCCGACGATCTTACGCGTGTAG
>URKV01000006.1 GCA_900548565.1 uncultured Collinsella sp.
CGAGATGCTCAGGAGTCTCGTGGGCTCGGAGATGTGTATAAGAGACAGGGTCTACGGCATCCCCGAGTTCCGTCTGCCCAAGGCAGTCGTCAAGCGCGAGATTGACGGCCTGGAGGACATGGGCGTCAAGTTTGAGTACAACTCCGTCGTGGGCAACATGGCCACGGCCGAAGAGCTGTTCGAGCAGGGCTTCGACGCCATCTACGTGGCGACCGGCGCTGGCCTGCCCAAGTTCCTCAACGTCCCCGGCGAGAACCTGCCCAACGTCTTCTTCGCCAACGAGTACCTCACCCGCGTGAACCTGATGAAGGCCAACAAGTTCCCCGAGTACGACACCCCCACCAAGCACGGCAAGAACGTCGTTGTCTTTGGCGGCGGCAACGTGGCTATGGACGCCGTCCGTACCGCCAAGCGCCTGGGCGCCGAGCACGCCATCATCGCCTACCGTCGTACCGAGGACGAGATGCCCTGCCGTCGCGCTGAGCTGCACCATGCCAAGGCCGAGGGCGTCGAGGTTCTGCCGCTCGTCTCCCCGCTCGAGTTTGTCGCTGGCGAGGACGGCTCCGTGTGCGCCGTCAAGGTCCAGAAGATGGAGCTCGGCGAGCCCGACGAGTCCGGCCGTCGTCGTCCGGTGCCCATCGAGGGCGCCATCGAGGAGATCCCCTGCGACGTCGCAATCTCGGCTATCGGCACCAACGCCAACCCCTTCGCAAAGAAGATCGGCGGCAAGATGGAGCTCAACAAGTGGGGCTACATCGTCGCCGACGAGGAGACTGGCCAGACCACCGATCCCCGCATCTGGGCTGGCGGCGACATCGTCACCGGTGCCGCTACGGTCATTCTGGCGATGGGCGCCGGCAAGAAGGCCGCCGCTTCCATCACCAAGAGCCTGCTGGGCGAGTAATCACCTGCAGCGCTAGCCACCAAACGGCAAAGTCCCCGTCGAGCACACGCCCGGCGGGGACTTTTTCTATGCCGGCCGCCCGACCACCACGATGGGGACAGGCACCTTTGTGGTGGTTGGGGACTTGCCCGGCCGTTTTGTCTCAATCTGTAACAGTTAGGCCCTGTTGAGCATCGCAGTTGTTACAGATCGAGATATTGCGCCAGCCGCCTCCGCTTTATCTCAATCTGTAACAGCTAGAGGCCAAATATGCCGCCTGGTGTTACAGATCAAGACGTTGGGCTGACGGCCGGACGGTTCATCTAAATCTGTAACAGTTAAAGCCATTTTCGCTGGCTTGGTGTTACAGATCGAGATTTTGCAAAAGCCGAGGATAGACACCGCCGCCAAGGCCTTCCCCTCGGCCTAAAACAAAAACCACCACAAAGGTGCCTGTCCCCTTTGTGGTGGTTTTGATCGGTTAGCCTTCGAGCTGGGCCACTTTGTAGCGGTAGGCAGCGGCGATAACGTCCTTGCAGCCCTCGCGGCCCAGCTTGGCGCGGTTGACGACGATATCCTTGCCGCTCGTCATCTTCCACTTTCCGGCGCTATAGCGCTTATAGAACGCCTCGCGCGCCTTCTGCTGCTGCTTGACCAGCTTGGCGCCTTTCTTTTTATTAAGGCCACGCTTCTTGCGCACGATCTCGACGCGGTCCTCAAAGGGTGCGGTCACCAGCACGGCAATGTGATTGGGGTTGTTGCGCAGCAGGTAATCGGACAGACGGCCTTCGATAATGCAGCTCTCGGTCTCGCCCAAATCCAAAATCACCTGGCTCATCTTTTGGAACAACTTATCCGAGTACGAACGCGCATCGTAGCGGTCGGGCAGAAACGCCATGTTCTCCACGGCCAGGCGCTCGTCATAGGCGGCCATCTTATCGAGCGACTCGCCCGCGCGCAGCGACGCACGCACCAGCAGCTCGTTGTCGTACAGTGGAATCCCCAACTCGTTGGCGAGGATGCGTCCGATCTCGTGGCCCTCGGCACCAAAGTCGCGCGCGATGGTAATGACCACAGGACTCTTCTTGTTCTCCAGATCGCTCATCGCGATTCCTTTCTAACAGATGAGAAATAGGCGATTCCTGATTCCCATTTTGTCACTTACGACCGTCCTGGTTTCCCAAGTGCGGCAGATTGCCCCGAAAGAGGAGCGCCGCGTACTAAATGTACGCAAGCGACGATTGAGGGGCAAGGTGCCGTGCTTGGGGAAGCAGGACTATGCGGCTACGATACGGCGTTGATAAGCCCTCACCAGCAGCGAGATACCAAAGTTGAGCACAAAGTACATCGCAAACACCAGGCCGTAGAGCATAAGAACCTGCGACAGGTCGATCGCGTGGGCCATCACGACGTTTGCCGTGTACATGAGCTCGGCCACGTTAATGCCCGAAAGATACGAGCTGTCCTTGATGACGGTCGTGCACTGGCTAAACAGCGCCGGAATGATCGTCTTAAACGTCTGCGGCAGAATGATGTAGCGCATGGTGGCAAAGAAGCCAAAGCCCTGGCTCTGCGCCGCCTCAAACTGGCCGCGCGGAATCGAGTTGAGGCCGCCGCGCACAATCTCGGCCATAACAGCGCTGGTAAACAGCGTAAAGGCGATGGTCGAAATCACAATGTCCAGACCCTGCACCGTAAAGTAGATAAACAGAATCCACAGCAGGTTCGGCGTGCAACGGAACAGCTCGATGTAGGCGCTCACCAAAATACGGAACGGGCGGGGCGCATAGCTTTTAACGAGCGCCAGCACCGTGCCAAAGATAAGCGAGAAAAAGATCGACAGCGCCGAGATCTCGATTGTCTTAACAAAGCCGCCCCAAATGTAGAGCAGGTTGGTCGCGTTGAAGATTTCCATGCGCTAGGCCTCCTCTACGTTGTCGAGCCCCAGCTCGGCCAGGCTCACGCCGCGCGGACGCTCCTTGGAGCGGCGCTCGAGCCACTGCACCAGCATGGCGAGCGGAAAGCAGATGATGAAGTACATAAGGCAGCAGACGATGTATCCCTGCAGGTAACCGTACAGACTCACAAAGTTGTCGGAACGGTACATAAGGTCGCCGCCGGCCACAAGCGCCAGCACCGACGTGTTCTTGACCAGGTTGAGCGCCTGGTTACACAGCGGCGGCAGAATGATCTTGAATGTCTGGGGCAGCACGATGTACCAGTACGCCTGGGCACGGGTGAAGCCCTGGCTCTGGGCCGCCTCCATCTGACCGCGCGGAACCGCCTCGATACCAGTGCGGATAACCTCCGAAATGTAGGCCGCGTGATACAGGCCCACACCCAAGAAGCCCAGCACGAACGGCGCGATGCGCACCGGCTGGTCGGCACCGGTTATGGCCTGCAAAAACTGCGGACCGGCCATGTACATAAAGAGCACCTGCACGGGCAACGGGGTGTTCTGGTAAAACTCCACGTACACGCGGCTTATGGCGCGCAGCACGCGCGAGCGAGTGGTAGAGAACACGCCCAGCAGCGTGCCCAGCACCAGCGACAGCAGCAGACCGGCAACGACCACTTGCAGCGTCACGCCAAAGCCCTCCCAGAAGGGCCCCATGTTTTGAAATGTCGTCGACCAACGGTCGGCGTCAAATAATCCTTCGAGCATTTGATTCCTTCCTTGGACGATGTGCCTATACAAGACCCCAGGTCTTGACCTCTTGGTCGAGCCAGCCGTCGGCCAGGCGATCGCAAATCACCTGATCGACCACGGCCGAAAGGTCGCAGCCTTTCTTGGTCGCCACGCCGTAGCCCTGCTCGCCAAACTTGACCTCGGGCTGCAGCAGCTCAACGGTCTCGTTCATGTAACCGGCCAGCGTGGAGCGGTCCATGGCAAAGACGTCGATATTGCCGGCATCGAGCGAACTCTTGATGATGGGGTAGCCGCTAAAGGCCCTAAACTCGGGCTTGCAGCTAAAGCCGTTGTCCTTGATCATCTGCTCGATCAGGCCCTGCGTGGTAGCACCCTGGCTCACGCCGATGACCTTGCCGTCCAGGTCCTCAATCGAGGTAAAGCCCGAACGCTTCTTGACCATGAGCCCCACATAGTCGGTGCGGTACGGCGTCGAGAAATCCCAGCTCTTCTTGCGCTCGTCGGTGATGGTGTAGGTCGCCGCGACCACGTCGAGTTGGCCGTTATCGATCAGCGGGCCGCGTGTCTTGGGCGTTACGTCGGTAAACTCGACAAGCTCCTGGGCGCGGGCCTCCTTGTAGCTCACGTCAAAGACAGCGGCGGCGATCTGATAGCACAAATCGACTTCCATGCCCTCAAAGCGGCCCCTGGCGGTGTCGTAATAGCCATAGCCGGGAACGTCTTTCTTAACGCCGGCATTCAGATGGCCACGCGATTTGATGGCCGCAAGCTTGGACCCCTTGTCGGAGTCCTCGCCGCTGGTGGAGTTGCCGCAACCGGTAAGCGCGGTCCCCGTCAGCGCGAGCATGCCGGCGCCCGCCAGCTGCAAAAAGTGACGGCGCGACACGGCCGCCCTCGTCATATCCGTCATGTCCATCACCGCGCCTAGTGCAGAATCTTGGACAGGAACTCGCGGCAGCGCGGGTTCTCGGGGTTATCGAAGAAGTGCTCGGGCGTGCCCTCCTCCAGGATACGGCCGTCCTCCATAAAGATGACGCGGTCGGCCACCTGGCGCGCAAAGCCCATCTCGTGCGTCACGCAGATCATGGTGATGTCCTCCTGCGCGAGCTCAATCATAACGTCCAGAACCTCCTGGACCATCTCGGGGTCGAGCGCCGAGGTCGGCTCGTCAAACAGGATGATGGGCTGCTTGGTGCACAGGGCACGGGCGATGGCGATGCGCTGCTGCTGACCACCCGAGAGATTCTGCGGATACTCGCCGGCCTTATGCGCCATGCCGACGCGCTTGAGCGCGGCGATGGCGATCTCGGTCGCCTCCTCCTTGCTCTTCTTTTGCAGCTTGATGGGCGCGAGCGTCAGGTTGCCCAGCACCGTCATGTTGGGATACAGGTTGAACTGCTGAAACACCATGGAGCTGTACTTGCGAGCCATCTCCAGGTGATTCTTTTTGGTGAGCGGCGTACCGTCGATGACGACCTCGCCCGACGTGGGCTCCTCCAGATAATCGACGCAACGGATGAGCGTCGACTTACCCGAGCCGGAAGGCCCGATCATTACGAGCTTCTCGCCGCGCTTGACGGTGAGATTGATATCTTTGAGCACATGCAGGTCGCCAAAGTACTTGTTGAGATGCTTGATCTCGATCATGTCTGCCATGAATGTCCCTTCCCTGCGTTTACACGAGTTGAACTATTGTACGGAAAGAACCATGTTTCCGCAGCCCACACTACATTCCCGTAAAGAACCCGCAACCTTTAACCCACTCATTGGGGACAGACTTAAATGAGTGCCCGCTCATTCGGCACTCATTTAAGTCTGTCCCCAATGATTGCCCAGCCCAGCAAAAAGGGGCGCGACCATGACGGCCACGCCCCCTCAACATCAACTATGTACCGCTCGGCCCCTACGCGAGTTTGGCGCCGACGATCTTTGCCGCTGCCGGCTTGTCGAAGTTGCCGCCGGTGGCCTTGCCGAGTGCGCCCATAACCTGGCCCATCTGCTTCTTGGACGTGGCGCCCAGCTCGGCGATAACCTGCTCGGTCAGGGCCTCGAGCTCCTCGCCCGAAACCTGTGCGGGCAGCAGGCTCTCCAGAATCTTGACCTGCTCGGTCAGGTTGTCGGTACGCTCCTGGTCAGTGCCGGCCTTGATGGACATCTCCAGTGTCTCGCTCGTCTGCTTGATCAGACGCTTGATCATGCTGTTGACGTCTTCCTCGGTCACATCGCGGCGCTCGTTGACCTCGATGTTCTTCACCTCGGCCTTAACCTGGCGAATGATGGACAGGCGAACCTTGTCCTTGGCCTTCATGGCCGCAATCATTTCCTTCTGCAGCTCTTCGTTGGTCATCTGCAAATCCTCCTCAATAGTGCGGACGGCACTCGCACGAGCGCCGCCCCATGATTACTCAGTCGTCGACGAATCGTCGGTCGAGCTCTTGGTGACGCCCTTCAGGCTGACGTTATACGGGACGTCCTTGGGCATGGGGTTGACAGTGATGTCGGCATCCTTCTTGTACTGCTCCAGCCACTCGCTGTACGCGGTGCTGGCCGCCTGTGTCTTCACCACGTTGGAGACGTACTTCTTGATGGCCTTGGGCACCTGGTTGATGTCATCGACCTGATTATCGACATGGAAGTAGTCGGTGCACTTGATGATGTGGTAACCATAGGTCGACTCGACGACTTCGCTCACGTCGCCCTTGTTGAGCCCCTCGAGCGCCGTCTGGTAGCTGTCGACGAAAGTGGTGAGCTTATCCCAGCCCACATCGCCCTTCTTCTCCTTGGAACCGGTGTCCTCGGAGTACTGCTCAACGGCGTCCTCAAAGCTCAGCTCGCCGGAGTTAATCTTGTCCAGGCACTCCTGCGCCTTGGCCTTGGCGGCGGCCTTGTCCTCGTCGGAGGCGTCGGAATCAACCTTGATCAGGATGTTCGACGAGCGGCGAGCATCGTTGTAGTTAGACAGGTTCTCGTTGATGTAATCGACGATCTCGCTGTCCTTGGGCTTGCTGGTGGGCGCCACGGCATCCTTGAGTTTCTGCTGCGCCAGGCTCTCCTTGAGCGAATCCTTGTAGGTGTCCTCGGTATAGCCGTAGGTCTTGAGGGTCTTCTTAAAGGCCTTGGCACCGCCCGCGCTCTTGCACGCGTCCTTCCAAGCCTTCTCGACCTCCTCGTCCGACACCGTCACGCCGTTCTCCTTCTGTGCCTGTTGAAGCAGAATCTGCTGCGTGTAGGAGTCGATGAGTTGCTTGCGGTACTTCTTGGGCGTGAGGTCGTTGTCAACCAGATACTGCGCCCAATCCTCATCCTTGGTGTAGCCGTAGGACGTGCGCATGCTCATGATCTGCTTGGTCACGGTGTCCTCGGTGAGGTTGGTGCCGTTGATAGTTGCAGCAACACCGCCGGTCAGCTTGTAGCCCGAAGTGTCCTCGGCCTGCGACATAAGGCCGGAGCACGCCATCGCCGAGACGGAAAGCAGCATCGCCAGCACGCCGATGACCACCAGGACGATCTTGACGGTCTTAGACACGTACGTCTTGCGCTGCTTCTTGCGAGAGCTGGAGGCAGCGCGGGCCTGCTGCTCGAGCGTCGGCGCGGCCTCGGAGTTCTTTTTCTTGTTTGCCATAGTTGGCCTTTCGCATAACGAATCGAACAAACGCCATTGTGTCACAACGCGGCCCCCGCGGCACGCTTGGTGCATTGGGGACAGGTTAATCTGCACCATTTTGGTGCAAAGGGGACAGATGTGGCGCTTGGGGACGTTCCTTTTCTGCCGGCAGAAAAGGAACGTCCCCAAGCGCCGACTCAGCCCCACCTTAGAAGTGGCGACGGATGGCGTCGACCATGCCCTGGGGCGTGGTCTGGCCGAGCACGTCGGCTGCGGCATCGGCGTCCATAAAGATATTCATGAGCGCCTGCAGGGCCTCGACCTGGCCGCCCGGCTCGGCGATGCCCAGATTGATGACGATCTGCGCCGGCACCGGAGCGCCCATGCCAGCCATAGCGTTAAATGTCACGGGCGCGACGGGCTTCACCACCGCGATATAGGGCTTGGCCACAAACCCCGGATCGGTATGCGGAATGGCAATGTTTGCCGCCGGCATGGCAAGGCCCGTGGGATAGGCATCCTCGCGCGTGCGAACGGCGTCGAGCCAACCGTCGGCAATGTAGCCGCGCGGGGCAAGCTCGCCCTCGAGCCGCGCGAACACCTCATCCGGCGTTGCACACTCCCAATCAAAAAACACCAGCTCAGGCGTAAACAGCGCTTCGTTATCCGCCATGCGCTCACCTCTCTCACCTAGTCACCTGCGACGTTCTTGAATGACCAGTCGTTAAAGAACGTCCCCGATGACTACCTAAAACAAAAGGTGGCCACGCGCGCCTTGGCGCCAATGACCACCCTGACTACTCGGCTAAATTGTACTGTGCACCGCTAGCCGCGGGGTGCATCAATTGCGACCTTGCCGCTCTCCAACACGTGAACGCGGCCGTCGGCGAGCATTTGCACGACCTCGGGATACAGCACGTGCTCAATCGCGTGGATGTGCTCCTCGAGCGTGTCGACGTCCCAGCCCTCCTCAACAGCCAGCGCGCGCTGGGCGATGATGGGGCCGTTGTCGTAAATCTCGTTGGCAAAGTGCACGGTCACGCCGGTCACCTTGACGCCGCGCGCAAAGGCATCATCGATCGCATGCGCACCGGTAAAGCTCGGCAGCAGCGCCGGATGCAAGTTGACCACGCGGTTGGGAAACGCCGCCAGCAGAGGCGTGTGCACCATGCGCATGTAGCCGGCCATGACCACATACTCGCAGCCGCGCTCGAGAAGCTCGTGCGCAATAATCTCATCGGCAGCGATAGGGTCGGCGTAGACATCCTTGGAAAGCGTCAGCGTCTGGATACCCGCACGCTCAGCGCGCTGCAAACCCTTAGCCGAAGGACGGCTCGACACCACAAGCTCAATCGAGGCGTTGAGCTTGCCGGCGGCGATCAGGTCGATCAGCGCCTGCAGGTTGGTACCCGAACCGCTGATAAGCACGCCGATCTTGAGCGGCTCGGCCGTATCGGTGCCGGTCGGACGGGTGTAGGGCACAAAGCCCAGGCTCTCGGCAGCAGCCATCTGCTCGTTAGCGCTCATCGGAGTACACGACCTTACCGGAACCCTCGACGCACTCGCCCACGCGGAACGGCTTCTCACCTAGCGCGACCAGTGCCTCGGTCACGGCAGCCTCGTCCTCGGGGGCGACGATCAGGCACAGGCCGACGCCCATGTTGAAGGTCTTGCATGCCTCGTTGGGCGCGAGCTCGGCTTGACGCGACACATAGGTGATGACGGGCGGAACATCCCAGCCCATCTCTGCGCCGTTGCGGGTGACCACGGCATCGACGTCGTCGGCGAGCGCGCGGTTGAGGTTCTCGGTAATACCGCCGCCGGTGATATGGGCGATGGCATGAACGTTGGCGCCACCGCGCAGCAACTCCAGAATCGGCTTCACATAAATGCACGTGGGAGCCAGCAGAGCGTCGGCCAGCGAAGCACCGCCGAGCTCCTCGAGCGGACGGCTTAGCTCCTCGGCCTTAGCGACAGCCTCGGGCGTACCCGGCTTGATACCGTCGACACCGATGACCTTGCGCACGAGCGAGTAGCCGTTGGAGTGCACGCCGGTGGAGGGCAGGCCCAGGATCACATCGCCGGGGCGAACGTTCGCGGGGTCGAGCATCTTGGGACGGTCGACAACGCCCACGGTAAATCCGGCAAGGTCGTAGTCGGCAGGAGCCATGACGCCGGGGTGCTCGGCCATCTCACCGCCCACGAGCGCGCAGCCCGCGAGCTTACAGCCGTCGGCTACACCCTTGATGATCTTTGCCATGTGCCCGGCCTCGATGTGACCGATGGCAACGTAGTCCAGGAAGAACAGCGGCTCGGCGCCCGAAGCCAAAATGTCGTTGACGCACATAGCGACCAGGTCCTGGCCCACCGTCTCGTGACGGTCCATAATCTGGGCGAGCACGAGCTTGGTGCCCACGCCGTCGGTACCGCTAATCAGAATCGGGTCTTCCATATCCTTAAGCGCGGCGGCCGAGAACAGACCACCGAAGCCGCCGATGCCGCCGATAACCTCGGGGCGATTGGTGTCCTTAACCATCTGCTTAATCGCGTCGACGGCACGGCCGCCCTCGGCGGTATCGACGCCGGCATCCTCATACGTCACATGCTTGCTGTCGCTCATCTGAGCCTTCCTCTCCCACTACCGTCCGCCGCGCGGGCGCCAAACGGTGCTCATAGTTGCGTTCATTTCGGCGCGCGCCATAACAACGCGCGCCGCTCAATCAACAAAACAGCAGGTAAAACCTACCAAAATAAACCTATCCCCACATGGCAGGTTTTAGGCCTCACCGTGCTTCTCTTCCCAGCTGCGGTCGTCGTATTTCTCGACCACGGCGTCGTCATCAAAGTGCAACGGCTTGTCCAGGTTGCGGGGCTTAAAGCCCTCCATGAACTTGTCGCGGCCAAAACTCTCGGGAATCGCCACGGGGTAGCGGCCGGTAAAGCACGCATCGCAGTAACCGCCCTTGGGCATGACCTTAAGCAGGCCCTCGACCGAAAGGAAGGCCAGCGAATCGGCGCCGATATACTCGCAAATCTCGTCGACCGTCTTGTTGGCGCTGATAAGCTGCGACTGCACGTCGGTATCGATACCGTAGAAGCACGGCCAGATGACCTCGGGTGAGTTGATGCGGATATGAATCTCCTTGGCGCCAGCGTTGCGTAGCATCTTGACGAGCTGCACCATGGTGGTGCCGCGCACGATGGAGTCGTCGATGACGACCAGGCGCTTGCCCTCGATGTTGTCGCGCAGCGGGTTGAGTTTCATACGCACGCCCATGGCGCGCAACTCCTGCGTAGGCTCAATAAACGTACGGCCCACGTAGCGGTTCTTGATAAGGCCCTCGCCAAAGGGAATACCGCTCTCGTGCGAATACCCCTCCGCGGGCGGCAGGCCGGAGTCGGGCACGCCGATGACCAGGTCAGCCTCGACGGGCTCCTCGTGTGCCAGCTGACGACCCATGTCATAACGGCAGGCATAGACGCTCTTGCCGTTCATGATGGAGTCGGGGCGGGCAAAGTAGACCTGCTCAAAGATGCAGTTTGCGGGCTCTTCGGCGGCAGGCACGCCCTGCTCGGACACCAGACCCTCGGCGCTGATGCGCAAGATCTCGCCGGGACGGACGTCACGGACGTACTCGGCGCCCACGATATCGAGCGCGCACGTCTCGGAGGCGACGACCCAGCCGTCGGCGCGCGTGACATGGACGGCGGAGTCGACCGTCGCGGCACCGTCCTGCGACGGCAGCTGCGAAACGGATGCGGCATCGGCCTGGTCCAGGCCCTCGTCCACCAGCTTGCCCAGCACGAGCGGGCGAATGCCGTGCGGATCGCGGAATGCGTAGAGCGCCTGCTCGTTGATGAGCGTCATGGCGTAGCCGCCGCGCACAAGCTCCATGGTCTTGCGAATGCCCTCGCGCAGGTGGCCCGTACGCTGGGTAAAGTAGCCGATAAGCTTGGTCGCGACCTCGGAATCCGAATTGGAGAGGAACGGCACGCCCAGCTCGATCAGCTGGCGGCGCAGCTCGTCGGTGTTGACCAGAGTGCCGTTGTGAGCAAGCGCGATAATGACGCTGTTGATGGTGGAAAGGTGCGGCTGCGAGGCTTCCCAGCTCTTGGCGCCGGCGGTGCCATAGCGCACGTGGCCCACGGCCAGCTGGCCGGAGAGTGTCGACAGGTCGGCGTTGGAGAACACGCGGTCGAGCAGTCCCAGGTCCTTGCGGACCATAACCGTGCCGCCATCACCCACGGCGATTCCCGCCGATTCCTGGCCGCGATGCTGTAGCGCGCGCAGACCAAAGTACGTCAGTCGAGCCACATCGCGATCGGGTGCCCACACACCAAAAATGCCGCATTCCTCATGCAGCTGGTCGGAGTCCGGATCATACGTCGACATGGTCTTCACCTGTCCCGCGGCACGCTCGGCCGCGCGGATGGTTTCTTGAGACATGGCATCCCCTCAGAGCCTCGTTATTTGGCGTTACCTGCCCTATTATACGCACGGCAAGACAAGCACTCCCGCGCATGAACAGCGCTTTTTAAAAGCCCACCGAGCTTATAATCCGTTTTGCAGCCAAACATTTTATTGGGCAGGCGCCTCGGGACCGACGATCCCGCATGCTTCCGTCGCGACGCGTCTCGCCCGCCGTTAGGGCTTACATTGCTGCAATTGGGTCGTTTGTCCTGTCTTTTAGCAGGTCGGCGGCGTATCCTTGTACCTACAGCAAAACGAGAAAGGTTATGTATGGATCGAAACGAACTCGACCCCAGCGTCCCCAGCGCCACGGAGGTCAAGAAGATCCCCCTCATCATTAAGGTGTACGCCGTCCTGTGCATCCTTTCCGGCGTGGGCACGCTCCCGTCGGTCGGCGCCTTTATGTGGCAGGTCATTACCGCGCTCATCAACGGCAACGCCGTCGACAAACTTGGCGACAACACGCTCGTCGCAGTCGGCCTTATCGTCGCCGGCATCATGCTCTCGGCTGCCAGTGCCGTCATCCTGATCATCTTTGGCCTGGACCTCATCAAGAACCAGCGCCGCAACGCCGCCCGCCTGTCCTACATCCTTATCGCATTTACCGTCGTCGAGCTTTTGGTCGACGTGATGCTTCAGGGTATCGGGCCGTTCTTGCTGCGCCCCGCCATCCAACTCGGCATCCTCGTCGCGCTTTCGGCCACCGTCGACCCCACGCTTCGTCAGGAGCGCGAGCTGCAGCGCCGACTGCAGGAGATGCTCGATCGCGACGCCGCCGACGAGGGTATGCTCGGCCGCGATGAGACCGGCGAAGGCTACATCAAGCTCAACTACTTCAACCTGTTCTGGGTATTCTTTGTCTGCTGCATACTCGGCCTGATCGCCGAGGACATCTGGCACATGACGGTCGACGACCCGGGCGTCTACCAGAACCGCGCCGGCATGCTGTTTGGCCCCTTCAGCCCCATCTACGGATTTGGCGCCGTGCTCATGACCATGGTGCTCAACCGCTTCTACAAAAAGAACCCCATCATCATTTTCCTGGTAAGCGCTGTGCTCGGCGCAAGCTTTGAAGTGTTCGTGGGCTGGTTTATGCAGACCTCGTTTGGCGTAGTCTCGTGGAGCTACTCGCATATGAAGCTCTTTGGCATGCCCGATCCGCTCGCCGTCCTTACCGGCGGACGTACCTGCACGGGCTTTGCCTGCCTGTGGGGCCTGGGCGGACTCATCTGGATCAAGCTGCTGCTGCCGAGGCTGCTCAAGCTCATCAACATGATTCCGTGGAAGAGTCGCTACTCGGCTACTGTCATCTTCACCATCATTATGCTGGTCGATGGCGTTATGACGCTGCAGTCGCTCGATTATTGGTATCAGCGCGTCAACGGCACGGAACCGGATATTCCCGTTGCGCAGTTCTACGGCAAGTACTTCGATAATGACTTTATGGAGAATCGCTTCCAGAGCATGACCATGAGCCCCAAGGATGCGACGCGCGTGTAGCGCCAACCGCGTCCAAAACGCAAAATGCCCGCCGGTATCACACGTACCGGCGGGCATTTTTATAAACGAGTCTTCTATCGACGCAAGCCTCTACGCCTCGCGCTCGACCTCACTCACACATTCGTTCTTGATGGTGCCAACGAGCGCCTGCAGCGCATCGACCACGTGCGGGCGAATGTCCCCGCCGATGAGCACGAGCATGATGTCGTCACCCACGGCGAGTTCGCCGCTTGCCAGCCACACGCGCACATAGCCGATACCCGGCATCGCGCTCGTGGCCTCGATAGCAGCCTGCACCTTCTGAGCATCGAAGCCGAACACCATGCCGCCCACCTTGTGGCCCGGCGCCACGCCATCGGTCTCGACACCGCGCGCCTCGGCCTTGGGCGTCGCGCGCACCACACCGTTATGTGTCAGATACATACCGCACGCAGGTGCCGACGAATCGGCCTTGGCCTCGCGCAGCCAAGCATCAACCGAAGGCATCGTTTTGCCATTCTCGAGCATCATTTCTCCCTTACCGTCGTCGAGTAGCCAATTTGGAACGGGGCTTTTTAGCTACTCTCGAACAACTTATTCCTCGACCGGCGTGAGCACCATGACGGCACGCGTGTTGCTCAGCGATAACGAACGACAGGTCACAAGCGTTACGACCTTGGTTGCCGAAGCAGCACGATCGGTGGCATCACTCGCCACGGCAGAAGCCCCATCGAGCATCTCGGACAGGTAGTTCTTGAGCCCGTCGTCGCCCTCAAAATTGGTCGTGCGCGCCTTGGCATACGTGTCCTCGACAACTTTGGTCGCCAGTGGTCGCAGTTTATACGTAGCATCCCGTGTGATGTAATACACGAACTCGATGCTATCGAACGTTGCCTGATCAGTGGTGTCCGAAATCACGTTGAACATCGACCCGTCATTCATGTGGTGGCCGTAGATCGTGGTCTGCTGGTCAACCATTCCCGGCGCGGTGTCGTCGCTGTCCAAGAAGATCGCACCCGATGCATTGGACGTACCGTCAAACAGCGTGTTGAGGTATTTGGAGTTGTTATTGGTCTGCACCACGGGATAGTTGATGTTGGTTCCCGGCGCGTAAATCCAACCCACAACCTCGGGATTTGTCTGGGCAAGTGCATCGAAGTCGATAATCGGCACGCCGCTGGCGTCCTTATCGCTTACATATTGCTTCTCGATTTTCTGGTACGAATCGCTTGCCTGCTTATAGCCAATCTGAGCATTGATAAAGATGGCAGCGGCGGCAACAATCAGGCCGATGCCGATGATGATGAGCAGAATGGGAATAATGGAGCGGCGCTTTTTGCGCGGCGGCTCGGTGTAATCCGACGGCGCGGCATGCGATGAAGACCGGGGCGGCTTCTTAGCGTTGGTATAAGATGAAGGTCGATATGCGGCTGGCGCGTCCTGTCGACGATGCGTCGCCGGCGTCACGGGGCGCGGCGCGCGCGGCTGCTGAGGAGAGGATGTCCGACCCTGCTGTGCCCCATGGGCAGCACTCGGCTTGGACGGATCGGGGATCTGAGAAGCCTTGAATCGTTTTCCCTGATAGTCGGACATGGCTCTCCTTATACTGCGGCGAAACGGCGGAACGCCTAGGCGTCGGCCATCTCCTGCTTCATCTTCTCGATAACCTTGCGGTACTCGGGGTCGCAAGCGCCTAGAATCTGCGTGGCGTAGATGGCGGCGTTCTTGGCGCCGTTGATGGCAACGCAGGCCACGGGCACGCCCGAAGGCATCTGCACCATCGACAGCAGCGAATCCATACCGCCCAGGTCACTCGTCTTCATAGGCACGCCGATAACCGGCAGCGGCGTAAAGGCAGCCACGACACCACCCAGGTGAGCGGCCTTGCCAGCGGCGGCGATAATCACCTTGATACCGCGATCGGCAGCAGTCGAAGCCCACTCGTGGACCTTCGCCGGCGTGCGGTGTGCGCTCGCAATGACAAGCTCATAGGGCACACCCAGCGCCTCGAGCTCGGCGGTGCAGCCTTCCATAACGCCCAGATCGGACTTGGAACCCATGATAATCCCGACAACCGGCTTTTGATCTGCCATAAACAAAGACCTCCTGTTGAGAGCGGCGACGCGGCGGATCCGCGACCCTTAACTACTGAGAGTAGTATAGCTGCTCCCGTCCCTGCGGTCTTTGTGGCGCTTCGCGGGCGGGCCAGGCTTTATCTTCACTCCGGTTGCTTCGCAAAGTCGTTCAGATAAAGCCTGGCCCGCCCGCGAAGCGCCCTGCGACCTACCGGGGATTGCCATGACGTACGTTGGCTGATGAATTGGAAGGAAAGGTC
This sequence comes from uncultured Collinsella sp., assembly GCA_900548565.1. Lineage (GTDB taxonomy): Bacteria > Actinomycetota > Coriobacteriia > Coriobacteriales > Coriobacteriaceae > Collinsella. The sequence continues at coordinate 15,423 of URKV01000006.1, forward strand.
AACGGAGGCTGAAGGCAATTGGTTCAGCGAAAAACCCTGACGAATCTAATTCGTCAGGGCCCCACCAACGCTCACTCGTCGTTCATCGTTAAAGCTAGATATTCTCTTCCGCCCATTTCTCGAAATCGAGTTCTCGTCTCTGAGCAGTTCGGTAGACTTCCATGTCTTCGCGAGCGCCTACCACTACGATGGCCATCTTTTCTTTAATTCTGATGAGGCGGTACACGATTCGAATGCCACTTCCCCTGAGCTTGATCTTCATAAAGCCAGTCAAATCCGTACCTGCCTTGTTTCCAAGAGGCTTGCCGAATCCACCTTCGTTCTGCGGCAATGGGTTCGTTCTGATTTTTTCTATAGCCTTAAGGACGATCTTTCGTTGGGAGCCGTCCAGACGCTTAATATCCTTGAGAGCATCCGGGTAGAAAGCGACTTCGTACCCACTCATTCAAACTCGACCTCATCCATCTGATCGAGTTCGTCCTGGCTCACACCCAGCTCTTCCATAACATCAGACAGGGAAACAAGCGCATCGTCACTTGCCACAGCCATTCTCTTAAGCGCCAACGTTAACAAGGTGAGGTCCTCCTCCGCTTGCTTCGCTTCCCTATATTCATCGGGTGTAACAATCACAAACGCTGGCTTGTTGTGTTTGAGAACCACAACAGGATTGTCGTCCCCAACCTTCGAAAATGCAGCCGAGCCCTTACCGTGGCTGAAATCGCTAATTGGAACAAGGTTGTCGAGCATCTGCAAAGCAGGCATACATACCTCCTAAAAATGAATTCTTTTTCGAATTCATTTTATCATTCTTTTTTGCTATATTGTACCGCGCAACCGAAACAACCTTTTTAGAATACGAATCCGAGCTTAGAATGACTGTTGGCCCTCGCACCGCCCTTGCCTCTTTTATTACGTCAAGTGGTATACAGCGAAGCAAAATGGCGATCTAAAGTGCGCGGCACTCGCCTCGCATCGCTACAAAAAACAAACTGCTCCCCACCCACTCGGGCAAGGAGCAAGCCTCATTTTTAATCAGACTGAGAACCACGAATGCAGAAACACAGGCGACTTCAGTCCCTTATCGCCGAGAGACGTTATTGTGCAGCCATTTCTTTAAGCTTCTCAGCCATCAACAAACACACGTCTTCCGATTGCGGGTACACGCCAAAATGATCGAAGAAACCATGGTCACATCCGGCATATTCGATGACCTCGACATCGATTCCTGAAGACCGTAATTTTGTAGCCCATTTTTCATCGGGGATACGAAGCGGATCGTATTCGGATGTCACGATAGTCACCGGGGGGAAATCAGTGCAGTCCTCAAGCATTAGCGCAGAAATCAACGGGTCATGAGGAGACATTTTTCCGTGTGCACAAAGTTCGACCATCGGGCCGTCCGAATCGCGAAGATGGTCGATGCGAAAACGCGCAACGTCCTCTTGATCGGCTATCGCAGGAAAATCCTCATATCCCTCGCCCTGTTCGCCCGCAAGGTCGACTTCAGGATAGATTTCGAAGGCATGGGCTACAGCTCCAGCACCCCTGAGCTGAACACACGCATTAGTAAGGCTTCCTCCTGCGGAGTCGCCGGCGACCATTATTTTATGAGGATTGATTCCGAGATCCCCGGCATGCTCGCGCACATAATCAAGAGCAAGAACGCAATCCTCGATCTGCCCGGGAAATGCCGTCTCCGGCGCCAAGCGGTATTCTGGATAAACCACCACTGCACCAGACTTTTCGGCGATGAACTCGAGCTGATGTTCAAATTGCAGAACATTCCCCGCCATAAACGCGCCGCCATGCAGGTAAACAAGCGCTGGACTTGCCTTCTTATGATTTGGTGGCGTCCAGACGAATAAATCTATATAGCGATCGGCCGCCTCCATGAGGATCTCATCGCGCTGAACCTCACCATCGAGTAGGCGGTATGTCGGCTTATCCGGGCGATGGCGCATTCCAATAAGGCTCGTCCAGCTCGGAGACATGCTAACATTCCGCATCTTCTTGCGAGATACCTCGAGAATTCGTGGGTCAAGCACATGCTCTCTTTCATCATCAGGAACCGGACGAATTTGAACCTCGAGCCCCCTCTTCTCGGTTATAAACGAGCGACCGGAGATGGCGCCAATCAACGCCTCGTCGTATTGTCTGCCCATCTTAAATCCCCTCTCGGCGATAACGCCAAATCGATATTTCCATAACTTTTGAGATAACGGCTTATGATGTCCTCAGTTGTCGTATATCTATGTACTAAAGAAACTGAAGACCAAGGGGTCCACCATGCCTGCAGCAAAAGACGAGCTCACTCAGCCAGAGCTTCTCTATCAGACCGTTGAAAACGATATCCTCAAGAAAATAGTTTCTGGCGAACTCCCCGGCGGCAGTCAGATTCCCACCGAAACCGAGCTTTGCAAGCAATACAAAGTAAGCAGGATCACCGTAAGACGCGCCGTACAGAATCTCATTGACCAAAACTTGCTCTACCGCCTGCGAGGCAAGGGAACATTCGTAAACCCATCGAAGCTCACCCTGAAACGAGGAACAAGCACCATTTTCAATTTGAGCTCCGACCCCCAATACGGCGATAAAACAACCAAGTCCATCTTGGAAACAGGCTTGATCAAGGCTGATGCCCACATTGCACGGGAGCTCAAAATTGACAACGGAACCGTAGTGCAACGAGTTGCGCGCTTGGTTTATATCGAAAATGCCCCCTGCGCCATCGACACCGTTTATGCAACGCAGGGCACTCTGCCCGGACTACTGGAGCTTCTCACAGACAATGCCAGTCTTTTCGACCTGATCGCCAACCATTACAGCATCGCAACCGGTATTGAGAAGCTCAAAATCACCGCAGGAATAGCGGGGCTCCAAGAAGCAAACCTTCTCGGTTATATCGTTGGAGCCCCCGTGAGCGTTGTCGAGCACGTCACATATGCCTGCGATGAAATGCCGCTCCACTATTCAAAAACCGTTTGGCGAGCAGACGCATCGTCCTTCGAGTTCAGCATCTCAAAAGATGGACGCCTTCTCTAGCCCAAAATCCCCAGGACGCCGAGCACAATACCCGCAGCGAGAATGCCCACAATCTGCCAAATAATTTTGACCTGTTTCTTATTGCAAAGACACATGATCCCGAACGCGCAGAGCGGCAAAAGAGCCGGGAATATCCCATCGAGCGTTTCCTGCAACTTAAACGCGGTGTCGCCGAAGTTAAGAGCGAGCGGAGTGGTAACTGCAACGGTGGTCGCCACCATTCCACCAACTACCATTAGTCCCACAATCGCCAGGCCGGACGTAACTTTGTGCATTACATCAGAATCGTTCAGCTTCGAAATCATGCCACTGCCAAGCGAATAACCATACTGAAGCCCAAACCAGCGGATCAGGATCGTTGGGACATTATAAAGAAGCAGGAACAGGATTGGGCCGAGCAGACTGCCCGAAAGGCAAAGTCCTGTCACAACGCCCGTCGCAATCATGCGAAGCGTACTGGCAATCAGTGAATCTCCAATACCGGAAAGCGGAGCCATAAGCGATGCTTTCATGGCGTTAATTGAGGCGGTGTCAAAGTCCTGATTGTTGGCGTTCTCCTCCTCCATGGAGGCCACAATGCCGGCGACCAGAGGATTAAACGTAACTTGAATATTGTAGAACTCAAGATGACGCTTATATGCCTCGATCCGGTCTTCAGGCTTATCGTATAACCGCTTGATTACCGGAATCATGTCGTAGCAGAAACCAACGTTCATTTGTCGGTCAAAGCTCCACATGATGTTGAGTGGAAAGCTACGCCAAAATAACGCCTTTAAGTCTTTCTTGGTTATTCTCTTATCGGTCGATTTATTTGACTCCGGCGAGAGCTCAAGAACATCATTAGAATTCGTTGTCATCGTCAACCTCCTTAGCGACCGCCGCACTGGCAGGCATAAAAATGTGAGCCATATTGAGAATCCCAATCAGGATCAGCGAAAACGCCACGATACCGATCGTCGGAATGTTTAGATAGGCACTCAGCAAGAAGCCTCCAAAGAATAGGAAGCTCAGCTCCTTGGTGGACAGGATTGACATAAGCTGCGCAAATCCAAGCGCGGGCAGAATACCCGTTGCGATCGTAAGCCCATTCGTAAGCCAATCAGGAATGGCGTCAATCAGTGCCTGAACAGCATCATTTCCAACGTAAAAAGCCACGCCGCAAATCAAGCCAAGCGCAATGATGTAGAGAATTCCATTGGTCCACATAGCGGCTGCAATCGTTTTGGGGTCGTCTTTTTCGGCGCCACGATCAGCCCAGACAGCCATAGGAGGCGTAACAACGCTATACATAAGGCTGTCAAACATGCCGGCAAGCACCGCAGTGGGCATAGCAATAGTCAGAGCGGTCTCGGGACCCGCACCCATAGTAATCGCAAAGGCTGTTCCCAAAACTGAACCAACAATTACGTTGGGCGGCACGGCAGCACCAACCTGCCAGACCCCCATGAACGCGAGTTCGAGCTGGAAACCAACAATAACGCCAATCGGAATATCACCCAAAAAAATACCGACAATCGCTCCGAGGACAATCGGCCGCTCGACCATCGCAGTACCGAGTAAATAATCCGATTGACCTATCGCAGCGGCAAGACCAACCAGAAAAGCTTGAAGCAGCATATTTCTCCCTCTTCCTACAAATCAAAACTTGTTACGATGCGTTTTTTCTCGCTAGCAACCTGCCTTACCTCGAATTCGATTCCATCAGCCATGGCTTTCTTAATTTCATTAATATCGGATTGGGAAAGGCGCACAGCAGGGCCAAGCTCCTTTACGCTATCCCCCAACGGTCGAGCGCCGCCTAAATTCACAGACGTTATTTTTGGACACGCACGCGCAACTTCACAGGCGTCATGTACATTTCCCGCAACAACAATTAGCTCGTATTTATCCACCGCGCTTCCGTTAAGGGCCACGATGGAATCTTCTACACTTTTGACAACCAATTTGGCATCAGCGGGTTTTGCAATTCGCAGCGCTTGAATTCGCTCTTTGCTTGCGGCGTACTCATCTGAAACCACAAGAATAGCGTTTGCTTCAAGCGTTGGATACCAAGAGAACACGGTCTGCCCATGCACTAACCGGCTATCGACGCGACACAGTTTAATCATTTTGCCCCTTTCTCGACTTGAACACAGACAGTCATCCTTGACTGCTAATGGCATATTACGTCATATGACGTAATATGCCATTACATAATATCTTGAACGGTTGAATATCACCGCTAAATGGTATTTATCTCTAAAAACAGGAGGTGCAATCCGTCTAGACACAGTGCGTCGGGGCAAGAGGGGCCGAGTTTCCTCCTGAGCGACTCTGCTTGCAGCCGGAGCGAAAGGGGGAAACTCGGCCCCTCCCGCCCCGGCCGGCCAGGTCAACTACACCGTGTACTGCGGCAGGTCCTGCAGGGCGATGACGTCCATGCCCATGTCGTTGGCACTGCCGTGACCCTGCTGGTCCTCGCGCACGGCCTCGATGGCACTCACGTACGTGTTGGCGGCAGACATCGCGGTCACGCAGGTCACGCCGCGGCGCACCGCCTCGGTACGCAGCAGGTAGCCATCGCCACGCGAGCCCGGACCGTACGGCGTGTTGATGATTACCGCAATCTTGCCATCGGCGATCAGGTCACCGATGTTGGGACGCTCGCCGTCGTGCGGGCCGCTAATCTTCTCCACGACCTCGCACGTCACGTTGCCGCCGCGCAGCACGCGCGCCGTACCCTCGGTGGAGCAGATGTCAAAGCCCAGATAGCGCAGGATACGGGCGACCGAAAGGATATGACGCTTGTCGCGGTCGCACACGCTAATGAACACCTTACCGGCGCTCGGGTCGGGCAGCTTGTAGTCAATCGCCAGCTGCGTCTTGGCGTATGCCTCGGGATAGCTCTTGGCGATACCCATGACCTCGCCCGTCGACTTCATCTCGGGCCCCAGGACAACGTCAGCGCCCGGGAAACGACCCCAGGGCATAACGGCTTCCTTCATGCAGAACCAGTCCAGCTGGCGCTCGTCGCTCGGCAGGCCCAGGCTCGCGATGGAATCGCCCGCCATGATACGCGCCGCGCACTTGGCCAGCGGCACGCCGGTGGCCTTGGAGATAAACGGCACGGTACGGCTGGCACGCGGGTTGGCCTCGATCACGTAAACGGTCTCGCCCTTGATGGCATACTGTACGTTGACCAGGCCGCGTACGCCCAGCGCCATCGCGATGCGGCGCGTGGTCTCACGGAGCTTCGCCTGCAGGCTCTCGCTAAAGCTGAACGGCGGAATGCAGGTCGCAGAGTCGCCGGAGTGAATACCGGCCTCCTCGATATGCTCCAGAATGCCGCCGATGTAGACCTCTTCGCCATCGCACAGGGCGTCGACATCGGACTCGATCGCACCCTCCAAGAAGCGATCCAGATACACCGGGTAGTCGGGGCTAATGCACGCAGCCTCGGCCATGTAATCGCGCAGATGCTCGGCATCGTAGGCGATCATCATGCCGCGGCCGCCCAGCACGTAGCTCGGACGCACCAGCAGCGGGTAGCCAATGTGTGCGGCAACGGCCTCGGCCTCCTCAAACGAGGTGGCCTGACCCGCCGGCGGGTACATGATGCCCAGTTTGTCGAGCAGAGCGGCGAAGCGCTCGCGGTCCTCGGCAAAGTCGATGGCATCGGGCTTGGTACCCATGATGTTCACGCCGCTCTCCTCGAGCATGCGCGCCAGCTTAAGCGGGGTCTGGCCGCCGAGCGTCACCACGACGCCGTCGGGGCGCTCAACATCGATAACGTCCATGACGTCCTCGTAGGTGAGCGGCTCAAAGTAAAGGCGGTCGGACGTGTCGTAGTCGGTCGAGACGGTCTCGGGGTTGCAGTTGACCATGATGGTCTCAAAGCCGCGGGCCGCCAGCGCGTAGCTCGCGTGCACGCAGCAGTAATCGAACTCGATACCCTGTCCAATGCGGTTGGGGCCGGCGCCCAGGATCATCGCCTTGGGCTTGTCCGCCGGCGTGGTCTCGTCGGGAGCCACGCACTTCTTGGCATCCGGGCTCGTGCGGTAGATGTTCTCGTACGTCTTGTAGTGGTACTCCGTGGCGCTCGAGAACTCCGCAGCGCAGGTATCGACCGTCTTCATGCTGGGAACCACGCCCAGGCCCTTGCGGTAGGCGCGCACAAAGCGCTCGTCCGAGCCGGTCAGCGCGGCGATCTCGGCATCGCTCGTGCCGTACTGCTTGAGCAGGCGCATCGCGTCGGCGTCGATATCCTCCACACGCAGGCCGCGGATGCTCTCCTGGACCTGCACCATGTCGTTGATACGGTTGAGGTACCACGGATCGATACCGCAGATGGCATGGATGCGGGCGATGTCCCAGCCACGGCGCAGGGCCTCGACCACAAAGAAGATGCGGTGCTCGGTCGGCGTGGCCACGGCTTGAGCGAGATCATCGTCGCTCAGCTTGTCGGCACCCTCCTTGCCACCGGCGCAGATGCCCTGGTGACCGTCCTCCAGTGAGCGCATGGCTTTGCCGAAGGCCTCCTCAAAGGTGCGGCCAATCGCCATAATCTCGCCCACGGCCTTCATGCGCGTGGTGAGCGTGGGGTCGGTACCCTTGAACTTCTCGAAGGCAAAGCGCGGCACCTTGACCACGCAGTAGTCAATCGTGGGCTCAAAGCAGGCGGGCGTTGCCTTGGTAATGTCGTTGACGATCTCGTCAAGCGTATAACCCACAGCCAGACGCGCGGCGGCCTTGGCGATGGGGAAACCCGTGGCCTTGGAGGCCAGCGCAGACGAACGGCTCACGCGCGGGTTCATCTCGATGACGATCAAGCGACCGGTGTTGGGGTTCACGGCAAACTGCACGTTGGAGCCACCGGTCTCGACGCCGATCTTCTCCAGAATGGCGAGCGAGGCCACGCGCATGCGCTGATACTCAAGGTCGGAAAGCGTCTGCGCCGGCGCCACGGTGATGGAGTCGCCGGTGTGCACGCCCATGGGGTCGAGATTCTCGATGGAGCACACGATGATGCCGTTGCCGGCGTGGTCGCGCATGACCTCCATCTCATACTCTTTCCAGCCCTCGATGGACTCCTCGACCAGCACCTCGTGGGCGGGCGAGAGCTCCAGGCCCTGGCTCACGATGGAGACGAGCTCCTCGTGGGTATGCGCGATGCCGCCACCGGCACCGCCCAAGGTAAAGCTCGGACGCAGCACGCAGGGATAGCCCACGCGCTCGGCGATAGCCTCGGCGTCGGCCACGCTATAGGCATAGCCCGAGCGCGCGACCTCCAGTCCAATCTCGGCCATGGCCTCGTTAAAGAGCTTGCGGTCCTCGCCGCGCTCGATGGCGGCCAGGTCGCAGCCGATCATCTCGACGCCATACTTGTCGAGCGTGCCGTCCTTTGCCAGCTCGACGGCGGCGTTCAGACCGGTCTGGCCGCCCAGCGTGGGCAGCAGCGCGTCCGGGCGCTCTTTCTTGATTACGCGCTCGATGAACTCGGCGGTGATGGGCTCGACATAGGTGCGGTCGGCAAGACCCGGGTCGGTCATGATGGTCGCCGGGTTGGAGTTGACCAGGATGACCTCAAAGCCATCCTCCTTGAGCACCTTGCAGGCCTGGGCGCCGGAGTAGTCGAACTCACAGGCCTGGCCAATAACGATGGGGCCCGAACCAATGACGAGGATGCGCTTGATGTCAGTACGTTTAGGCATATTAGTTCTCCTCGGTCTCAGCGGTCTCGGACTCAGCAAAGTTCCAGCCGGCAAGGCGGTCCTTCGCGGTGTCGATGTCCAGGTAGTTCTCCTCGCCGTCCATGAGTCGCGTAAAGGCGGTAAAGAGATAGTGGGCATCGGTGGGGCCAGGCGAGGCCTCGGGGTGGTACTGGACCGAGAAGCACGGTGCGTCGAGCAGCTGGATGCCCTCGGCGGTGCCGTCGTTGAGGTTCACGTGCGTCAGGCGAATGCGACCAAAGCGCTCGTTCATCACGACCGGCGCGATTCCGCGGCGCACCCAGACGCGCAGATCTCCATCGGCCGCATGCTCGGTCTCGCCGCCGGAAAGCTCGGGGACAAGCTTGCCCAAGCTGGGGAACAGCAGGCCAAAGCCGTGGTTTTGCGCGGTGATCTCCACGCGACGGCTCACCAGGTTCATAACCGGCTGGTTACCACCACGGTGACCGAATTTAAGCTTTTCCATTTGGGCGCCGCACGCCAAGCTGATCATCTGGTGACCAAGGCAAATGCCAAAGACCGGCACCTTGCCGATCAGCTGCTGCACCTGCTCGTAGGTCTCCACCACGGCATCGGGGTCGCCGGGGCCGTTGGATAAAAAGACGCCGTCGGGATTCATGTCGAGCACCTCACTCGCGGGCGTATCCCACGGCACGACAGTAAGGTCGCAGCCGGCGCGGACGAGGCCCTCCAGAATGCCGCGCTTCACGCCGCAGTCGTACGCGACCACGTTGTGGCGGGCAGGAGCGGCAGGGGCAAGCGCAAAGTCATGCGTAGCGGGCAGATCGCTCGCGGCAAAAGCGTGGGGCTCAGGGCAACTCACGGTCTTGACCAGATTCTCGCCCACCAGCGTCGGCGCTGCGGCCAGACGATCGGCAAGCTCGGCGACGTCAAAGATTTCCGTCGAGATAATACCCATCTTGGAGCCGTTGTCGCGCAGGTGGCGCACAAGAGCGCGGGTGTCGACGCCCTCGATAGCGACGATGCCGTGGGCACGCAGGTACTCCGGTACGCTGACGGCCGAGCGCCAGTTGGAAGGCGTAGCGCACATGTCGCGGACGATCATGCCGCGCATGGCGGGAGCGCTCGCGGGACGGGTAGCATCACCGGGGAAGGCCGACTGGACGTCGGTCTCGTCGATGCCGTAGTTACCGATCTGCGGATAGGTCATGGTTACGATTTGGCCGGCATAGCTCGGGTCGGTCATGACCTCAAAGTAGCCCTCAAGCGAGGTGTTGAAGCAGACCTCGCCCGTCGCGGTACCCTCGGCACCGCATGCGCGGCCATAAAAAATGGTCCCATCCTCAAGGTACAGGATGCAGGGACCGCAGGTGCCCTTGCTGGTTTTGGCCAGCATGCGCTGGCAAAGCTCGCTGGGCGCGAAGGTGCGGGCAGCAGTGCCCGCAGTATGGTTATTCGCCATAATTCTCCTTCCCGGTCTCTCCGGACCGGCTTAAAGGTTGGTAGTTAGGCCTTGCGGTATTTTAACCGCAAGTATGCGCCATGGCGTTAATTTCATCGAAATGTTTACGAAATGATAATTATGACTTTCTATGCATAATGATTTTTCTGGGACGGGATTAAAAAATCATTCTGAGAGCAGGCCTTTGCCGCCAACTGCATACATGACAGAATGATTATTTAAGGCTCTGTTAGACCAGGATTGACATACATGTGTCCCCACGGTGCCATATCGTTGACCCCATAGACCGCGATGATGGGGGCAGCATGAACGCCGAAGACCTGGTCCTCAACTTCAAGAAGGGCATGGCGAACCTCAGCAAGACCGAGCGCCGCCGCGCTATCGAGTCCGTCAGGGACGTGATCCGCGCGGCGGCGTTCGACGACGCGGCCGGCTCCGCCTACGAAATCGAACGCTGCCCGCGCTGCGGGTCCGCCGCGGTCGTGAAGAAGGGCAAATCGAAGAACGGCGAGCAGCGCTACCTCTGCCGGGGCTGCGGCAGGACCTTCGGCATGGGCAGCGAGCGCATCCTGGGGACGAGCAAGCTCCCGAAGGAGACCTGGATGGCCTACGCCGAGTGCTTCGTGCTCATGCTGCCCCTGCGCGAATGCGCGAGGCGCTGCCGCGTCTGCCTCAAGACCGCCTACACCATGCGCCACAGGCTGATCGAGTGCCT
>URKV01000007.1 GCA_900548565.1 uncultured Collinsella sp.
CTCCCGGATGGCCCCAAAAATTTTTTCAAAAAAGTTGTTGCGCGCCGGACAGACTTCTGTGTATACTAATCCCCGCAGCGCACGCGAGCGGAAACAAACGCGAACGCCTGCCTGGGGAGTTAGCTCAGTTTGGTTAGAGCGCCGGCCTGTCACGTCGGAGGTCGCGGGTTCGAGCCCCGTACTTCCCGCCAACGCAATTAAAGCCACGTCTTCGGACGTGGCTTTTTGCGTTTGATGCACTTTGTTTCGATAGAACGATCGCCCTGGTACATCTTCGCCCAGAATCCCCGCGCCTTCGGGAACGCAAGTAAAATCTAATAAATATATCTGTCTGAACAACAGCTTTGTTGCGCAACACCTGTTCTACGAGACAGGGGGTTAGGTTATACTAAATTGCACTGTGCGCCGCATCTGATGCATTTCGCTCCAAGCGCGGCACTCAATGGATATCCGATTTACCATTTGGATGTCCTGGCAGTCATTTAGCGTCTCGACACAAGCTCGGCCCCGGAGCTCGTTCGAGCTGTTCGTATTCCTTGAAAGGGGAAAAATGGACATATCGAGGAAGACTGATTACGCCCTTCGTATGCTGGCGATGCTTGCCGAGGATCCGGAGTGCTTGCTTTCTGTTCGCACCGCTGCCGAAGAGGTCAATGTCCCGTATTCGTTTGCCCGCTCGATTCAGCACGGTTTGGTCCAGGCCGGTATTGTGGAGAGCCTGCGTGGCGTCCACGGTGGCATGCGTCTCAAGGTCAGTCCGGACGACGTCACTATCCGTCAGGTCGTCGAGGCCGTTCAGGGTCCTATGGTTATGAACGATTGCACCGCGCCCGATGGTGACTGTGCGCGCATGGGCGCGTGCTGCTATCATCCCCTGTGGGCCGGAGCTCAGGCGTTGATGCGCGACTACCTCGATTCCGTTTCGCTCGGCGACATCGTCGCTCACCGCCAGTTCCCGGCCGTCGATCCCAAGTTCGCCGACCGCGAAGCGTTTCCCGAGTACGCCACCTGCGCGTGCGCTTACCGGGAGGAATAGCGCCGCATAAGGAGCATAGCCATGATTCAGGACCCCTTTCGTTCGATGATTCGTTCGGAAGGGGTCCTGCGCTATCGCGACCTTCCGTGGCGCCGCACACGCGATCCGTACATCATTTGGCTTTCTGAGGTCATGCTGCAGCAAACGCAGGTGCCGCGTGTGGAGGCGCGCATGCCGGTGTGGCTCGATCGTTTTCCGACCGTGCAGGCGCTTGCCCAGGCCGCGCCTTCCGATGTTTTGGACGCTTGGCAGGGGATGGGCTACAACCGACGCGCTCTGGCGCTCCACAAGGCCGCTCAGCGCGTTGTAGAGGACTGGGACGGGGAGTTTCCACACGAGACGCGTGACTTGGTCGCTCTGCCTGGTATTGGCCCGGCAACGGCGCAGGGTATCCGGTCGTTTGCGTTTGATCTTCCGGGCGTGTATCTGGAGACCAATGTGCGCACGGTCTTTCTGCATCACTTCTTTCCCGATGTACCGGCTGTTCCCGATCGCGAGCTGGTGCCGCTGATTCAGGCGGCCTGTCCGGCGGCTCCCGATGCGGCGACCGACGAGATTACGCCCTTTGCCGTGCCTCAAGACGATGCCGATACGCCGCGCGCGTGGTATTACGCGCTGCTAGATTACGGCGCATATCTAAAAAAGACGTTGCCCAATCCGTCCAGGCGGTCGGCGGGCTATAGCCGTCAGTCCAAGTTTGAGGGCTCGCGTCGCCAAAAGCGCGCGCATATCGTGCGCATGTTGCTGGCAGCGCGCGATGGCCAGCCGGCGGGGATTACGCTTGCTGATGCCGTGGTGGGCGTTAACGAGATGGAAGCGGCAGCCGGTCGCGGGCCGGTCGAGTGCGACTTGATTGCGGACATTCTAGCCGACCTGGAGCGCGAGGGCTTTTGCCGAGCCGAGGACGATCGTTGGTTGAGTGTGTAGCCCGCTCAAATCTGAAGAACGGGATTGTAAGGTTTAAATTCGCGGCTTGAGGGCATCCTAAAGACAAGGTCGCTCAAAGCCTATGGGCGGCATGCGTTGAAGGGAAGTACACCTATGGATTTTGAGAACTCTCAGACCAAGAAGAACCTCGAGACCGCTTTTGCCGGTGAGTCCCAGGCACACACCAAGTATCGCTACTATGCATCCAAGGCCAAGAAGGATGGCTACGTTCAGATTTCGAATATCTTTGCCGAGACCGCAGGCAACGAGTCCGAGCACGCCAAGCTGTGGTTTAAGTATCTGCACGACGGCGCCGTCCCCGATACCCTGGACAATCTGCGCGATGCCGCCGCAGGAGAGAACTACGAGTGGACCACGATGTACGACGAGTTTGCCAAGACCGCCGAGGAGGAGGGCTTTGCCGAGATTGCCGCAAAGTTCCGTGGTGTCGCCGCCGTCGAGAAGGCCCACGAGGAGCGCTACAACAAACTCGTCGAGCGCATCGAGTCGGGCGAGGTGTTTGAGCGTGAGGGCGTGAAGGTATGGAAGTGCCTGAACTGCGGGCACCTGCACGTTGGTGCCGAGGCGCCTGAGGTGTGCCCGGTGTGTAACCACCCCAAGGCGTACTTTGAGGAGCAGGTGGTGAACTACTAGCGCTTGGCGCTGGCTGCTGCGGAGCGCAGGGCGGGAGGCCGGATCGCCTTCCCTCCCCGCTCACGGCTCCGCAGGGTCGCGTTGAGGGAAGGCGATCCGGCCTCCCGCCCTGCGCTCCGGCGTTGGGTCGTCGCGTGCTCGTTACAGAAAAGCTGATAAGAAGTTTGTGTGCCGCCCCTTATGGGGCGGCACGTTTTTGTGGGGGCCGGTTGGGGCGGTGACGTTGCTTAGAGGGTACACTGGGTAGCGTTGGCTATTCGTTTCCTCTTGTGAGGTGTTGGTTATGGGTAAGAAGTCTCGGGCTCGGGTTGCTGCGGCGGGAACTCGCAAGGATCCTGGTCGTCGGGTTGCCGAGGGTAAAAAGGCCGATCGTGCCGAGAAGGACAAGAAAGTCGGCGCGCATGCTCATCCTGAGTGGGCGCCTCATTTGAATTCGGCTAGTGAGGATTTGACTGCCAAGTTGTTTACTCTGGTCGAGGTAATTTTGGGCGTGGTGCCCCTTGTGGTTATCGGTTTATTCTTGGCTTCGAAGGACGCCACGAGTGTCGATAAACTCACCGAGGTCTTTTCGCAGGACCCCTCGATGGTGGTCTCGTTTATTTCTGCGTGCTTGCAGCCGTTTGTGGCGTACATGCTGTATATGGTCTACCGCAAATACTGCGAGGGTGATGCGGGCTTTGCCGCCGGTAACCTGATCGGTCTTTTGTGCTCCGAGATCCTACTGCTCAATATCCCGGGCGTCATCGGTATGGGCATCTTGCTGTGGCGTGTTTGGCGCAACGTCGCCCCGCACTTTGAGAGCTGGTTGTTTGAACGCCGTGCAATGGGCGTGCTGGCAGACATCGCGGGCTCGCTCGTGATTCTAGCCTTGGCGTTTATGTGCGCCACCGCCGCCCGAGGTCTCGCAGGCATGTAGTCTGTCCTCACCGACCACGGAGCGCAGGGCGGGGAAACCTTTCCCTCTCGCTCACGGCTTCGCAGGGTCGCGCGAGGCAAAGGTTTCCCCGCCCTGCGCTCCGACGTTGAGTCGTCGCGTGCTCGTTACAGAAAAGCTGATAATAAGTTTGTGTGCCGCCCTTTGGGGCGGCACTTTTTGTGTGGGGTCCCTGTTTCCACAATTTTCGTCAAGCTTTTGGTTAGATTTTGGTCAGTTGGTGTAAGGGTGGAAGGCCAAAAGATTGCTGGCGAAAAAAGCTCAGAGAAAGTGCTGGTAGGGGAGTTGTTGAGGTTTTCGACAGCTTTTGAGCAAAAGAAACTTTGTGGCTATTGCCGGCGATTGCGTTGTCGCGGTCATGGCGGTGCGGGATGCTGGTCGTAAGCGTCGAATGCTCCGATTTTGGAGGCCAGCATGGATCTGTTTCTTGAGACTCCGCAGCAACAAGCCGAGCGCATGTTGCGTCAGCAGCAACGACTCATGGAGATACAAATGCAAGGGGCGGCAGTCCAGCCCTTTGCGCAAAATGTCGTGCCCGCTGCTGTACCTGCAGCTGTGCCCGGGTGCGAATCGGCACCAGAGGCCTATTCCGTACAGCAAGATTCATATGCGCAGGAGCTCGCGTTCGACAAGCGTCGTGCGCGTCGTCGCCGCGTGGGCCAGCGCCTGCGCACCTTGGCGATGATCGTGCTCATCCCGTTAGGGCTTGTGGCCATCTTTCTGGCGTCGTATGCCCTCACGTGCATCCTCAACGGCGCATCGCCCAACGAGGTACTCCAACATCTAGCGGCTCTCGGCCAGCGCCTAGGCGATGTCGTAACAACCATTCGCGCCGGCTGGGAGAGTTAGCGTTTTAGCGTCCGCGGTTCTAGGAGAAATTTGTCTGCAAGGCAGTGAGTGATCCGTGTGTGTGGCGGGGTAAGATTGATCGCGGTTTTGATTGATGACCGATTGAGTTTGTTGGGCGGAGTCTATGTCTGCTATTGATATCGTGCTTGTTGTGATCGCCTTGGTGGCGGTGGGGGTTGCTGTGGCTTGCGCCCTCCAGCTCAAGAGCCTGCGTGCCGAGTTGCGGGAGCGTGGCGACAGTAGCGCGGAAACGCTGGCAGCACTCGAGCAGGCCAACAACGCGCTCGATGCCCTGAACGTCGCGCTGGCCGAAACTCGCCGCACGGCCAACGCCATCGCGCAGCAGCAGACGACAGATGCGGCCGTGGAGCAGCAACGTTACCTGACCATCGCACGTGAGTTTTCGCAAGCTGGTGACCGGATGGATGACCTGCGCCGCGAGACGGCCCAACAGCTCGGTGCCAACCGCGAGGGCATCGAGCACCGCCTGGACAAGGTGCGCGAGACGGTCGATGCCCAGCTGGGTGCTATCCGCAAAGACAACAACGTGCAACTCGATCAGATGCGCGCGACGGTGGACGAGAAGCTCTCCCGCACGCTCAACGATCGCCTGTCGGCATCGTTTAAGCAGGTGAGCGACCAACTCGAGGCCGTGTACAAGGGCCTGGGCGACATGCAGTCCATCGCCACTGGCGTGGGCGACCTTAAGCGCGTGCTGGGCAACGTGAAGGCGCGTGGCATTTTGGGCGAGGTGCAGCTGGGTGCAATTCTGGCGGACATCCTTACGCCCGACCAGTATCTGGAAAACGTCGCCACCAAGCCCGGCGCCTCGGAGCGCGTTGAGTTTGCCGTCAAGCTGCCGGTGGACGAGGGCGATCCCGTGCTGCTGCCGATCGACTCCAAATTCCCGGGCGACGCGTACGAGCATCTGCTCGACGCCCAGGAGTCGGGCGATGCGGAGGCCGTTGCCGCGGCACGCAAGACGCTCGATATGATGGTGAAGCGCGAGGCCAAGGACATCTGCGAAAAGTACCTGAGTGTGCCGGCAACGACCAACTTTGGCATCATGTTCGTGCCATTTGAAGGGCTGTACGCCGAGGTCGTCAGCCGCCCCGGGCTTATCGAGACCCTGGGCCGCGACTATCACGTCAACGTTGCCGGCCCCAGCACCATGGCGGCCATTCTCAACAGCCTGCAGATGAGTTACCAAACGTTTAAGCTGCAAAAACGCACCGACGATGTACTGCGCGTGCTCTCCGCTGTCAAGGCCGAGCTGCCGCGCTATCAAAAGGCGCTGCGCCGCGCCCAGCAGCAGATCGAGACCGCGGGCAAAACGGTCGAGGGCATCATCACCACGCGCACCAACGTTATGGAGCGCAAGCTCAAGGACATCGACGCCCTGGAAGATGCCGAGGAGACCGACGAGATCTTGGGGCTTACGTCTGCGAGCCTGCTCGCAGACCAAAAAGACGAGGACTAGCTTCATCTGACGGCGGGGCGCCTGCGCAAGCGCGGGGCGCGGGCGCTTTTCGCGTCGCACTTGCCTGAAGTGCGCTTTAGTGTGCAACAATGGCGTTTCGCCCTATCAGACGCGAAAGGAAGCCCATGTCTCAGAGAAGCACCAGCCCGCTCAGCCGCTCCACCGTGCGTCGCACGCTGCAGCGGTTTTGGGGTGTCACGCGCACGCAGCCGCTGATTGTCTTTCTCTCGGTGTTCTCGTCGGCGGGCTACATCTTTTTGCTGACGTTTGCCAATACCTATGTGATGGCCCTCATTGTCGACCGCGTTCAAGCCGGTCCCGTGGCGGGTGACCAGGTGTTTGGGGTCTTCGGCCCCTATATCCTGGCGCTCGTACTCGTTAACCTGGTGGGTCAGATCCTCTCCAAGCTACAGGACTACACCGTCTACAAGCTCGAGATTGCAGGCAACTATCACCTGGCGCGCCTATGCTTCGACACGCTCTCCAACCAATCCATGACATTCCATACCAGCCGCTTTGGCGGATCGCTTGTGAGCCAGACGAGTCGTTTTATGAGCGGCTACACGGGTCTGGTCGACGTGACGGTGTATTCGCTCATCCCCACCATCACCTCGGTCATCTGCACCGTGGCCGCGCTCGCCCCGGTGGTGCCGACGTTTACCGTGATCCTAGTGTGCATCATGGTCGTCTACATCGCGTTTGTCTGGCTTATGTACAAGCGCATCATGCCGCTTTCAGCCGCGACGTCCGCCGCGCAGAACAAGCTCTCGGGCGTACTCTCCGACGCGGTCACGAACATCTTGGCCGTCAAGACTTGCGGGCGCGAGGACTTTGAACGCGATCTGTTCGACGCCGCCGATCGTGCCGCGCGCGATGCCGAGACGGTCTCGATGCACGCCATGATGCAGCGTAACTTTACGACCTCGGGTCTTATCGTCATCACCATGGCCGTGGTGAGTGTGTTCGTGGCGGGCGGCAACGCGTGGTTTGGCATCTCGGCCGGCTCGCTCGTCATGATCTTTACCTACACCTATAACCTCACCATGCGCCTGAACTACGTAAGCTCCATGATGCAGCGCATCAACCGCGCGCTCGGCGATGCGGCCGAGATGACGCGCGTGCTGGACGAGCCACGTTTGGTGGCAGACGACCCGGACGCCCCTGAGCTCAAAGTGACCGAGGGCGCGATTGATTTTGAGCACCTGAGCTTTGCGTACCGTGACGCTGTGGCGGGCGAGAGCGTGTTCGATGACCTGACGCTTCATGTGGCGGCGGGCCAGCGCGTGGGCCTGGTGGGCAAATCGGGCTCGGGTAAGACGACGCTCACCAAGTTGCTGCTGCGCCTGGACGATGTTCAGGGCGGCCGCGTGCTCGTGGACGGTCAGGATGTCTCGCGCTGCACGCAGCAGAGCCTGCGCCGCCAGGTTGCCTACGTGCCGCAGGAGGCGCTGTTGTTCCACCGCTCCATTCGCGAAAACATTGCCTACGGTCGTCCCAACGCCACTGATGAGCAGATTCGCGAGGCGGCTCGCTTGGCTAATGCGACCGAGTTTATCGACCGCTTGCCCCGTGGCTTTGGCACCATGGTGGGCGAGCGCGGCGTCAAGCTCTCGGGCGGCCAGCGTCAGCGCGTGGCTATCGCCCGTGCCATCCTAACCGACGCGCCGATTCTAGTGCTCGACGAGGCGACCTCTGCCCTCGACAGCGAGTCCGAGGCGCTGGTGCAGGAGGCGCTCGAGAACCTGATGCGCGGCCGCACCTCCATTGTGGTGGCGCACCGCCTGTCTACCGTGGCGGCGCTCGACCGCATTGTGGTGCTGGCCGATGGCGAGATCGTCGAGGACGGCACGCATGCGCAGCTCGTCGAGGCGGGTGGCGAGTACGCGAGCCTGTGGAGCCGTCAGACCGGCGCATTCTTGGAGGCGTAAGCGTCTCGGACGTGGGACAATTGTGCCCATAAGTTTATTGTGCCGTTGAGCCGAGGAGTCGTTATGCCACGCGAGACCAATGCCGCCAAGCGCGAGCGCGCCATCGAGGTGTGTGAGCGCCTCAACCGTCGCTATGGCCCGGTCGAGTGCTTTTTGGACCACGAGAATCCCTTCCGCCTGCTGATCGCGGTGCTGCTCTCGGCGCAAACGACCGATGCGCAGGTCAACAAGGTGACGCCGCGGCTGTTTGCCCAGTGGCCCACGCCCGAGGCCATGGCTGGGGCGAGCGTGGCTGACGTGGCAGACACCATCAAGTCACTCGGCTTCTACAAGAGCAAAGCCAAGCATGCCGTCGAGGCCGCGCAGATGATCGTCGCCGACTATGGCGGCGAGGTGCCGGCCGACATGAAGGAGCTCGTGAAGCTGCCGGGCGTGGGACGCAAGACGGCGAACATCGTGCTCAACGTGGGGTATGGCATCGTGGAGGGCATTGCGGTGGACACGCACGTCAACCGCATTGCGCACCGCCTGATGCTGAGCCCCAAGACGCATGCCAAGGAGCCGCTCAAGACCGAGCAAGATCTGCTCAAGATTTTGCCGCACGAGTATTGGGAGTCGGTCAACCATCAGTGGATCACCTTTGGTCGCGAGATCTGCGATGCCCGCAAACCCAAGTGTGACGAGTGTCCGCTGGCAGATTTGTGCCCCAGCGTGCGCGTAGCGGGGTAGGGCGGAACGCATTTTCGTCTGGCGTTTTTTGCGGGGCTGGGTTTGTCCTTGAGCCGGAGTCCTCTCCATGCGCTACCATGACAGGCAATGTATTTGACGTACGACCCGCCGAGCTTGCCCCGGCGGGCTTTTGGCGTTGCGATGCCGGAGGAACAGCATGCTCATTCACCGTATAGCCGCGCAGCTCTACACTGCCGAGGCGCTGCAGACCGTCGAGGCCGGACTCGATGCCGGCGAGGACGTGACGCTGGCCGTGTCGCAGTCGGGTCGCACGCTTATGGCGGCCGCCCAGTTTGCGCGCCGTCCGCGCCCGACGGTCTACATTGTGAGCGGCGAGGATGCGGCCGATCGCGCCGCGCGCAGCCTTGCCGCCTACGTGGGTCTGGCACACGTGTGCCGTTTTCCCGAGCGCAAGGACTATCCGTGGCGCGAGCAGGCGCCCGACGATGCTGTGGTTGCCCAGCGCTGCGAGGCCCTGGGACGCATCGTTCGCGGTGACAACTGCATCATGGTCGCCTCGGCCCGCGCGTTGCTGCGTTGCGTGCCGCCGGTCGAGAGCCGCTACTGGGAGTCCACGACCTTCGCGGTGGGCGAGGAGATTCCTTTTGACGAGGTGCCGCAGCGCCTGGTGGGCATGGGCTACACCAATGCCGGCGCCGCCGACGCGCCTGGTCTGTTCCGCGTGCACGGCGACACCGTCGAGGTGTTCCCCGCGCAGGAAAAAGCGCCCGTGCGCATCGAGTTCTTCGGCGACGAGATTGACCGCATCCGCCGCATGGTGAGCTCAACGGGGCAGACCATCGGTAACGAGGACAGTATCGAGATCTTCCCGTGCCGTGAGCTGGCGCTTACCGACGAGGCCGTCCATAACATGCATGTGGCGCTCTATCGCGCCAGCCAGGACGACAGCAAACTGGCGGCGCTGCTCGAGATGGTGGACGCGCGCATCGTCACACCCGAGCTCGACCGCTTTTTGCCAGTGATGTACGGCCAGACCGTGAGCCCGCTGGCACACGTGAGCGGCAAGGCACTCGTGGTTCTGTCCGAGCCGCGCTCGCTGTTCGACGACTGTCTGCGCGCCTACGAGGATATCGAGGCGCGTGCCGGCGAGGCGGGGATTGACCGACTGGATGGCCTGTATGTACGCGCCCAGCAGCTCGATTTTGGTGCTCAGCAGCGCCTGAACTATGTGAGTCTGATTCGTGCCGGCGGCGCGGTGACGGCCGAGCTCAAGATTGAGCAGCCAGCCATCGCAGGCTCGGACAATCGCTTTATGACGCGCATTCAGGAAGTCGTGGGCAAGCGCTACGCCTGCGTGTTTGCCATCCCTGACCGCGGTGCGCGCGAGTCGATGGAGCTCACCTTTGGCGACGAGGGCATTACCTTTGAGGAGTCGCTGACGGCTGCGCCCGAAAATGTCGGCGCTATCGGCGACCGCGTGCGCGTGGCAGCGGCGGATTCCGCCGACCGTGCCGCACGCCAGGAGGCCCATGCTTCCGTTCGCGAGCGTAAGGCCGACGCGCTCAACGCCCGCTCGCTCGAGACGGGCGCCGCGCAGGCTGCCGCCGGCGCCGCCGTGCCCACCATCTCGCGCGGGCGCGTGACCTTTGTCGATGCCGCTCTGCCGCAGGGCGTGGTGGTGCCCGACGCCAATTTGGCGGTGTTCTCGATCGCCGACCTCAACGCCCGCATGGATGCCAACCGCGCGCGCAGCCGCCGCAAGGTTGACATTACGCAGATCACCTTCCCGTTTAAGCCGGGCGACTACGTGGTGCACGCTACCCACGGCATCGCGCTCTTTAGCGAGATCGCGCGCCAGGAAGTGGGCGGCAAGGAGCGCGACTACTTTTTGCTGGAATATGCCGACGGCGACAAGCTCTACGTGCCGCTCGAGCAGGTCGACCGCATCACACGCTATGTTGGCCCCGACGGCGACAAGCCGCGCCTGACCAGGCTCAATACCGCCGACTGGACGCGTGCCACCAACAAGGCGCGCAAGAACGCCAAAAAGCTGGCGTTTGACTTGGTCGACCTGTATACGCGCCGCTCGTCGATTACCGGTATCGCCTGTCCGCCCGATACGCCCGAGCAGATCGAGATGGAGGAGAGCTTCCCTTACGACGAGACGCACGACCAGCTGGAGGCTATCGCCGACATCAAGGCTGACATGGAGGCGCCCAAGCCCATGGACCGCCTGCTGTGCGGCGACGTGGGTTTCGGCAAGACCGAGGTCGCCCTGCGCGCGGCGTTTAAGTGCGTGGACTCCGGCCGCCAAGTCATGGTGCTCTGCCCCACGACCATTCTGGCCCAGCAGCACTACGAGACGTTCTTTGAGCGCTTTGCCCCGTTTGGCCTCGAGGTCGAGGTGCTCAGCCGCTTCCGCACCCCGGCGCAGCAAAAGCGCGCGCTTAAGGCGTTTGCCGAGGGCACGATTGATGTGCTCATCGGCACGCACCGCTTGCTTTCGGCCGATGTGAACCCCAAGAACCTGGGCATGGTGATCATCGACGAAGAGCAGCGCTTTGGCGTGCAGCACAAGGAGCAGCTCAAGAACCTGCGTGAGCAGATCGACGTGCTCACGCTTTCGGCCACGCCGATTCCGCGAACCATGCAGATGGCCACGAGCGGCGTGCGCGATATGAGCCTGATCACGACGCCGCCGACCGGGCGTCGTCCCGTGATCGTGCACGTGGGGGAGTACGACCCCGACGTGGTGAGTGCGGCGATTCGCCTGGAGGTGGGCCGCGGCGGTCAGGTGTATTACGTGTCCAACCGCGTCAAGACTATCGACGACGCCGTGGCGCGCGTGCACGAGGCCGCGCCCGAGGCGCGCGTGGGTGTGGCACACGGCAAGATGAGCCCGCGCGAGGTCGAGGACGTGATGATCGAGTTCGCGACCAAAAAGATCGACGTGCTCATCGCCACGACCATCGTGGAGAGCGGCATCGACAACTCGACCGCCAACACACTGATCATCGAGGACTCGCAGCGCCTGGGTCTGGCACAGCTCTACCAGCTCAAGGGCCGTGTGGGCCGCTCTGCCACGCAGGCCTACGCGTACTTTATGTTCCCGGGCGAGCTGCCGCTCACCGAGGAGGCGACGGCGCGCCTGACCGCACTTTCCGAGTTCCAGGACCTGGGCAGCGGCATGCGCATCGCCATGCGCGACCTGGAGATCCGTGGTGCCGGTTCGCTCATGGGTGCCGAGCAGCACGGTAACCTGTCGAGTGTGGGCTTTGACCTGTTTACGCAGATGCTGGGACAGGCCGTAGCCGAGGCACGCGGCGATGACGATGCCGGCGTGGAGGCGGCGAATGTGGGCATCAACCTGCCGGCCGACTACTTCTTGTCCGAGGAGTACATGCCGGCGGTGGACCAGCGCGTGCTCGTGTACCGCAAGCTCGCGGCGGCTGAGGACCTGGAGAGTATCGACGAGGTGCAGGAGGAGACCGAGGCTGCGCACGGTGAGCTGCCGTTGGCGGGACTCAACCTGTTCAATCGCGCGCGCATCCGCATTCGCGGCGAGCGCCTGGGGCTCGAGAGCGTCACGCTCAGCGGCGGTCGCATCACGTTTTTGGGCGTCGACGTGCCCAAGAAGGTGGCCTTTGAGCTTAAGACCCGCTATGGCGCGGTGAACTTCCCCAAGAGCCGCAAGCTGTCGGTGCCCTACAAGGCGGGCGCCGGTGCGGGCAGCGGCCTGGGTCGCGGCCTCGACGCCAACGACGGCACCGGCCCCGTGGCCGCGGCGCTCATGCTGCTGCAACAGCTGGGCGCTAGTGACGACGACTAACAAGTAGGGGGGCGTGGCGGGATGAAGTTGTCTTTGTCCCGCCACGTTGCAGGTTGATTCCAGCCCCATCGAAAGGAAAGCATGTTCGGATACATCTATAAGAAAGATGTCGCCATTATCGCGGTTGTCCTGTGCCTTTGTCTGGGCGTGGGCAGTTTCTTCGATTATCAGATCTCGAGCGCGCTGTTCAATATCGGCAGTATGTACGGTCGCCTTATCGAGGCCGCCGGCGAGCTGCCGTTCGAGCTGACGGCAAGCGTCGCGGGCGTTATGCTCGTACGCGCGGTGCGTCCCGACTCCAGGGGGAGCAAATGGCTCGCCGTGTTCGGCATCCTCGTCAACGTTGGCCTGGCCGGCTACGAGATTGTTTCGTCCCTGCGGGTTGGCGGTAAACTCATTGCCGTTCAGCTGGTGCTGACGTTTGTACTGGTCATCGCCGCCAACCTTATCATCTATCGCCTCACGCGCACGACCGAGCCTGACGAGCTTACGCGCTGGGCGTTGATGGTGTTTGCCGTGTGGGTCGCTCAGGCCATTATCCTCAACGTGATCGTCAAGCCGTTGTGGTCGCGCCCGCGCATGCGCGTGATCGAGGTCACACCGGGGCTCAATTTTCAGCCGTGGTGGGTGATCGGCAATCCCGACAAGTGGACCTATATCGCCGCCGGCGTGATCAAGGACGGCTTTAAGTCATTTGCGAGCGGACACACCGCGCATGCGGCGATCGGCCTTATGCTCGCCGGGCTTCCCGCGGCGGCCTTTACGGAAAAGCCTTCGCGTCGCCGTGTGATCTTTTGGGCGGCGGCTGTGGTCGCGGCGCTCGTCGCCTTTGGCCGCATCGTGATCGGAGCGCACTTTTTGAGTGACGTGAGCTGCGGCTTTGCCCTGGTGTTGGCGCTTGAGTGCCTTGCCGCGCGCATTGCCTATCCCAACGGCGTACAATAGCTCCGTTTGAATCATCTGGCCGATACCCGGTAAGAGAGGATTGCCATGCTCGCGTTTAACAACGATTATTCCCACGGTGCACATCCGGCAGTGCTGCAGGCGCTCGTCGATACCAACATGGAGCCGCAGCCCGGCTACGGTACCGATGCGCACACCGAGCGTGCCAAGCAACTTATTCGCGAGGCCTGTCAGGCGCCTGACGCCGACGTGTTTTTCCTGGTGGGCGGCACGCAGGCTAACGCCACGGTGATCGACATGCTGCTCGCGCCGTACGAGGGCGTCGTTGCTGCCGAGACCGGCCACGTCGCCTGCCACGAGGCGGGCGCCATTGAGTTTGGCGGCCACAAGGTGCTCACCATCCCCGGCTACGAGGGCAAGATGCACGCCGAGGACCTCGAGAACTATATCCAGGTGTTCTACGAACACGAGAGCTACGAGCATACGGTGTTCCCGGGCGCCGTGTATGTGAGCCTATCGACCGAGTACGGCACGCTGTACTCTAAGGCCGAGCTCGCGGCGATTCATGCGGTATGCCAGAAGCGCGAGATTCCGCTGTTTGTGGACGGTGCTCGCCTGGCCTATGCGCTGGCGGCCGATGAGTGCGACATTACCCTGCCCGGGCTGGCGCAGCTGTGCGACGTGTTCTACATCGGCGGCACCAAGTGCGGCGCGCTCTGCGGCGAGGCTGTGGTGTTCTGCGGCATGCACGCCCCGGCACATCCCATTCCGCGCATTAAGCAGCACGGCGCGCTGTTGGCCAAGGGCCGCCTGACGGGCGTGCAGTTTGAGGCACTCTTTACCGACGGCTTGTATTTTGAGATTGGTCGACAGGCGATCGAGACGGCTCAGGCGCTGCGTCGTGCGCTGCACGAGCGCGGCTACCAGTTCTTTTTGGAGACGCCCACAAACCAGCAGTTTGTGATTCTGCCCAACGAGGACATGGCGCGCATTCGCGAGCACGCCTCGATCGAGTACTGGGAAAAGTACGACGAGACCCACACGGTGGTGCGCTTTTGCACCAGCTGGGCCACGACGCAGGAGGACATCGATGCGTTGGCGGCTGTCCTGTAGCCTGATGTAATGACGAGGGGCCGCCTTGCGCCGGGTTTGGCGCAGGGTGGTCTTTGCTTTTGGGGGAGAAGGGTTGTATGACCGAGATGTCCGAGCCGACGATTCGCCTGGCGACGCCCGAAGACGCGCCGGCGTTGCTTGCCATCTATGAGCCGTATGTGCGCCAGACGGCGATTACCTGCGAATACGAGGTGCCGAGCGTTGAGGAGTTCGCCGGGCGCATCGAGCGTACGCTCAAGCGCTATCCGTATTTGGTGATGGAGCTGGAAGGGCGTCCGGTAGGCTATGCCTATGTGAGCCCGCTCAACAGCCGCGAGGCATACGACTGGTCGGTCGAGACGTCGATCTACCTGGCGCGCGACGTGCGCCACGGCGGGCTGGGTCGTATGCTGCACGATGCGCTCAAGCAGTGCCTGATTGCGATGGGCATCACCAACATGTGCGCGCTCATCGCCGTGCCGCACGACAGGGACGACGAGTATCTGACGCACAACAGCCAAGACTTTCATGCCCATATGGGGTATCGCCTGGTGGGTGCCTTCGACCGCTGCGCCCAAAAGTTCGGCCGCTGGTACGACATGTGCTGGATGGAGCTGGTCCTGGCCGAGCGCACGCCCAACCAACCTAAGCCAACCTGGTTCCCCGACCTTCCCAAACCTACCATTTAGGGACAGGTTTATTTTGGCAGGTTAGCCGATGGGCTCGGTGTATTTGGCACGGTCGGTGCGCTGGATGCGCTTGGAGACATGGAGCGGTCGGCCGTCGGTGTCGTAGACGTAGTCGGTGATCAGGATCAGCGCCTGCCCGCGCTCGACGTTGAGCAAAAACGCCTCGTTTTGCGAGGCATAGCACACCTCAAAGGTCTTATGTCCCTGTGCCGGCGCGCGATGGAATTCCTGGCGCAGCGTGGCGTAGAGCGAACCGTTGATATCGCGATCGATGAGTGCTTCAAAGCTCGGTGGTAGATAGGTGGTCTCCAGGCACAGCGGCGCATCGTCCAGATAACGCAGGCGGACAAGTTTGACGAGCTTGCTGCCCACGGCGACATCGAAGAACTTGGCCGCATTGCCCGCGGCCTTGGCAAAGCCCGAGTCCACCGTGCGCGTGGTGGGCTTCATACCCTGACCCTGGACCTGTGTCGTGTAGCTCGAAAACACCAGGTTGTTCTCGTGGAGCGCCGGCGTGTCGGCCACAAAGGCGCCACGCCCGCGCTCGGTGCGCACCAGGCCCTCATCAACGAGCACCTTAAGGGCGTGGCGTACGGTGCTGCGCGACAGCCCCGATTCGTCCATGAGTTCCATCTCGGACGGCAGCTTGTCTCCGCGTGCGTAGGTGCCGGAGGCGATGCGGTCGCGCAGCATGCCCGCCAAGCGCTCGTATTGGGTCAGTCTCTTTTTAGATGAAGCGTTCATGCGATCAACCTGTATCTAACCTGTATGCGTATCTAATCAAGCATGTATTCAATACAACAACAAAACCGCTGGTAGCAAGTTATCGAAAACCGCATCAGCAAAATTTCTAAGACAAATATAGCATACAACTAGTCGACATAACCAAAACATGTATGTAACTTGTATGCCATCGAGAGCATCAAACGAGAAGAAAGGCTGATGCACGATGACTACTCAGGAACAGGTTAAGGACGTCGTCTCCCAGGTTTTGGCCGACAAGGCAGACAAGGGCGGCATCAAGCGCGTCGTGTGGATTGGCGCCGGCGGATCCAACGGCGGCAACTATCCTGCCCAGTACTTTATGGAGCACGAGGCCACGCAGGTCGTGAGCTCCAGCTACACCAGCAATGAGTTCGTGCACGCAACTCCTGCCTACGTTAACGAGAACACCCTGGCCGTCGTCGTGTCCATGCGCGGCACCAAGGAGACCATCGTCGCCGCCCAGGTCGCCAAGGACCACGGCGCCAGCACCATCGCCATCTATGTCGACGAGTCCGGCCTCACCGAGGTCTGCGACTACAAGATTCAGTATGACAGCCTGGCCGTCGACGAGTCTTGCATGGGCCGTACCAACTCCGCCGTCGTGACCATGATTGCCATGGAGCTTACGCAGCAGACCGAGGGCTATGCCGAGTATGAGACCGCTATGGCCGCCTTCGACCTGGTTGACCCCATCTATCGCAAGGCCGTCGAGTACACCCGTCCGCTCGCCGCCAAGTGGGCCGAGCAAAACGCCGACAAGCCCTGCATCAACGTGATGGCTCAGGGTCCGCTCTTTGGTGCCGCCTACGTCTTTAGCATCTGCAACGTGCAGGAGATGCTGCAGATCGACTCTTGCACCATCAACACCTGCGACTTCTTCCACGGCCCCTTCGAGATCCTGGACAAGCGCACCTCGCTGTTCCAGCTCATCAGCGTCGGCCGCAGCCGCTGCAACGACGAGCGCGGCATCCGCTTCGTCAACCAGTACGGTGGCGAGCGCGTCTATCAGCTCGACGCCAAGGAGCTCGGCCTCAACGACATCAAGGACAGCGTGAGCGAGTACTTCAACCACCTGATCTTTGCCCCGATTCTCAACAACGTGTATATGCGCGCACTCTCTGCCGTCACCCACAAGGACTACATGACGCGCCGCTACATGTGGAAGCTGGACTACTAGGGGATAGAGCGGCCTAACAGCTCGATGTCCTCATAAGTTGCGGTGGAATAGTTCCTGTTTGGGGGCTTGAAGCCTCTATTTAGGAACTATTTCACCGCAACCGCCAAGTAATCCGCTGAGGACGGAGGAAAACGGATCATTTTTCCGTTCGGCGATTTGTGTCTTGAAAAATGTATATAACGACTATAACGTAGTGTGAAACATATTGGAAACAATACCGAGGAGGCTGCGTTGAAGAAAAGCAATCTGGGCTATGTGCTGGTGCTGGTCGCCGCGCTTATGTGGGGCAGCATCGGAATCTTTGTAAACGGCATCTCGGCCATGGGCGTTTCGTCCCAGAGCATGGCTGCCTTTCGCTTGTTGGTCGGAGCGCTTATCTTGGCGCCGGTCCTGATGTTTATGGGCTGCCGTCCGGGTGAGGGGTCTACCGTGGCTCAGGGTCCGCTGGCCCTGTTCAAGGCAAGCCCTAAAGAGCTTGTTCCCTGCGCGCTTGTCGGTATCGTCGGCTTGGCCGCCGCCAACACCTGTTATTACGAGTGCATGGGCGAGGTGGGCATGTCCACGGCCTCGGTGCTGCTCTACACCTCGCCGGTGTTTGGCGTCATGCTCGGCCGCGTGCTTTATCGCGAGGACGTGACCCCCAACAAGCTCGTTGCCATTGTCTTTAACATCGTAGGCTGCGTGCTTGCAGTGACCAATGGCGACCTTTCCGGTTTTCATTTTTCGGTTTGGGGCGTCACGTCGGGCGTGATTGCAGGCCTTTGTGGTGCGTCGCTCGCGGTGTTTAGCCGAATAGCAACCAAGACGGTCCACCCGCTGGCTGTCACGTTTTGGGGCTTTGTTTTTGGCGGTGCGGTTATGGCAGCTATCGCGGCTCCGTGGCCGGATGTCGCCGCGGCAATGTCGCCACAGCTGCTGCTGCTGTTCCTTGGCTTTGGACTCATCCCCACAGCCGTTGCTTACATCTTATATATGCAGGGTCTGTCCATGGGGCTCGAGACATCGAAAGTTCCCGTCGTAATGTCTTTCGAGACGGTCGTCACCGTACTGGTGGGCATTGGTGTCTACGCCGAGCCCGCCGGCGCGATTAAAGTCCTGGGCATCGTGCTGGTGCTCGCGTCCATCCTGATTATGAACACCGACTTCTCCAAGCTGCGCAACAGTGTGTTTGTCGGTCATGTCATTGAGAGCATGACCTTTAAGCCCAACGCGTGGTGGACCGAAAAATCTCAGGACATGGATCTGTTTAAGGAACGCACCGGCATTGCGCTGGAACCCACCGTACAGGAAAGCCCCTGGTACTTCGTGCGATAGGGGATTGCGCGCAGGGTCTGACCTGGGGTTATCCAGCTAGCGCCGGCCTACCCAGCCCAACGTTTCGAGTACGTTAAACCCGTCAACGGTCGATTTTCACCCGCGAACGGTCTTTATACTAATTAGCAATATAAGCAACGTATAAGACGTTATAATGACCATAACGAAAAGGAGGAGGCAAGATGAATCAGATCATTCTCGCATCTCATGGCGGCCTGGCCGCAGGCGCCAAAGACACGCTCGAGATGGTTCTCGGCGACGTGTCGAACGTCCACGTCGTGTCGCTTGCTCGTGACGACAAGGAGCCCATCACCAATAAGGTGGACGCCATGATCGCTACGTTCAACGCGGACGACACCGTCTATGTGCTGACCGATATGCTCGGCAGCTCGGTCAACAACAACATGGTCGAGCTTTCCAAGAACGGCACGAAGTTTACGGTTGTCAGCGGTTTCAACATCCCGCTGGCGCTCACGCTCGCTATGAGCCCCGTCCCCGTCAAGGGTGCCGAGCTCGCGGCCCTCATCAATGAGGCCCGCACCGGTCTGACCAACCCCAACGCACCGGTCGAGGCCGCCGCGGCTCCCGCCAAGAAGGCCAAGGCGTCCCGTCACAGCTCCGGTCCCGCCAAGATCGTCCTCGCACGTCTTGACTACCGTCTGCTGCACGGCCAGGTCGTCTTTACCTGGACCACCAAGGTCCAGGCTGAGCGCATCATCGTCGTCGACAACGCTGCCGCCAACGATGACATCAAGAAGGGCGCTCTTAAGTTGGCCAAGCCCCAGGGCGTGCGCCTGAACGTCTTCACCGTCGAGCGTGCCCTCGCCAAGATGGACAAGCTCAACACCCTCGGCGAGCGCGTCATGTTCGTCTTTGGCAACACGGCCGAGATGCTGCAGTTCTGCCAGGGCTACAAGCTCGACGCCATCAACCTGGGCGCCACCGCCAACCACGACGGTGCCGATCAGGTCGGCGGCAAGGACAGCTCCGTCTTCTTCGACGCCGCCCAGAAGGCCGACGTCAACCAGCTGCTCGACATGGGCATCAAGCTCTATGTCCAGCAGACCCCTACGTATCAGAGCGTCGACATCGACGCCAAGCTGTAATCAACCAGGCTTTTGCCTGACTGAAAGGAGAAGGGTATGAATACGTTCATCAGTGCGGTGCTCGTCGGCCTCGTCGGCGTGTTCTGCATGTGGGACTCCCGCCTGCTCGGTCGTCTTAACTTCGAGCAGCCCCTCGTTGGCGCTACGCTCGTCGGTCTGCTGCTGGGCGATGTGCCCACCGGCCTTGCCGTCGGTGCCGCCGTCGAGCTCGTGTCCATGGGCCTGGTGCAGGTCGGCGCTGCCGTTCCGCCCGATATGGTCCTGGGCGGCATCGTGGCCGCTGCCTTCGCATGCCTGACCGATGCTTCCGCCGAGACCGCCATGACGATCGCCATCCCGGTCGCCGTCCTGGGTCAGCTCCTCGGCATTGTCTTCCGTTCCATCATCGCCGCCCTCACCCATGTGGCCGATAGCGCGATCGATAACGGAAAGTTCAAGACCGCCTACCGTATGCACATCTGCGCCGGCTCCGGTCTGTACGCCATCATGTACTTCCTGCCGATCTTCCTCGCCGTCTTTGTTGGCACCGACCTGGTTCAGGCCATCGTCAACATGGTTCCCGAGTGGCTGTCCACTGGTCTTAACGTTTCGACCAAGATCATGACCGCCTACGGCTTGGCCCTGCTGCTCACCATGATGATCAAGAAGGGTATGACTCCGTTCCTGTTCATCGGTTTCCTGCTCGCCGCTTACCTCAACCTGTCCGTCATCGCGGTCGCTCTGATCGGTGTGTGCCTGGCTGTCGTCTTCATGGGCTTCAAGTTCAACGGTTCCCATGCAGCCGCCGGTGTCGATTCCGACTACGATCCGCTCGAAGACGACGAAGACTAAGGAGGAACACACTATGGCAACCGCAACCAAGGACGTGTCCCTGAACAAGAAGGTCAGCCAGTTCTTCTGGCGCTCCTGGGCCATCCAGGCCTCTTGGAACTACGAGCGTCAGATGAACATGGGCTTCCTCTACGGCATGGTTCCCACGCTCGATCGCCTCTATCCGGACGAGTCCGACCCCAAGCAGCTCGCTGCTAAGAAAGAGGCTTACCACCGTCACATGGCGTTCTACAACTGCACCCCGCAGACGAGCGCCTTTATCCTGGGCCTCACCGCCTCCATGGAGGAGGAGTACGCCAAGGATCCCGAGAACTTCGATCCCGATTCGATCAACGCGGTCAAGACCTCCCTCATGGGTCCGCTTTCCGGCATCGGTGACTCCTTCTTCCAGGGTACCATCCGCGTTATCGCCTTTGGCCTGGGCGTTCAGCTGGCTCAGCAGGGCTCCATCATGGGCCCGATCCTGGCCATGCTCATCTCCATCGTCCCCTCTGTGCTGATCACTTGGTTCGCAGCCAAGATGGGCTATCAGGGCGGCCACGAGTACCTGAGCAAGCTTCAGGGCGGCGACCTCATGGAGAAGCTCATGTATGTCTGCGGCATCGTGGGCCTTATGTCCGTGGGCGGCATGATCGCTACGCTGATCGGCGCCACCACCCCGCTGCAGTTCGCTGAGGGTACCGTTGTTATCCAGGACATCCTGGACGGCATGATGCCCCAGATGATCTCCCTCGGCCTCACCGGCCTTATGTACTGGCTCATCAAGAAGAACGTCAACACCGGTTGGCTTCTCGTGATCGCCATCGTGGGCGGCATCGCCCTCTCCGCGGCCGGCATTCTGGCCTAGTCGCGACCAAGCGCCTAACCGCTTTCCCCCGGGGGCCTGCCTGGCATCCCATACCCCAGGCAGGCTTCCATCCCCAAAATGCGACAATGGGACAGTCCCCTTGTCGCATCCTCAACGGACCGGCGACTCGGTCCAAACCACGGTAACCCTGCGAGCGCCCGGCAATGTGGCGCCGCAAAAATCGAAAGGAATGTGTCAGATGTACGAGATCGACCTTAACCTCCCTAAGCAGATCGTCGCTGACGTCCTGTCCAACCACGAGATCCACAGTGTCGCCTTCGTCGGCTGCGGTGCTTCCATGTCCGACCTGTACCCCGCCAAGTACTTCCTGGCCAACAACACGGACAAGCTGAACGTTCAGATCTTCACCGCTAACGAGTTCAACTACGACACGCCTTCCTGGGTCAACGAGCACACCTTCGTGATCACCTGCTCCCTCGGTGGCTCCACGCCCGAGACCGTCGAGGCCAACAAGACCGCCAAGAAGCACAACTGCCCGGTCGTCTCCCTCACCAACAAGGCTGGCTCCGCTCTGACCGTCGACGCCGACCACGTTATCGTTCACGGCTTCCACGCCAACTACGCTGCCAAGTGCGAGAAGCCCGGCTACGCCATCGCTCTTGCTGTCGAGATCCTTCAGCAGACCGAGGGCTATGACCACTACGAGGACATGATCACCGGCCTCACCAACGTCTTCGATCTCTGCGAGAACGCCGCTCAGCACTGCAAGAAGCTCGCCAAGAAGTTCGCCGAGGACTTCAAGGACGACAAGATGATCTACTTCATGGCTTCCGGTGCCTCCGAGAAGATGGCTTATTCTCACGCTGCCTTCCTGTTCACCGAGATGCAGTGGATCGACGCCGCCGCCTACAACACCGGCGAGTACTTCCACGGCCCGTTCGAGGTTTCCACCGAGGGTAAGCCCTACGTCTTCTTCATGTCCGATGGCGCTACCCGTCCGATGGACGCCCGCGCCCTCACCTTCCTTGAGCGCATGGGCGCCAAGGTCGCTCTGATCGACTCCAAGGACTACGGCCTGGCTGACGCCGTGCCCGCGAGCGTCGTCACCTACTTCAACCCGCTGCTGCACCTCGCCGTTATGCGCGAGTACGGCAACCAGATCGCCGAAGCCCGTCAGCACCCGCTGACCATGCGTCGCTACATGTGGAAGCTTTCCTACTAATCACAAGTAAGTAGACCTTACGGGTTGATTGAGAGGGGATGGGGTTTGCGCCCCGTCCCCTTTTTTGCTCTGGGGAGGGCGTGTCTGTCGCGTCGCAAATCCCAGATAAAACCTACCAAAATAAACCTGTCCCTTTTTGGCAGGTGGGAGGAGATGCGTATGATCAAGGCAGTGCTGTTTGACATGGACGGCGTGCTGGTCGATACCGAGTGGTTCTACAACCGTCGCCGCGTGGCGTTTATGGAAGAGAAGGGGTTCCACTTTGACGAGATCCCCGATCTTTCGGGGTCTAACGAGCCCGCCATTTGGGAGGCGCTGGTGCCCGACGATATTGAGCTGCGCGAGCGTCTGCGCGTGGAGTACAAGCAGGTCTATAGCCCGGACCACCCCGTTCCGTATGCCGAGCTGCTCAACGAGCAGACGGAACCGGTGATGCGTGAGCTACATGAGCGCGGCGTGAAGTGCGCCATCGCGAGCTCGTCCTATCGCGAGTTGATCGACGAGCTGGTGGAGATTGCCGGTATCGCCGACGTGCTGGATTACACCATCAGCGGTCACGAGTGCAGCGCGTTCAAGCCCGATCCCGAGATTTACCTGCGTGCCATGGAGGCGCTGGGGGTGGAGCCTGCCGAGTGCCTGGTTATCGAGGACTCGCCTTTGGGCATCGAGGCTGGCAAGCGTTCCGGCGCCCGCGTCCTGGCGCTGCGTCCGCACGAGGGTGTCAACCTCGATCAATCGCGAGCCGATGCCGTTATCGATAATCTGACCGACATTTTGGCCGCTTTGTAGCGTCAATCCGCCGCGAGAAGCACTGATTCACGCGTCTTTTGCTGCGGATTGGCTTAATTTGTCATCTATTTGGATCCGTTTGGCTTCGATTCGGATTAAGTGAGTAGACTTTTTGGTGCAGGACGAGCACAAAGCGCATCTGCTCTAGTAAAACCGCAGGTCACAGGGGTGGCGGTTTTGGGTGTGCTCTGCAGGTCGCGTAAAGTCTACTCACTTGTAATTTGGGCCTTTGGTCGTGGGGTTGCTGGTCCCGCTTTGGTTGTCGAGAGAGGGTGAATTGAAGCGCTCCCGCACGCTCCATGCTACAATCGCGGACATACCCCACAACTACATCTGCCTTCGAAAGGAGCCTACGTGGCGAACGCCATCGATCAGCTCACGGACCGAGTGCTCGTGCTTGGCCGCCTTACCATCGTTCGCCGCGCCATCACCGCCGTGGCGGTCACCATTTCCGCCGTTCTCCAGACATTCCTGATCCAGGCGTTCATTCGGCCCGCCGACCTGCTTCCGAGCGGTATTACCGGCGTCGCGGTCCTACTCGATCGCGTTACCTCGCTGGGCGGCGTTCACATCGACATCTCGCTCGATATGCTCGCGCTCAACATCCCCGTGGCGCTCCTATGCTGGAGCGGCATCAGCAAGCGCTTCGTCATCTTCTCGATGATGCAGGTCGTGCTCTCGTCGCTGTTCCTCAACGTCTTTCACTTCGCACCATTTTTGGGCGACAAGATCATGCTCATCATTTTTGGCGGCGTGGTCTCGGGTCTGGGCGCTGCCATCGCACTTAAATCCGGCGCATCCACCGGCGGCACCGACTTTATCGCGCTGTGGGTCTCCAACCACACGGGCAAGACCATCTGGGGCGTCATCTTTGGTTTCAACTGCTTTATCCTGGCGATCTTTGGCTTTATGTTTGGCTGGGACAAGGCGGCGTATTCCATCGTGTTCCAGTTTATTTCGACCAAGACCATCGACAGTTTCTATCGTCGCTACGATCGCGTGACGCTGCAGATCACGACGCGTAAGGCAGACGAGGTCATGACTGCCTACGTAAACCATTTTCAGCACGGCATTAGCTGCGCCGAGGTCGTCGGCGGATATAGCCGCGAAAAGATGTACCTGCTGAACACCGTTGTCTCGACCTACGAGAGTCAGGACATTATCAAGCTGGTGTGCGACGTTGATCCCGGCGCCGTGATCAACGTGTTCCACACGCTCAACTTTGTGGGCGGCTGGTGGGGTGGTCATGTCGACGAGCCCATGCCCACGGCCGTTCCCGATCCCGACAAGCCCGCACGCATGGCCAGCAGGCAGGCGCGCCTCAGCGAACAGGACAGCCTGCAGCAGGACGACGGCAAGTAGGGTATTGGCATTTTGCCGGTCCTGCGCAACCCATCCGAACGAGCCCCCCGAAAGCCCCGTTGCTTTCGAGAGGCTCTCGTTTGCCCAGATAAAACCTACCAAAATGAAGCTGTCGCTTTTTGGTAGGGAGGGTGTATCGTTTTATCATTATGAGGTAATATGAAACTAGACGTTATATACGTATTAGTTATTTCGATATTTCGATAAGAGTGATTAGATATGCCTGCGCCCAAAAATGCACCGCTTTACCAGCAGATTTACGACGAAATCAAGGATGCGATCGAGAAAGGTGTTTATGCACCCAAGGAGCGTATTCCGTCCGAGCTTGAGCTAGCCGAGCAGTACGACGTGAGCCGCATTACGGTGCGCCGCGCCGTCGAGGAGCTGTGCTCCGATGGCTACCTGGTTAAGCAGCAGGGCCGTGGCACCTTTGTCTCCACGCCGCACATCAATCGCCAGTTTCACGCCTCGACGTTGCAGACGTTTACCGCGCTGTGTGCCGGCAATGGCATGAAGGCCGGTGCGCACGTGATCGATCGCCAGATTGTGCCGGCGCGCCAAAACGAGATGGAGTTCTTTGGCCTGCAGAAGGATGCGCTGCTGCTGCATATCAAGCGCGTGCGTACGGCCGACGGCGAGCCCATCTTTGAGGAGAACATCTTTGTGCCGTTTGATGCCTACCGCGAGCTGTTGACGGCCGATCTTGAGGACAAGTCGATTTTTGCCGAGGTCGAGCGTGTTGGCGGAATCCCGATTGTCTCGGTTGGCTACCGCACGGTCGAGGCCGTTCGTGCCAATACCGAGCAGGCGGCCGAGTTGGGCATTGCTCCGCACGATCCGCTGCTCAACCTGCGTGCCGGCTTTACCGGTCCTAATGGCGAACCGGTCCTGATGGGTAAGCAGTACTACGTGGGATCGCGCTACGTTATGGTCATGTAGGGTTGGTTCGGGCTGGTTCCGCCGTTCTAACGAACGACGGACCAGTCGACGCTGCAAACGCCCCTAAGCGGCAATCTGACGTTCAATCGTCGGTCGCGTAC
>URKV01000008.1 GCA_900548565.1 uncultured Collinsella sp.
TAAAGCGGTACGCGAGCTGGGTTCAGAACGTCGTGAGACAGTTCGGTCCCTATCCTCCGTGGGCGCAGGAGAATCGATGGAGGCTGCCCCCAGTACGAGAGGACCGGGGTGGACGCACCTCCGGTGAACCGGTTGTCGACCAACGGCACGGCCGGGTAGCCGCGTGCGGCGCGGATAACCGCTGAAGGCATCTAAGCGGGAAGCCGTTCCAGGGATTAGTTCTCCTTCCGGTAAGGGCCCAGGTAGACTACCTGGTCGATAGACGGCAGGTGCAAGGCTGGCGACAGCCTCAGCCGAGCCGCACTAATCGCCCGAGCTCTTCCGGAACCGCACCTCGCGGCCCGCGGGACAAGCGCTCATGCGCGGTCCGGGCACGAGGATGCCCCCGAGTCATCTCCCCTATGCGCCATGCGGCCCCCAGGGCACGTGAGAGACACCGGACACCGTAACGGTGGGCGCCGCCCACCGGTCAGCGGCCAGAGCATGGGGGGCACGCCCGGTCCCGTTCCGAACCCGGAAGCTAAGCCCCATCGCGCCGAGAGTACTGCGGGGTCAGCCCGTGGGAGGCCAGGGCGCCGCTGACCGGTGGACGGCACCGAGCCGTACGCTTGAACTGAGAAGGGGGAGGCCTCGCGGCCTCCCCCTTTTTGCGTTGTATACACGTTGTACTTTGGGACCTAGCTCCCCCGTATGCGCTCTTACTGTTTGGCTGTATTTTGAGTCCATCTAGTGTATTTGAGCGATAATTACTCGCATTGGCGTTAGGGAGGGCTTGATGTTTACCGTATTTGTCTTGGGCAATATTGCTTCGGGTAAGTCAACTGCCTGCCGCTATTTCGAATCTCGTGGCGCTATGCTTATCGATCTGGATGAGCTTGCAAAATCGCTGTATGTGCCGGGCTCTGATATCGTCAATACACTCGCGGATGAATTCGGTTGGGACATTCTGGACGGGGAGGGCGGCATTCGCCGCAATGTCCTCGCTGCTCGAGCTTTCGCTTCTCCTGATACAGTTGCGCGGCTCAATGGCATCGTTCATCCGGTTCTTGTCGAACAGCTGTCACTGAGGATTCTTGATCCGGTCTGCTGCACGGTATCGTCTCCCCGTTATCCCTTTGCGGTGGTCGAGGTTTCTGCCCCGACTGGTTTTGAGGATGCTTTTGGCCTGGCTGATGAAATTCTGGTTATCAGCGCTCCTTTAGCAGTTCGTCGCGGGCGTGCCATTCATCGTGGTATGGAGCCCACTGATTTTGATGCGCGGTCTGCATGCCAACCTGATGAGGCTTCACTTTGCAATCTCGCTACGACGGTAATCGATAATGCGGCGGGCGACAACTCGCTCTTTGAACAACTGGACGCATGGCTTGTGCACCATGGCTTCGGGGATGTAGTGGATAAGGAGGAGGCCGATGTCTAGGACACGTTTCTTTACGTGGTTTCGCGTGGCGCCACTTGCCGTTGTGTTCGTCTTTGGCCTTATTTCGCTCGTCTACTCGTATGCTCCTGCCGCCTTCTTTAAGCCGTTGTATCCGATTGACTACGAGGCGTACGTAAAGCAATCGAGCATTTCGCACAATCTTGATCCGTATTTGGTGTGTGCTGTCATAAAGTCGGAATCGAATTGGGATCCCGAGGCTGAGTCGAATCAGGGCGCTCGGGGATTGATGCAGCTGATGCCTGAGACTGCCCAGGATATGATTGCCTTGGGTCTTGTCGATGGTAGTGAGTATTCAGCCGACAATCTTAACGATCCCGCTACGAACATCGAGTTTGGCTGTGCGTATCTTTCGTATCTTCTAACGTATTTTAACGGGTCGACGGACAGCGCTATTGCCGCATATAACGCCGGCATGGGCAATGTAGACGGTTGGGCACAGCAGGACACATCGCTTCACAACGCGATTACCTTTCCCGAGACGCAGGCGTATCTGATTCGCGTCAATAATGCCTGGGTTCGATATAAGACGCTCTATCCCGATCGGTTCGTATAGGACTAGGCCTGCCGCCTGCGTATGCTGCAGATATATGAGTTAGGAGTATCAATGGCGGAATTTGAAGTTGAGCGTGTTGGAGGAGAACTCAAGCGTTTTGGCGTTGAGGGCTCTGAGGTGCCGTTTAAGGTCGTGTCCCCATACGAGCCCGCTGGTTCCCAGCCTAAGGCCATTGAGTCGCTTGTACAGGGCGTGAGGGATGGAGATCGCTATCAGGTTTTGCTGGGCGTGACTGGTTCGGGCAAGACCTTCACGATGGCTAAGACTATTGAGGCCCTGGGGAAGCCGACGCTGGTCATGGCTCCCAATAAAACGCTTGCCGCTCAGCTCGCGAGCGAGCTCAAGGAATTCTTCCCTGACAACGCCGTGGTCTATTTTGTGTCGTACTACGATTACTATCAACCCGAGGCGTATGTGCCGCAAAGCGATACGTATATCGAGAAGGATTCCTCGATTAACGAAGAGGTCGAGATGCTGCGCCATCAGGCGACCGCCTCGCTGCTCTCTCGACGCGATGTGATCGTCGTCGCATCGGTGTCCTGCATCTATGGTATTGGCTCTCCTGAGGATTATGCGGGGCTGGCGCCGAATGTCGACAAGAAAGTGCCGCTCGAGCGCGATGACTTTATCCATGCGCTTATCGATATCCAGTACGATCGCAATGACTATGATTTGGCACGTGGCACCTTCCGCGTGCGCGGCGATGTCGTCGACGTGTATCCGCCCTATGCCGAGCATCCGTTGCGGTTTGAGTTCTTTGGCGACGAGGTCGAGCTTATCGCTGAAATCGATGAGGTCACCGGCGAGATGCTGCGTGAGTACGAGGCCATTCCCGTGTGGCCGGCCTCGCACTACGTGACTGAGAAGCCTAAGGTCAAAGCGGCTCTGAAATCAATCAGTGAAGAGTGCGAGAAGCGTGTGGCCGAGCTCAAGGCGACCGATAAGCTGCTCGAGGCACAGCGTCTGCAGCAGCGCACCGACTATGATCTCGAGATGCTCGAGACCATGGGTTTTTGTAACGGTATCGAGAACTACTCGCGTCATCTGGACGGTCGAAAACCGGGCGAGCCGCCGTTTACCCTGATCGATTACTTTCCTAAGGACATGCTCTGCATCATCGACGAGAGCCATGTAACGGTGCCGCAGATCCGCGGCATGCACGAAGGTGACCGCTCGCGTAAGGTGACGCTGGTGGAGCATGGTTTTCGCCTGCCTTCGGCACTCGATAACCGCCCGCTTCGTTTCGATGAGTTTGAGGCGAGGATTCCCCAGTTCATCTACGTTTCGGCCACGCCGGGCGACTATGAGCTGCGGGTGAGCCAGAACGACGTTGAGCAGATCATTCGTCCGACCGGTCTGCTCGACCCCAAGATCGATGTGCGTCCGGTTCGTGGGCAGATTGACGATCTTGAGGACGAGATTCGCGAGCGCGTTGCCCGCAAGGAGCGCGTGCTGGTGACCACGCTCACCAAGCGCATGGCCGAGGACCTGACCGACCATCTGCTTGATGCCGGCATTAAGGTCAATTACATGCACTCCGATACAGCGACGATGGACCGTGTCGAGATCCTGCGAACGCTGCGCGAGGGAAAGATTGATGTTCTCGTTGGCATCAACCTGCTCCGCGAGGGTCTAGACCTTCCCGAGGTCTCGCTGGTGGCAATTCTCGACGCTGACAAGGAAGGCTTCTTGCGCAATCGCCGTTCGTTGATTCAGACGATTGGCCGTGCGGCCCGTAATGCCGACGGCGAGGTCATCATGTACGCAGACGTTGTGACCGACTCGATGAAAGAAGCCATCGAGGAGACGCAGCGCCGTCGCGAGATTCAGATGGCATATAACGAAGAGCATGGCATTGTGCCCAAGACGGTCCGCAAGGCCATTAACGACATTTCGAACTTTATTGCCGAGGCCGAAAAGACCGTGGGCTCGAAGGGGCGCTCGAGAGGCGATTCGCTGGGTCACGGTGCGTTCTAT
Organism: uncultured Collinsella sp.; assembly: GCA_900548565.1. GTDB lineage: Bacteria > Actinomycetota > Coriobacteriia > Coriobacteriales > Coriobacteriaceae > Collinsella. Next base: position 3,969 of record URKV01000008.1, read on the forward strand.
ACACCCGACGAAAACGGCGAGGGCGCCGCGCCGGAGACGGTGGCACCCGAGCAGACGCTTGCCGAGCAGCTGGAAGGGTTACCGCATGACGAGCTCGTGCGGATTGTCGAGACCATGGAGGAAGACATGCGTAACGCTTCCGCCGCCATGGACTTTGAGGAGGCGGCACGTCTGCGCGATGCCGTCGTTCAGATTCGGGCGATGCTTGAGGGTGCATCTGAGGACGAAACAATCGAGCGTTTGCGTTCGCAGGCTCGCAAGGGCTCTACCTTTGCTTCGGGCAGAAAACGTTAGGGTGCACGATTCGGGAAGTGGCAAACAGGCCCCGAGTTCCTTGCGGAGCTCGGGGCCTGTGTCGTTTGGACACGGGAGTCCGTGCACTAGAGGTCTGCTATCAGCGCCTCAGCGCAACGGATGCCGTCGGTGGCGGCACTCATGATGCCGCCGGCATATCCGGCGCCCTCGCCGCAAGGGTAAAGGCCCGGAGTCGACACGGCGTGGCATGTTCGATCGCGGGTGACGGTGACTGGGGAGCTCGAACGCGTCTCCACGCCAGTGAGGACCGCATCGGGGCGGTCGTAGCCACGCAGTTTCTTACCGAGCAGGGGGATTCCCAAACGAAGCGATTCGACGATATGCTGCGGGAGGGCATCGTCGATCGCCGTCCAGGTCACGCCAAGTGGATAGGTTGGTTTTACCTTTCCGGGTGCCGTGCTGGCGCGCCTAGCAAGGAAATCTCCGACGAGCTGTGCCGGCGCGTTCCAGTTGGAGCCACCCAGGCGATAGGCGGCTCGCTCGCAGGCGCGCTGAAGCTCAATGCCCGCGAGCGGATCATCGCCGGGAAGGTCGTCAGGTGTGACGTTAACGAGTAGGGCGGCATTTGCGTTGCGCCCGTCGCGGGCATTGAGGCTGGCACCGTTGACGCACAGATGGCCCTGCTCGGAAGAAGCCGCGACAACCTGTCCACCAGGGCACATGCAAAACGAGAACACGCTGCGGCCGTTGGGGAGATGGGCGACAAGCTTGTAGGGGGCTGCTCCGAGTGCCGGGTGCCCCGCCGAAGGGCCATATTGGGCACGGTCGATGTCGCACTGTGGATGCTCGATGCGCACACCCATGGCAAAGGTCTTTTGCGCGAGGGCAACGTTATGTTCTTTGAGAAGATCGAATACGTCGCGGGCGGAATGGCCGCAGGCGAGAATGAGGTGCTTTGTGGTGATTGTCTCGCTTGCGGTTTCTTGGGGCGTTTGGACATCGACGCCGGTGATGGCGCCAGATTCATCGGTTCGAATATTGACGAGCTTTGTTCGATAGCGGACGGTTCCACCGAGCTGCTCGATGCGCTGGGAAATGTTGGTGACGACGGTGGGGAGGATGTCGGAGCCGATGTGCGGCTTGGCGTCCCACAGGATGTCGCGAGGTGAGCCCGCTTCGACGAAGGTCTCGAGAATCAGTCGATGGGCAGGATTCTTGGTTCCCGTGTTGAGCTTGCCATCCGAGAAGGTCCCTGCGCCGCCGAGGCCAAATTGGATATTGCTTTCGGGGTCGAGGGTGCGCTCCTTAAGAAAGAGATCAATCGCTTCCGAGCGGCGAAGTGCGGGGTCGCCGCGCTCGATAAGCAAGGGCTTCAGGCCCGCTTCGGCAAGGGTGAGTGCGGCGAAAAGGCCAGCGCATCCGGCACCGACGACGACAGGGCGCTCTTTGGGTGCGCCGGAAACGGGGGAGGGGAATGAAGGCTCATTGTCGTCTATCGTGCGCACGTGTGAGCGGTCGCGCTCGGCCACGCTGCCGAGCACTGTCTGCTCGATGTCTGGGCTCGTCAGCTCAACACGAAAGCTCAGGATGAAATGAACGTCTCTTTTTTTGCGGGCATCGATGGACTTGCGGTGGAGCTCGATGGACTTGATCTCGGAGTCTTTGCAACGTAGGACACGTTTGACGACTCGCTTGCCAACGATGAGGCAAGCTTTTTCATCGCCGGCCTCATCGAGCGACGCGTGGACTTGGGTGATTTCGATCATCGAGGTCTCCTTAGATGCAAGAAAGAGGCCGCCCGGTGTCCCAGACGGCCCGAATGCGTTTTGATTATAGACTGCGCGGCTATAGGCTGCTTGCAGCGCGAATACCCGAGATCCAAGCCCACGCAAGGTTGAAACCGCCGCAATCGGCATCGATGTCGAGCGCCTCGCCACAGATGTAAAGTGGGGTGTCTGCCGCGTTGCTCACGCAGAGGTTGGGAGCTGAGAGGCTCTCAATGGGCACGCCGCCGCGCGTGACCTGGGCCGAACGCTCCTCTGTCGTTCCCTCGACGAGCAGCTTAAAGTGCTTGAGGATTGAGACCAGATGGATGACGTCGTACGACCCGGGGTGGCACTGTTCGAATGCGGCGCAGACAACGTGAGAGAGCTGCGGGGCGAGCATGCCGTCGAGCCAGCGGGGGTCGCGGGGCGAAAAGCCGCCGAGCAACTCAACTCGCTGGTTGAGCATATCGAGCAACTCGTCTTTGGAGAGGTCGGGGAAAACGTCGAGCAGAATCGTGTCGCCGCGTTGGACGCGACGGGAGAGGTTAAAGGCGGCAACGCCCGAGATACCAAAGGTTCGGAAGAGCACTTCGCCGTCTTCGCGCCAGAGCTCCTCGTGATTGCGGGTGAGCATCAAACGGGCGCGGACGCGCAGGCCATCCAGCGTCTTGAGCGCAGTTTGGTCGCCGAAGACCGATGCCGACACGGGGCAGAGGACGCGGCGCTGCGGTGTGAGGGGAAGATTGAACGTCTTCGCGATGTCGGCAGGGTTGCCGCCCGTAGCGATAATTACGGCCTTTGCCTGCAGCGTCTCGTTCGTGCGAGGGGTGTCGGCGAGCGCCTTTCGAAGCGAGCGGAGTTCCGATTTTCGGTCGTCGTGCTTTTTTGCCTTGAGTGCTCGCGCGGGACGGTCTATTTGGAGTGCCCAGCCCTCGGGGGCTTTGTGCGCCGAGGCAACGTTTGCTCCACAGATCAAGGTGATGCCCAGGCGATTGCAAGCGTTGAGAAGCGCATCGCGCACCGATTCGGCACGAAGGGAGCGCGGATACAGCCGGCCCTCCTCGGAGGTCGTCATGATGCCCAGCGAGGAGAAGAAACTGCCGAGTTCTTGCTCAGGCTGGGGACCCATGACGGATTCGACGAATGCGGGGTGGTTGTACCGCTGGAAATCAATTGATTCGTTGGAAAGGTTGCAGCGGCCGTTGCCGGTCGCAAGGAGTTTAAGGCCGCAGGCAACATCGCGCTCAACGATGCAGGCGCTTTTGCCTGCGCGTGCGGCCGTAATGGCGGCGGCGAGACCCGAGGCCCCACCGCCGATTACCAAGACGTCATAGGAGGCGTTTGTGTTCACTTAGGCCTCGGCGGTCTCGTGCGGGGCAATGGCTTCGACGGCAGAGACGGCCTGGGGCAGCATGCCATCGGGCAACGCGGTCTCAACCTCGCCCTTATCGCAGGCCTCGGCGAGTGCCGGATTGATGGGAAGCTGCCCTAGGATCTCGAGGTTGTAACGCTCGGCGACCTCGGGGAGCTTGCTCTTGCCAAAGACTTCGATCTTCTTGCCGCAATCGGGGCACTCGATATAGCTCATGTTTTCGACGATTCCCAGAATGGGGACGTTCATCTTCTCGGCCATGTTGACCGCCTTGGCGACGATCATCGAGACCAGATCCTGCGGGCTCGTGACGATGACGATGCCATCGACGGGCAGCGACTGGAAGACCGTGAGGGCGACGTCGCCCGTTCCCGGAGGCATGTCGACCAGGAGGTAGTCGATGGGGCCCCATGAGGTTTCGCTCCAGAACTGCTTGATGGCACCCGCGATAACCGGACCGCGCCAGAGGACGGGGTCGGTTTCGTTTTGGAGCAGCAGGTTAGAGCTCATAACCTTGACGCCGCGCTCGGAGATTTCGGGCAGCATAAGGTTGCCGAGGGCATGGACGTGACGTCCACTCATGCCGAACATCTTAGGGATAGAGGGGCCGGTAATATCGGCATCGAGGACGCCGACCTTGTGACCGTGGCGGGAAAGCTCCGTGGCGATGGCGCCGGTGACGAATGACTTGCCGACACCGCCCTTACCGGAAAGCACGGCGATAACGCGCTTGACCTCGGACAGCGTATTCTCCTCAAATTGCGACGGTGCCGTTTGCCCGCCGGCTGCCTGTGCGTGCTCGCAACCCATGTTTGACTCCTTTGTATATGTTGGGGCCGGAGCCCCGCGGTGTGACACGGCGCCATTGTACCCTCGTTTGCGAGCGGGAGTCATTCATGATGCGTGGCAGGCGATCGACGGTATTCGAACGTACGGACCGAGCGTGCAGCCTGCGGCATCAGACAACGCAAAAGGTCTGCGAATCTTGTATTGCGAACATCTGTGCGCGTGGAGTGCGCTAAACTCATCCTCAGTGTGATTTGAAGTTGTAGGAGGCAAGGAGCTTCCATGTCTGATTCTTCTATCGTTATTCGCGGCGCGCGCGAGCATAACCTGCGCGATATCGATGTTTCCATTCCGCGTGACCAGCTCGTGGTCATAACCGGTCTTTCCGGATCGGGCAAGAGCTCACTGGCGTTCGATACCATCTATGCCGAGGGCCAGCGCCGTTACGTCGAGAGCCTTTCGAGCTATGCGCGTCAGTTTTTGGGCCAGATGGATAAGCCCGATCTGGACTCGATTGACGGCCTGTCGCCGGCTGTGTCGATCGATCAGAAGACGACGTCCAAAAACCCACGCTCGACGGTGGGCACCGTAACCGAGATTTACGACTATCTGCGTCTGCTGTTTGCTCGCGTGGGAACGCCGCACTGTCCTGAGTGCGGTCGTGTCATTGAGCGTCAGACGACCGATCAGGTCGCCGATAAGGTGCTGGCGGCGGGGGAGGGCCGTCGCGCGTTTGTGTTGGCGCCGGTGGTTCGTGGACGCAAGGGCGAATATGCCAAGCTGTTTGAGGACCTGCGTGCGGAGGGCTTTAGCCGTGTGCGCGTCGACGGCGAGGTGCGCTCGCTTGACGACCCTATCGACCTGGACAAGAAGTTCAAACACGACATTGAGGTCGTGGTCGACCGTATCGTGATTCGGGAGAACTCCCTGGGTCGCATTGCCGAGTCCGTTGAGCAGGCGACGGCACTGGCGCACGGTAACGTGAACGTGTACATGCTGCCCGACCGCGACGCTCCCGAGGGAACCGAGGGCGAGCTGCTGGAGTATTCGCTGGCACTGGCGTGCCCGGAGCACGGGCATTCCATCGACGACCTGCAGCCGCGCGATTTCTCGTTCAACGCGCCCTATGGTGCATGTCCCGAGTGCGATGGCCTGGGCTTTAAAAAGACAGTCGATGCCGAGGCACTGATTGAAGACCCCTCAAAGTCGATTGCCGACGGAGTCTTTGGCAGCCTGTTCGGCAATTCCAACTATTATCCGCAGATTTTTGCTGCGGTCTGCAAACACTTTAAGGTAAGTGCCGATACGCCATGGGAGGACCTGCCCCCGCGGGTACGTCGTGCGTTTTTGGATGGCATGGGCGACACGGAGATTTCGGTCGACTATCAAAAGCTCGATGGGCGTCGCAGCCAGTGGGACACGAAGTTCTCGGGTGTGCGCAACATCCTGTACGAGCGCTACAGCGAGACGACGAACGAGAACACCAGGGCTCGCTTGGAGAAATACATTCGTGAAGAGCCATGCTCGAGCTGTCACGGTGCCCGCCTGCGTCCCGAGATGCTCGCCGTCACCGTGGGCGGCAAGTCCATTTACGATGTCTGCTGCCTGTCGTGTCGCGAGTCGCTCGAGTTTTTTGAGGGCCTGGAGCTTACCGAGCGTCAGCAGTTTATCGGCGGGCGCATCGTCAAGGAAATCCTGGAGCGCCTGCGTTTTTTGGTCGATGTCGGACTCGACTACCTGACGCTCGATCGCGCCTCGGCGACGCTTTCCGGCGGCGAGGCCCAGCGTATTCGCCTGGCGACGCAGATCGGCGCCGGCCTCATGGGCGTTCTGTACATTCTGGACGAGCCGTCGATCGGCCTTCACCAACGCGATAACGAGCGCCTGATCAGGACGCTCGAGCGCTTGCGCGATATCGGTAATACCGTTATCGTCGTCGAGCACGACGAAGATACCATTCGCGCTGCCGACTACGTGATCGATATGGGTCCCGGTGCGGGCGTTAACGGCGGTCACGTGGTCGCCGCGGGAACGCCTGCCGATATCATGGCGTGCCCCGATTCCATGACGGGCGCCTATTTGACCGGCAAGCGGATGATCCGCGTGCCCGATGAGCGCCGCAAGCCCGGCCGCGGCTGTCTTAAGATCACGGGTGCCCGCGCTAATAACCTCAAAAACGTTACCGCCAAGATTGAGTTCGGTACGCTCACGGTCGTTACCGGTGTTTCGGGATCGGGCAAGAGCTCCCTGGTCACCGATACGATTGCGCCCGCGCTTACGAATGCCATCCATCGTTCGACGCGTCCCGTGGGGCCGTACAAGAAGATTGAGGGCATCGAGTGCATCGATAAGGTAATCGATATCGACCAGTCACCGATCGGTCGCACGCCGCGTTCGAACCCTGCGACCTATATTGGCCTGTGGGATGATCTGCGCGCGCTATTTGCAAGCACGCCGGAGTCGAAGGCGCGCGGTTACTCACCGGGACGTTTCTCCTTTAACGTAAGCGGCGGTCGCTGCGAGGCGTGCAAGGGCGATGGCCAGATCAAGATCGAGATGCACTTCCTTCCCGATATCTATGTCCCCTGTGAGGTATGTGGCGGCAAGCGTTATAACCGCGAGACACTCGAGGTTACCTACCGCGGCAAGACAATCTCGGACGTGCTCGACATGAGTGTCACCGAAGCATTGGCTTTCTTTGGGAATATCCCGCAGATTAAGCGCAAACTGCAGACCTTATATGACGTGGGTCTAGGCTATGTGAGCTTGGGTCAGCCCGCTACGACGCTTTCGGGCGGCGAGGCGCAGCGCGTGAAGCTCGCCAAGGAGCTTCATCGTCGTCAGACAGGCAAGACGTTCTACATTTTGGACGAGCCCACAACCGGCCTTCATTTTGAGGATGTTCGCCAGTTGCTCGACGTGTTGCAGCGCCTGGTCGATGCGGGCAACACGGTTCTGGTGATCGAGCACAACCTTGATGTCATCAAGGTTGCCGACCGCCTGATCGATATGGGCCCCGAGGGTGGCAATGGCGGCGGAACCGTCGTGGTCTCAGGCACGCCGGAGCAAGTCGCGGCATGTTCGCAGAGCTACACGGGCAAGTTCTTGGCGCCGCTGCTCAAGCGTGACCGGGAGCGTCAGGCGCAGCTCGACGCGCAGTAAAGAGACGTTGCAGTACCGACGCGCCACCGATTCCTTCTGATTCGGTGGCGCTTCTGTGTGTCGAGATGGCATATGCGGCGGAATTGGCCCTATACTTAATCCTTGTGTCGCTCTGCGAGGGAAAGGATGTGCCATGGCAAAGGCTGTTAAGACGCCAAAAACCAATGCGATGCGCGAGCTGGAAAGCGCCGGCATCTCCTATGTTCTCCATACGTACGAAGACGATGGCGATGAATCGTCAGGTCTGGGCGTCGCGATTTCTGAGCAGCTTGGCGAGGAGCCTGGTCAGGGATTTAAGACCCTGGTCTGCACGACGCCGTCCAACGACCATGTCGTGTGCTGCATTCCTGTTGCCGACGAGCTCGACCTCAAGGCCGCCGCGCGCGCCGCAGGCGAAAAGTCGCTGACCATGATGCATGTCAAAGATTTGCTTGCCGCGACGGGGTATGTCCGCGGCGGTTGCAGCCCGGTCGGTATGAAAAAACGCTTCCGGACGCTGATCGATGAGACATGCGTCCTTTGGGATACCATTTTTATCTCGGGCGGCAAGCGCGGCTATCAGCTTGAGCTTGCTCCCGATGACTTAGTTGCATTTTGCGGGGCGACGGTTGCCCCGATCACGAGAGAGGACTGAGCGATGCCGCAGGAAGAATCAAAGTCCGGAGCTCACTTTGCAAAAGGGTCGGCTCCTCAGGCTCCCGCGCCAGAGGCCGCTTCGTTCGATGACGAGATTCGAAACGCTTGGTCCGCTGCCGCTGACCCGGGCGAGACGGCCGTGTACTTGCGTGCCGCCGGTGCCGGCACGGCGCTTCCCCGTACGGTTCTTTCTTCGGCTCGTCCCGATGAGACGGCTGTCTTTTTGGCCGCCGCTCAATCTAGCGCCAGTGTGATGCCGATCGCTTCCGAGGCTCCTCGTGTGCCGCGTCCCGATGAGACGGCGGTGTTTTTGATGGCAGCCCAGGGAAAGAGCACGCCGCAGAGCGCTCCTGCCGCTCGTTTTGCCAAGCCCGCGACTCATGATGATGGCGAACCGCTTCTTTCGGATGACGAATGGTCGCCGCTTGGTTCGATCGATCCCGTCGAGGGCGTGGCCATCGACGGTGATGACGATTGGGACCCTCTGTCGTTTTCTGCCCGAACCGTCGCCGCCAAAGAAGTTGACACGGTGTTTGGCGACCACGCCATATTCGATGATGATGCCGTATCCGGTAACAACATGCCGAACAGCGATGACGCCGCACCTGCTGATGACGCCGTTTTGGTTGACGATCCCTTTGCGATGACCGGCTCCTATGCCGTCGCGGACGATTTACTGCCACAAGATGAGATTCATGAGGACTCTCAGGACGACGTAGACGATATGGGTTCGTCGGACTACTCCACGGTTGGTCGTTCCGCTGGGCTTATGACCATCCTGACCATCGTGTCTCGCGTTACCGGTTTTATCCGCACGTGGGCAATGGCGGCCGCTATCGGCATGTCGCTACTCTCGTCCTCCTATCAGGTCGCCAACAACCTGCCCAATATGCTCTACGAACTCGTGATGGGTGGCATGCTCGTGACGGCGTTTTTGCCCGTGTACATGGGCGTGAGGCGTGAGCAGGGTCGCGAGGCCTCGAACGAGTACGTGGGCAACCTGCTCGGCATTCTGCTTTTGGTGCTGGGTGGCATTTCGTTGCTGGGGACCGTGTTCGCCCCGGGCTTTATCTGGACGCAATCGTTCCTTTCGGGTGACGGCGGCAGCATGGATACCGCTGCGTTCATGTTCCGTTTCTTTGCCATCCAGATTCTGTTCTATGGTTTGGGCTCGGTGTTTTCGGGCGTTCTCAACGCACACCGCGACTACTTCTGGTCGACGTTTGCCCCGGTCCTCAACAATGTGATCGTCATTGCGAGCTTTATGGGTTTTGCGCCCGTGTCCGCACAGTTTGGCGAACGTGCCGGCATCATCTTAATTGCGGCCGGTACGACCCTCGGTGTCTTTGTTCAGATGGCATGTCAGATCCCCGCGCTTGGCAAGCACGGCGTGCATCCCCATATCCATATCGACTTTAAGGACCCCGCGCTGCGCCAGACGATTGCGCTCGGTATCCCGACGCTGCTCGCCACGGTGTGCATGTTTGTCTCGACTTCTATCACCAACGCTGCCGCGCTGGTGGTCCAGCCCGAGACTGGTCCTTCCGTCATCGCCTATGCGCGCCTGTGGTACACGCTGCCCTACGCGCTGATTGCCGCCTCGCTTTCGACGGCGCTCTATACCGAGCTCTCTCACGACGCACAGGAGAAGGATTACGACAGCGTTCGCACGGGCATTTCGCGTGGCGTCGCCCAGATGCTGTTCTTCCTGATTCCGTTCGCGCTGTACCTGATTGTCTTCGCGCGTCCGCTCAACATGATTTACTGTGCCGGCAAGTTTGATGAGTCCGGCGTGGCGCTGGTGTCCGAGTTCCTTGTCTACCTGGCGTTCTCGCTGCCGCTCTACGGCGTGGTCGTGTTGATGCAGAAGAGCTTCTCTGCCTTGCTCGACATGAAGCCCTATAGCCGCTATTGCCTGTATTCCGCCATCGGCCAGGCCGGCTCGGTTCTGCTGTTTGGCGTTGTGCTGGGCTTCGGTATGCCGGCAATCGCGCTTTCGTATGTCGTCGACTACGTGATCTTGGTCGGTTGTTCGCTGTGGTGGCTGCGTCGTCGTCTGCGTGGTCTTCAGGTCAAATCTATCCTGCATGGCGGTTTCTTTGGCCTTTTGCTCGGTGGCCTGGGTGCTGCCGCAGGCGCCGGCGTCATGTGGGCGCTTGAGCACTTTGTCGGCGCACTTGGCGGCTCGATTCTGATTACTCTTGGCTACGTTTGCGTTGCCGGTGTCGTCTCGCTTGCTGTTACCTTTGGCCTTGCCGTCGTCCTTAAGATGCCCGAGGTCTCGGCGCTGCTTCGTCGCAAGTAGGTGCGTGTGGCCGGTCACGACAACATTCCAACACTCGCCGAGCAGGTTTCGCGCGTTCCCACGCAGCCCGGATGCTACCTTTGGAAGGATGCCAAGGGCGATGTCATCTACGTTGGCAAGGCGAAAAACCTGCGTTCCCGTATGCGCCAGTACGTGACGCTGCAGGATGAGCGTCAAAAGATCCCGCTGATGATGCAGCTGGTGGCGAGCTTTGACTACATCGTTGTCGAAACCGAGCATGAGGCGCTTGTACTCGAGCGCAACCTGATCGGCCAGTACCATCCGTACTTTAACGTCGACCTCAAGGATGACAAGAGCTACCCCTTTATCGCCATTACAAAGGGCGACCTGTATCCCGCTATCAAATACACGCGTGAGCGTCATAAGCCGGGAACGCGCTATTTTGGACCCTATACCGATAGCCGTGCGGCACGTGAGACGATAGATACGCTGCGCAAGGTTATCCCCATCTGCTCTGCATCCTGTGCGGAGTGGCGTCGTTGTCGCCGTATCATCGAGTCCCACAAGGGCGAGGAAGACATCGTCAATATGATTTGCGCACAAAACGGGCGTCCCTGCTTCGACTACCATGTCGGGCGCGGGCCGGGTGCGTGTGTCGGCGCGATTTCCCCGGCAGACTATGCCAAGAACGTCAAGCGTGTCGAGCGCTTTTTGTCGGGCCATCGCAAGGATGTCGTCGACGAGCTGACTTCCGAGATGGCGGATGCCGCCGAGGCACTCGATTTTGAGCGCGCGGCACGCGTCAAGCGTCGTTTGGAGGTCATCAGGGGTCTGGACGACCGTCAGCAAGTCGTTTTTCCCTCCAGTGTCGATATCGATGTCATCGGTTTCTATCGCGAGGAGACCATCTCTGCCGCTTGCGTCTTTGTCGTGCGTGAGGGCCGAACAGTTCGCACCTGCGAGTTCATTCTCGACAAGGGTCTTGATGTTGACGAGGAAGAGCTCCAGTCGGGCTTTCTTAAGCGCTATTACGACGAGACGGCTGATATTCCAGCTGAGATAAACCTCTCTGTCGAGCTTGAGGATGCGGAGGCGCTGGGGGAGTGGCTTGCAGGCAAGCGCGAGCGTTCCTGCCATCTCCATAGGCCGCAGCGTGGCGAAAAGCACCGTTTGCTCGATATGGCATCCAAAAATGCGCGCCATGCCCTCATGCGCTACATGATGCGAACGGGGTACGCTGACGACCGCACCAATCAAGCGCTCCTGGAGCTCGAAAGCGCGCTGGCGCTGCCGGCGCCGCCGATGCGTATCGAGTGCTTCGATATCTCGACGCTGCATGGAACCTTTACCGTCGCCTCGATGGTGGTGTTTACCAACGGACGCGCCGACAAGAGCCAGTACCGTCGTTTTAAAATTCAGGCCGAATTGGACGAGGCAAACGACTTCGTGTCGATGTCCGAGGTTTTGGGACGACGCTATGCTCCCGAGCGCATGGCCGACGAGCGCTTTGGCTCGCGCCCCGATTTGCTCGTTGTCGATGGCGGTAAGCCGCAATTGACCGCTGCGATCAAGCAACTTGAGGCTCTTGGGCTCGATATACCAGTTTGTGGCTTGGCAAAGGCCGATGAGGAGGTTTTCGTGCCTTGGGACGAGACTCCCGTCGTGCTGCCGACCGGGTCTGCTTCGCTCTATCTAATTAAACAGGTGCGCGATGAATCGCACCGTTTTGCAATCACATTCCATCGTGAGTTGCGTGATAAAGCCATGACAGTTTCGGTACTCGATGACGTTCCAGGCGTGGGACCCACCAGAAAACGTGCCCTTATGCGCCATTTTGGCTCGATGAAGCGTTTGCGCGCGGCGAGCGAGCAAGAGATCGCGGAAGTTCGCGGCATACCTGCCGATGTTGCCAAGGCGGTCCACGAGGCGCTCGTTGCGTGGAATGCCGAGCGCGCCGAGGCGGCGGCTGGCCATTCCGATAGCTAAACACGAGCCTAAACAACTGATATACATGATTGCGCGATTTTCAACCATTTATTTCGCCATGATTGCCTGCTGGTTTCGGGTTTTATTAACGCTAAAACGTTTGACTAACCCAAGCGAAAACCCTGCTATCCTGCGGGTTGACGAAGACTGATATCTCACCTCGCCGATACATACTGTCTGGCGAATCGTTTGTCAACGAATTCGGTGAACGGTAGTAAATACCGTTCAAGCGTATGTATGTATCGGTCGCCGAGCGCGGCACCTCAGTTGGGTTCGTCGGTAGGTAAGGTATATATCGTCCGCAAGTTGCGCGGGGGCAAGTCTAGATGCTCCCGAGTAAGATTCTCTATTGATAGGAGAAGACATGGCCATCATCAACAAGGGTATGTCCAGGCGTTCGTTCCTCGGCCTCACCGGCAGCGTCGCTGCTGTCGCAGGGCTTGGTCTCACCGGCTGCGGTGGCAGCTCTAACGACGAGGGTTCCGCTTCCGGTTCCACCGATTCCGCTAACCGTGGCGGCGGCGTGATCACCGCTGGTTCCGCTTACGCTCCGTCCAGCTTCGATCCCGCCAGCACCGGCTCCGCTGTGGGCCTGGGTGCTAACTGGCACGTCGTCGAGGGCCTCTACGGCATCGATTACCACGACTACAGCACCTTCAACGAGCTCGCCACCGACGATCCCAAGTCTGTGGACGACACCACTTTCGAGGTCACCATCCGCAAGGGCGCCAAGTTCTCCGATGGCACCGAGGTCACCGCTGACGATGTCGTTGCCTCCTACACTGCTTGCGCCGCTTCCGCTACCTATGCTCCGTTCTTCCAGCCCTTCGAGTCCATCGAGGCCAAGGACGCCAGCACCGTGACGGTCAAGACCAAGGTCCCCAACTTCTCCCTGCTCAAGGATCGTCTGGCCATCGTCCGCGTTACCCCGGCCACCCAGACCGAGGAGGATCGCGCCAAGCAGCCGATCGGCTCCGGCCCCTGGATGTACGACTCTATCTCCGATACCGAGATCACCCTGGTTCCCAACCCCGAGTACAACGGTGAGTATGCTGCCGAGGATAAGAAGATCCAGTACAGCATCCTGACCGACCCCACCGCTCGCGTTACCGCTCAGCAGGAGGGCTCCACGCTCGTTATGGAGCTCGTTACCGCTGATGCCGTCGACCAGCTCGAGAGCGCCGGCTGCAAGATCGATAACGTTCAGGGTTTCGGCACCCGCTTTATCATGTTCAACGTCGCCAAGGAGCCTTGGAACAACGTCAAGGTCCGTCAGGCCGTCATGTATGCGCTCGACACCGAGAAGATGGTCAGCAACACCTTCGCCGGCCTTGCCACTGCTGCCAGCTGCTACCTGCCCAAGAGCTTCACCAACTATCATGAGGCTTCCACGGTGTACAAGACCGACGCCAAGAAGGCTAAGAAGCTCATCGAGGAGTCTGGCATCACCCCGGGTGCCATCACCCTGCGCACCACCGACAACGAGCAGATTAAGGGCATGGCCGCTCAGGTCAAGAACGACCTCGACGCTCTCGGCTTCGATGTGACCATCCAGACCGATACCTCGCCGGCCACCTACGCTGCCATCGACGGCGGCGAGGCCTACGATATCCTCCTTGCCCCTGGCGATCCTTCCTGCTTCGGCGCTGATCCCGACCTGCTGCTCAACTGGTGGTACGGCGACAACGTCTGGATGCAGACCCGTTGCCCGTGGAAGGAGTCCGCTGAGTGGCAGAAGCTCCACGGTCTCATGGACGAGGCTCTTGCCGCCGAGGGCGACGAGCAGCAGAAGAAGTGGAACGAGTGCTTCGACATCATTGCCGACAACGCCGTTCTGTACCCCGTTGTCCACGTCAAGACCGTCTCCGCTTCCTGGGACGATCCGTCCACTGCGCCCAACGGCGAGGCCCTCGATGGCTTCAAGGGCATCGGCACGACGAGCATGTCCTTCAGGGGCGTTGCGACCGTCAAGGCGTAAGACTCGCTTGAGTCTGTATGCAGGATGTCGGTCGTTGGGACCGTATCCTCATAGTTGAAACAAAGACCCGGGCGGCAACGATGTCGCTCGGGTCTTGTAATGAGTATCCGTACTCATATACCAGTTGGTCCTACCGACAAAAGAAAGGGGAGAGAACGTGAACAACTTGCTACGTTTGATTGGAAGGCGTCTTGTGGCGCTGCCGATCATGGCATTGGGCGTCACCGTCCTGGTGTTCTTCCTTATGTCGTTCTCCAAGACCGACCCCGCCTACACGGCGTTGGGTGACGGTGCCTCGCCCGAGGCGGTTGCCGAGTACCATGAGAAGTATGGTCTGGACGACCCCTGGCCCGTGCGCTACGTGCGCTATATGGGCGATTTGATCCATGGCGACATGGGCACCTATGGTGCTGCTCGCAACTCCGTTGCCAAGCGCATCTCCACGGCCCTGCCCGTCACGATGCAGCTGACCTTCATCGGTCTTGCCATCGGTGCGGTCGTTTCGTTTTTGCTCGGCGTCATCGCGGCACTGTATCGCGACAAATGGCCGGACCAAGTGATCCGCGTCTTTTCCATCGCCGGCCTGGCAACCCCGTCGTTCTGGCTTGCCGTTCTGTTGATCCTGCTGTTCTCTTCCTACCTTAAGGTGCTCCCGGCATCGGGTGCTCTGCCTCACTTCACCACGAATCCGGTTGGCTATCTGGGACGTATGATCATGCCCGCTATCGCCTTGGCATTTCCGCTGACGGGCCAGATGACTCGTATCGTGCGTACCGCCATGGTCGAGGAGCTCGACAAGGATTATGTCCGTATGGCTCGCGGCGCCGGCGTTCCCGAGAAGGTCGTCGTCGGCATCAACGTTCTTCGCAATGCGCTGATCACCCCGGTCACCACCCTCGGTCTTAAGATCGGTTACCTCATGGGCGGCGCCGTCGTCATCGAGGTTATCTTCAACCTCCCCGGCATGGGCACTGCGATTCTGCAGGGCGTTCAGGGCAACGAGGCGAACCTGGTTCAGGGCGTCGTTATCGTCGTTGCTCTTGCCTTCATCATCATCAACATCGTGGTTGACATGCTCTACCTGCTCATCAACCCGCGCATCAGGACGGTGTAGATTATGGTAAAGATTCGAGAGAAGCAAACCGAGCAGCTCGAGAAGGCTGCCTCCAAGGGGCTCAAGCTCGGTGGCTGGAAGAAGATGACGTTGTCTTCTAAGATTGCCGCCGTCGTGCTGGTGCTGGTCGCCCTGACTGCGATTCTGGCGCCCCTTCTTGCCCCCTATAGCCCGGTCGAGATCTTTACGGCTCGCCAGGCTCCCGGCAACGGATTTATCTTCGGTACCGACGATAAGGGTCGCGACATTCTGTCGCGTATGCTCTACGGTGGTCGTTACTCGCTGATTATCGGCTTTGGCGCCACCGCCATGGCTCTGGTCTGCGGCTCGGTCGTGGGCGCCCTTGCAGCGGTTTCGCGCAAGGCCGTCTCCGAGACGATCATGCGTATCCTGGACATCATCATGTCCATCCCGGGCATCGCCCTCGCGGCCGTCTTTGTCTCCATCCTGGGCAACTCCGTGCCGTCGATCATCTTCGCCATCGGCTTTATGTACACTCCGCAGATTGCCCGTATCGTGCGCGCCAACATCGTGTCCGAGTACGGCGAGGACTATGTTCGCGCGGTCATCGTTTCCGGCGCCAAGGCTCCGTGGATTTTGATCAAGCATGTTCTGCGTAACTGCATCGCCCCGATCATGGTCTTCACCGTTACCCTGGTCGCCGACGCCATCATCTTCGAGGCCTCGCTGACCTTCATCGGCGCTGGTATCCAGGAGCCCACCGCTACCTGGGGCAACATCCTCGCCGACGCCCGCGGCGGCGTGCTCGCCGGCCGTTGGTGGCAGGCGCTGTTCCCGGGCCTGGCCATCATGATCACCTGCCTGGCGCTCAACATCCTCTCCGAGGGCATTACCGACGCCATGGCCGCTGCTCCCTCCGCCGCCCTGGATCCCACCGATTCCTCCAAGCGTCGCGAGGCCGACCTGCTGGTCTCCGACCCCGTTCGAGCCTACAAGGAGCAGGCCCAGTCCCTCTCCGCTCGCCTTGGCGCCCTGCGCGATGTCGAGCTCAAGCGTGACGATCGCCATGTGCCCGACGAGTCTGTTGAACCGATTCTCTCGGTCCGTGACTTCTGCATCCAGTTTGAGCATCACGGTGATATCAACGTCGTCGACCATGTCAACTTTGACGTCCGTCCTGGTCAGACCATGGGCCTGGTGGGCGAGTCCGGTTGCGGTAAGTCCATCACCACGCTGGCCATCATGGGCCTGACCGATGAGGACGAGCACCTTTCCGGCGAGGTCCTCTGGGAGGGCCGTGACCTGCTCAAGATGAGCAAGAAGGAGTGGTTCGGCCTGCGCGGTACCGATATCGCCATGGTCTATCAGGACGCCCTGTCCTCGCTCAACCCCTCCATGCTCATCTCTGCCCAGATGAAGCAGCTCACCAAGCGCGGCGGAACCCGCAGCGCCGAGGAGCTCCTGGAGCTCGTCGGCCTCGATCCCAAGCGCACGCTCGAGAGCTATCCGCACGAGCTTTCCGGTGGCCAGCGTCAGCGCGTTCTGATCGCTATGGCCCTTACCCGCGACCCCAAGCTGGTCATCTGCGACGAGCCTACGACCGCTCTGGACGTTACCGTCCAGAAGCAGGTCATCAAGCTGCTCAACGATCTTCAGGCCAAGCTCGGCTTTGCCATGATCTTCGTTTCGCATGACCTGGCGCTGGTCGCCGAGGTTGCCCATAACATCACGGTTATGTACGCCGGTCAGGTTATCGAGCAGGCGCCCACCAAGGAGCTGCTCACCAACCCGATTCACGAGTACACCCGCGGCCTTCTGGGCTCCGTCCTGTCCATCGAGAGCGGTTCGGGCCGCCTGCACCAGGTGCCCGGCGCCGTTCCGAGCCCGCGCGATTTCCCCAAGGGCGATCGCTTCGCGCCCCGCTCGAGTCATCCGCGCATTGGCCTGGACACCCGTCCGGTTTTCAAGCGCGTGCCCGGCACCGAGCACTTCTATTCCGAGCTCCCCGACGAGGTGCTCAAGGCAAATGGTTTGACCCCTCACGCGGAGGTGATGTAGATGAGCGAGACCGCAGTCAACGGCGTCGAGCCGATCATCTTCCTTGATGACGTCCACGTCACCTTTAGGACCCGTACCGGCTCGATTCTGCACCCCAACCTGGTTCACGCCGTCCAGGGTGTAACGATTAAGCTCATGCCCGGACAGACCATCGGCATCGTCGGCGAGTCCGGTTGCGGAAAGTCCACCACCGCTAACGTCATGTGCGGCCTGCAGGCCCCCACGAGCGGCAAGGTCTACTTTAAGGGCAAGGACGTTACCAAGCGTACCGCCGAGGACCGTCGCCACATGGGCCGCGTCATCTCGGTCGTGTTCCAGAACCCGGCCACGGCGCTCAACCCCCGCATGGTCGTTCGCGAGCAACTGCTCGACCCCATGCGCGTCCACAACTTGGGTACCGAGGCCGAGCAGGAGAAGCGCGTCAAGGAGCTCTTGGAGCTCACCGGTCTGCCCAGCTCCGCCGCCGAGGTTCTTCCCGGCCAGCTTTCGGGCGGCCAGCGCCAGCGCGTCGCAATTGCCCGTGCCCTTTCGCTGAACCCCGATGCCATCATCGCCGACGAGCCCACCTCGGCTCTGGACGTTTCGGTCCGCGCGCAGATTCTGAACCTGCTGACCGACCTTAAGAAGGAGCTCGGCCTGGCCATGGTGTTCATCAGCCATGACATCCAGACGGTCCGCTATATCTCTGACGACATCATCGTTATGAATGGCGGCAAGATCGTCGAGCATGGCGAGGCCAAGCAGGTCTTCCAGCACCCTCAGGACCCCTACACCAAGATGCTGCTCGGCGCTGCGCCGTCGCTGCTGCATCCCAAGCTCGGCGAGTAGCCTCGCTTTCCCTCCCGTGCGCCCGGTTCCCTTGCCGGGCGCACCTCCGTTGCGATTTCGAAAGGTTGGGTTCACGAGCCATGCCAAGTGCTCAAGAGCTACAACAGCAATTTGGTGAATATCGAGGCGCTATGCCCCGTCCATCGGATTTCGATCTCTTTTGGAAGGATCGTATGGCCGAGGCCGACACCGTCGAGCTCGACTACGCGATCGAGGCGGCTTCGGTTGCGGATTCCGCGACCTGTCGGTTTTTCGACCTCTGGTATACCGGCATGTGTGGTGCACGCCTGCATGCCAAGTACCTCAAGCCGGTCTCGGAGGAGCCCATGCCGCTGGTGCTTCAGTTCCATGGATATCCGGGTGCGAGCCGCAGCTGGTTTGAGCAGGCGTCGTTTGCGGGCATGGGCATGGCGCTCATTGCTCTCGACTGCCCCGGCCAGGGTGGCCCCTCCGAGGATATTGGTGGATTTGAGGGCACGACGGTCGCGGGCCATATCGTCGCCGGTATCGACGGCGACCCGGCCAATCTCTACTATGTCCGCTTGCACCAGGATATCCGCATTCTGTGCCGTATCGTTCGCGAGCTCGAGGGCATCGATCTTACCCGCGTGTATGTGAACGGCGCATCGCAGGGCGGCGGTTTGGGTATTGCGACCTGCGCGCTCAATAGCGATTTGGTTGACCGCGCGGCCATCCTCTACCCCTTCTTATCGGACTTCCGCCTGGTTTGGGATCTGGACGCCGACGATATTGCCTACGAGGGTCTGCGCTATTGGTCGCGTTGGTTTGACGAGGACTCGACTCGTATCGAGGAAGCCTATGCCAAGCTGGCGTACTTCGATTCCAAGAACTTTGCCCCCATGGTCAAATGCCCCGTTCTGTTTGGCACGGGCACAGCCGATATCGTCTGTCCGCCGGCGACGCAGTTTGCGGTCTACAACAACCTGACCTGTGAAAAGCGTCATGAGTTCTTTGAAGGTTTTGGCCACGAGGAGATTCAGGACTTTGATGATCTGATCATTTCGTTTTTCTGCGAGGGAGGGGAGGCTCATGTCTAAGTGCGAGAGCAATGTTGACGAGCTGATAGTCCCCGGGCTCGTGGGAATTCCTGGAACGGTTTCGTCAAGGCTCGCAGAATATCGGGACTGGCACGGTGATGTCCAAGCAGATATTTCTGATTTAGAGACATGCGCTTCGAATCTTGAGATTCAAGGCCTGGCCATTACGGCGATTGACTTTGTTAACCTCTGCGCCCGTTACTCGGAGGTTTCCTTTGAACTCGGTGACGATGCGGTCCACGCTCGTTTGATTGAGCCTGTTGGTCGTGCCCGAGTATCTGAGCGTGTGCCGCTGTGCCTGATGTTCCACGACATCGATCGGCCTGTGCGCGGCTGGCATCACATGACGAGATTTGCCGCCATGGGGTATGCCGTCCTCGCGCTGGATGACGATGTTGCTGGTGCGGACGACCTGCAGCGGGGGATTGCTTCGCCCGCTTTTGTCAGGCGCGTCCGTTGGGGCTGCGCGCTGGCGAAGGTCGCGCGCAATCTTGATGGCATGGACCCCGACCGCATCTTTGCATGGGGCGAGGGCCTTGGCGGTGGAGTCGCGCTGGCGGTTTCTGCTCTGGACGAGCGGGGCCTTGCCTGCACGGCGGTTGCCAATCCAATTCCCGGTGGCCTCGAGGCTCTGTCGTCTCGGGTGCGCGGATCGGTGCTCATGGGCACATCGCTCATGGATGCCGTGAGCGATCCCAAGGGCCAGCTTGCCGTATTCAACGGTCTTGAGTGTGACCGGAGGCATATCATTTATGCCAAATACGCTCATGAGCGCATCAATGCGTTCGAAAACGAAGTCGTCGACTTCTTTAACCAAACGTTCTACCCGTGTTCTTTGGCCTAGACGGCCTGGACACTGCCAACAAGAGTGGGCGGCATAGGGCCGCCCGCCAGACAACTAAGGAGATTCTTGTGGCAACTCAGAAATTCACCGGCGTTATCCCTCCCGTCGTTGTTCCCGATACCGAAGACCACCAGCTCGATGTTGCCTCCTTTGAGCGCAGCATCAACCGCATGATCGATGCCGGCGTCGATGGCCTGTTCTTCCTGGGCTCTTCGGGCGAGGTCGTCTTCTCCACCGACGAGCGCCGCCGTCAGATCATCGCCGAGGCCGTGCGCATCGTCGACCACCGCGTTCCTGTTCTGGTCGGCATCATCGACACCGAGACCGAGCGCATGATCGAGCACGGTAAGGTCGCTCAGGAGCTGGGTGCCGACGCGCTTGTCGCCACCTGCCCGTTCTATGCCCTGCAGGGCATGACCGAGGTCGAGGAGCACTTCCGCATCCTTCACGAGGAGCTCGACCTGCCCATCTTTGCCTATGATATTCCCGTCTGCGTCCACACCAAGCTCCCCTGGAAGCTCCTTGCCAAGCTCGGTGCCGAGGGCGTCCTGGCCGGCGTCAAGGATTCCTCGGGCGATGACATCTCGTTCCGCTACCTCGTTCAGGAGAACGAGAAGAACGGCCATCCGATGAGCATCCTCACCGGTCACGAGGTTGTTGTCGACGGCGCTTACCTCGGTGGCGCCGACGGTTCCGTCCCGGGTCTCGCTAACGTTGAGCCCGAGGGCTACGTGCGTCAGTGGAAGGCCGCTCAGGCTGGTGACTGGGCTACCGTCAAGGCTGAGCAGGATCGTCTCAATGAGATTTCGCACATCTGGGACGTCACCTCGGGCGTCCAGGGCTATGCCGGTGGCGTCGGCGCCTTCAAGACCGCTATGAACCTCATGGGCATCTTCGACAGCCCGACCATGCCGCGCCCGGTGAAGGCCATGACCGGCGAGAATGTCGAGGCGATTAAGAAGGTCCTCCAGGACAACGGTCTCCTGTAAAGATTCCCCAGGCACCCGATCTTGGGGCTCAAGTGGTCGGGCGTGACCCATTAGGTCAATGGCCACACGGCTTCTCGGCGATCTCGGGCACCTGGAAAACCTTTACCGCGCTGTGACGGCTAGCCTGACGGCGCATTTCCTGTAGTTGTTTATATCTCCTAAGGAGAGCGACATGGAGAACAAGTACGTTTGCTCCGTCGATATCGGCGGCACCAAGATTGCGACTGCCATTATGGAGCTGTCTCTTATACACATCTGACGCTGCCGACGATCTTACGCGTGTAG
>URKV01000009.1 GCA_900548565.1 uncultured Collinsella sp.
GATCTACACGCGTAAGATCGTCGGCAGCGTCAGATGTGTATAAGAGACAGTACAACGATTGCCTGGGCGTCAACACCTACAAGTGCCAGTTCCTGCGTGCCGCCGAGGGCGAAAACGACATCAACCACAATGGCACCGGCGACAAGGGCTCCTCTCGCTGGTTCCTCAAGGGCGTGGGCGAGTCATGCGTACGCGAAGGCGTACCCACCACCGATTGGGACTGGATCATCTATCCCGAGGGCCTCTACGACCTGCTGCTCCGCATTAAGAACGATTACCCCAACTACAAGAAGATCTACATCACCGAGAACGGCATGGGCTATAAGGACGACTTTGAGGACGGCTTTATCGACGACGCCCCTCGTATCGACTACATGCGCCAGCATCTCGCGTGGATCCTCAAGGCAATCGACGGCGGCGTGAACGTCGACGGCTACTTTGTGTGGTCGCTGCAGGACCAGTTCTCCTGGACCAACGGCTATAACAAGCGCTATGGCCTGTTCTACATCGACTTTGAGACCCAGAAGCGCTATCCCAAGGCGAGCGCGTACTGGTACAAGAACGTCGCAGAGACCGGCCTGCTCATGGCCTAGTTTCCGCCGCATACCCCCTGTCGGCCGCATACGAGCCCCTCCACGGGTTCGCATGCGGCTTTTTTTGGCTCGGACCTGAGCGAGCCGTTTGTCTCAATCTGTAACATCTAGCAGGGATTTTCGGCCCTAGCTGTTATAGATTTAGACGAACGAGCAACCAGGGCTAAAAGATCTCAATCTGTAACACGTAGCCCACTTTCGACCGTCTACCTGTTACAGATCAAGACAATAAGATAGTCAAATCCGAACTTTCCAAGCAGTTATGAAGCATGGTTTCTAGTTTTCGGTATCACGAACATACTTTCGGTATCATTTAATGGTATTATGATACCGAAAGTATGTTCGTGATACCGAAAGGAGCCGCATGCGCCAGTTCGATTACACCACAGTCCCAGCGGAACTCGAAGCAACTCCAATCACCAACCTCCTCCTCTCGATACGCGAGCATAAAGGCCGTCAGCTTGCTCTGAGTCAAGTCAAACCCGAGCTTCTATCGTCCCTAATGGAGGAGGCTAAGATCCAAAGCACCCGATCCTCCAACGGACTTGAAGGAATTGTTACCACCCAAAAAAGACTCAAAGCGATCATGGCGTATTCCGCCAAGCCAAGCTCCCGCGCAGAGGAAGAAATCGCTGGATACCGAGATGTGCTGTCGCTTATTCACGAGCAACACGATTCCATTCCCGTAACGCCATCGGTCATTCTGCAGTTGCATCGTGACCTCATGGCGCACACGGCAATCTCGTATGGAGGCCATTGGAAAGATGGCGATAACGAAATCGTCTCCATTGACGATCAAGGTAATCGATTTGTGCGCTTTAGGCCCCCTTCGGCTCTAGCAACCCCGGGACTTATTAAAGAAGCCTGCCAGTCCCTCAACGATGCTTTATCTCGCCAAGTTTGCGATCCCCTCCTTATATCGCTCCGCTTTATCTTCGATTTTGTTAGCATTCATCCCTTCAACGATGGCAATGGCAGGATGAGCCGGCTCCTTACAACGCTGCTGCTCGAAAAGACTGGATACGACGTTGCGCGTTACATCAGCATCGAACGACTTATTGAAGACAACAAGGCGCTCTACTACAACGCCCTCGCTGCAAGCTCCACTGGATGGAATGAAAATCAAAACACCGAAGCACCTTTTATCCGTTTCATGCTCGGAACAACCCTAGCCGCCTACCGACAGCTCGAGCAGCGTACCTTAATTGAATCAAGCACTCGTCCCATGTCGAAGCAAGCGCGCATCGCTGTTCTATTTCAACAGAGACCCGGCGTCATTAAGAAATCCGACATCCGGTCCAACTGCCCCGATATCAGCGAGGTAACCGTTAAACGAACCCTCGGTCAGCTTGTTAGTTGCAGCGCAATCGAAAAAACAGGAGCGGGCCGTTCGACGGGCTACATACTCAAAGACGTCCATGCTCTAGAACTATTCTTGCAATCCACAATACCCGATGGCGAGGCCGCAATAACAAAAGAGGCTCCAAAGGATAAGCTCCTTGAACGTGTAAACCACGCCGAGGATGAAAGCAAAGAGGGACTCTATGAAGACTATGATTCATTCTCAAGGGACATAAAGACGAAATACGGAGTCTAGTCATATCTCAGAATAGCCTCATCCTTGTTGCTCAAAGTTATTTGCGCGTCATTGTAAAGCGGTACCCCTGCGCCGGCAGGGGGGGGCAGAAGTATCGCCTGCCGATCCTGCTGGAGTCGGCAATCAGATAGCGCGCATCGGCCTTGCTAAAGGCGAGCTGCTGGATACGGCCCTCGTCCATGTTGGACGTAGATATGTCACCGTCCAGAATGCCGTTGGCACCGATAAACGCCGTGTCAATCCCTAGTGCGCGCAGGGCATCCTCGGCCGTGGGCCCCACAAAGGCGGCGGTGCGGCGGCGGTACATGCCGCCCACCAGGCACAGCTCGCAATCCTCGCGCGCCTCGAGCAGGTTAAAGACCGAAAGCGAATTGGTCTCATAGATGGAAGGCAGTTTGTCGGTGACTCGGAGAGCGCCAATGCGATCTCACGACGGTTGCGCTCATTGTCTCAATTAGATACTCAACGAAATACGGCCCCGCAGCTCAATAAGCTGCGGGGCCGTACTATACACCGACGAATCAACGACGGAGTGCATCCACTATTTGGCCAGCTCCTGAACGATCCAGTCAATTGCACCTTCGGGATCGTTGGTAAGGTCGATATACTCCTTGCCCCTTGTGGTGAGCAGTTTAATTCCAAGGCGATCGGTATCGGCCTTCATAGCGTCATAGTACATGCGTGCCTGGGGCGCCAGAACAATCACGTTGTACTGATCCATCGTATCATAGTGGCTTCCGTACGCACCGGACTGAGAAACCAGATCGATACCCTTAGCAGCGGCGCCTTCGCGAAGAGCATTTGCCAAGAGAGTCGAAGTGCCGGCACCCTGGCAAAGCACAAGCACGCGGATCTGCTCCGCCTTGTCCTTTACCGCCTCGAGAGCTTTTGCGACATTTTCCTGTGCGGCAATAGCATCTGCATCCGAGGTTCCTGCAGCCTCCTTTGCAGACTCTTCCAAACAAAGCTGATGGTCGTATGCCTTACAGAACGGATAGTAAATTACAAAGTCAACGACCAACAGCACTGCAATCAATACAAGAGAGCGTAGATCAAGGCCTGTGGTGAGGAATGCACCGATTGGGCCGGGAAGCGCCCACGGCATGGTATACATGGGGGCGTTCATTCCAATGACGTCAATGAAAAACTTACCGATTATAGCGTTGACCATAGGAGCCGCTAGGAAGGGCACGAACATATAGGGATTGAGAACAATCGGCATACCGAAGAGAACGGGCTCGTTAACTCCAAAAATCACCGGGATAATCGATGCCTTGCCCATGGCTTTAAGCTGCTTGGAACGCATAAACATGATCAGGATAATAGGAACGATGAACGTGCAGCCAGAACCGCCCAGACCGCCGATGAAGTTTGTAAAGTCCAGCGCGAGAGCAATTGACGGGTGTCCACCTGCCTGGAAAACCGCAAGATTGGTAACGGTATTGTCGTAGAGCGCAGCATTGATCGGCGTCATGACAACCGAGGCACCGTGAATACCCATAAATTGGAAAAGTGCGACCGCGCCTTCGATAAGCGCCATGCCAGGATAGGTGTCGACCGCGGAGAACAGCGGCGAGATGAGAGCGGATACCAAATTGGCGAACGGCACAGCAAGCAGCTTACGGCTCGCGAGATCGATAACAGCGCACGCAAGGATTGAAAACCCAAACGCAAAGATATCGCGAAAGCTCTGCGCAATAGAGCCAGGGACCTCTTTGGGGAGCTTGATCGTCACATTATGGCTAATGCACACCTTATAGATATTAACGGTCAAGAATGCGGATACGAACGCAGCGATAAAACCCTTGGTTCCCATGTAGCCGGTTTCAAAAACAGACGTATCTGCTCCGCCAATCGAGACAACATCGTTCGTCACCGATAGCAAGAACATGCCGCACATGGCACAAACCATGCACGAGGTGGGGTTGAGAGATTTGCCCGAAGGCATGCGGCGGTTCATCGACTTGGCAAGTGAGCTCGCCGTGGTGCCGGCCACCATAATGCCAAGAAGTCCCATGGTATATGCATAGATTTTATTGAAGAAATCCAGCACCTCAGACGGAAGCGCGATGCCTACATAGGCAGGGAGCGTCGAAAGAAGAAGGAACAGACTCGAGAACAGCACAATTGGCATATTCGAGAGAAAGCCATCCTTGATCGCCACCAGATATATGTTCCTTGAGATTTTGTCGAAGAGGGCCTGGTGTTTTTCAAGGAATTTGACGATAGCGTCCATAAGACATCCTTTCATGTTTCCCGGACACACAACGATTTATCCGGACTCAACCGTCGTCGTCCCAGTTTGTATCCACGTATGTAAATGAATACGTTCTCGTGCGAAATGTAATATCATTTGCGCGATTTGTCATAACCAATTCTTTTTCTGCTTTGTCGATATGTCAAGAATTCAAATACTTATTCGGTGAACGGCAGTTGCGTAATTTTAGATTTGTCCAGCTAAAGGCTATTTTTTCGGAGCAGTACAATAAGTTTGCAATCGTTCACCGATTGGATATAACATATTTAATATATTGTTGTAACAATATTAGTGACGATGTCACAAGCCTGTCGTTCTAGTCAAAGGAAGTAACAATGCCCAAACGATTACTGAACATGTCCGCATCCGATTTTGCCGCCACGTCACCCATGGATCTAAAGCAGGCAATTCTGGCCTCCGAGGGACGTACCATCATGGCGGAAAACGTACCCTCTTCCCAATTTCTCAGCGGCGTTACTAATGCAGAAATCGAACGTGCCGCAGGTGCCGACCTGCTTCTGTTTAACGCGTTCGATGTGTTCGATCCAGTTATTGCCGGTATTCCAGATGATCTCAATGAAAACCCGGTCACTTGGGTGAAGCGAGCATGCGGAAGGCCGATTGGCGTCAATCTGGAGCCAGTTGATAACGAGGCAGAGATGTCTGAATCCCGTACGGAAATCCCCATGGGTCGTCGCGTCTCTCCCAAGACCTTAGAAAAGGCTAACGAACTCGGATTTGATTTTATCTGCCTGACGGGCAACCCTGGAACTGGCGTCTCCAACGATGCGATCGCCCATTCAATCAAACTCTCCAAAGAGCATTTCAATGGCCTGATCATAGCCGGAAAAATGCATGGAGCAGGCGTTGCGGAACCTGTCATGACGCTCGAAATAGCGCGCGAGTTTGTTGACCTCGGTGTCGATATCCTTCTCGTGCCAGCCCCCTACACCGTCCCCTGCTTCCAAGAAGCAGACCTGCGCGCCATCGTAGACTTTGTGCGATCCTACAACGTAGGCAAGTCAATTGAAGAGAAGGTTCTCGTCATGGCGGCGAACGGGACGAGTCAAGACTCTTGCGACAGCGAGACCATTAAGAAAATAGGCCTTGCAGCAAAAGCAGCCGGCGCTGACCTCCAACATATCGGGGACTCCATGAACGGTATTTGCCTGCCCCAGAATATCTTCACGCTCGGACAAGCCCTTCGTGGATACAGGCATCAGATCATCATGCTGAGCCGCTCTGTGATACGTTAAGATTGTTGCGCTCAAGCTACATCCCGACTGAGGCAACCATCAGATACCACCAATATGCAAACTGAGGCTCTAATGCTCGATACACATGAAAAACGGCCACTCTATTTACAGCTCACCGACGCGTTGCTCAAGCAGATCGTCGATGTGTATCAAGCAGACGATAAACTTCCAACAGAAATGGAACTCTGCGACGAATACGCCGTAAGCAGAACAACCGTCCGACTTGCCATGAGTGAGCTGGAGCGTCGTGGAAGTATCTATCGAATCCAAGGTAAGGGATCGTTTGTTGCACCGAAACGCGTTAGCGAGCTCAATTCACTTTTAGACTTTGACTTTGCAAGCCATTGCGATGGCGTTGATCCGGATGCCATCACCAAACATTTCGGCGGCCTCACATCAGGTCGTCCAATTTCCGTAATGATGCTCCAACAATTTGGATGTCAAAGTCGCGATGAGATTCAGCGTCTTGAATTGACCTACGAACTTGAAGGCAGCTTCATAGGCGCTGATACGTTCTTCATTTCAAAGTCGCGCGTTCCGAATAACCAGTTAGATTTTCAGGCATTTAGCAGAATCATGGACGACTTGTCCAAGTCTATCCAATCTGTTAGAGAAAGCTATAGAGCACGTGAGCTTAGCGATTCCGAAGCCAGCAATTATGGTGTTGCAAAACTTCCGGTCATCGAACTGACTCATTATGCTTACGACTCCGGAGGCAAACTAATTACAATTGTCTGCCGCACCATCTTAACTGGGCGAATCCCTTATCAGAATTTTATTTTCAAGTCCTAATGTTCTTTTTCTTTTGTCTCGATCTGTAACACGTAGCCGAGTTTTTAAGTCCTAGCTGTTACAGGTCGAGACAAACAAGGTAGACCCCGCCGAATTGTCTCAATCTGTAACACTAGGACCGGTTTTGGACGTCTAGATGTTACAGATTGAGATGAATGCGCAGGCCAATCCTCTCAATCTCAATCTGTAACATCTGGCTCGCTTTTGGCCGCCTAGATGTCACAGGTTGAGACGATTTGATAGCGGAGTCCTCATTTGCGCGTCATATCGCGTAGCGCTGACGCGTTGATTCCCCACAATGACAGGAGGCAAAAGTCCTTCCGCAGGGCTTGTTGGCAATCCCGTAGCGATAGCTAGCAAATGACCTGCGTGTGCTCCTCGATGGCGGCGCGGTCCTCAGCGGCGATGCTCGGCTCGCACACCACGGCGTCCAAACTGTCCAGGCGGCAGAAGGTGTAGAAGTCGCGCTTGCCGATCTTGCTGGAATCGGCGATCAGATAGCGCGAGTCGGCCTTGCTAAAGGCGAGCTGCTGGATACGGCCCTCGTCCATGTTGGACGTAGATACGTCACCGTCCAAGATGCCGTTGGCGCCGATAAACGCAGCGTCGATACCCAGCGCACGCAGGGTATCCTCAGCCGTTGGTCCCACAAAAGCAGCGGTGCGGCGACGGTACATGCCGCCTACCAGGCACAGGTCGCAGTCCTCGCGCGCCTCGAGCAGGTTAAACACCGAAAGCGAGTTGGTCACGATGCGCAGGCGGCACACCGGCAGTATCGAGGCCATCTGCTCAACCGTGGTGCCCGTACCCAAAAAGATGGTCGAGCCCTCCTCGATGAGCTCAACAGCGCGGCGCGCAATCTGCAGCTTTTCCTCGGCATGCTTGGTGCGCTTTTCGCTGTGCGAATACTCATGGCGCAGCATAGCGTGTGGACGGTTCTGCGCACTGCGGGCTCCGCCGTGCACGCGCTCGATCTCGCCCAGGCTCGCAAGCTCCTCAAGGTCACGGCGGATCGTCATATCCGAGACACCTAACGCATCCGAAATCTCCTTGACCGAGACCGTTCCCTGTTCCTCGAGCAGCTGCCGAACCTTATCCTGTCGCTCCGCTTTAATCACGATGAGTCCTCGCTGTTCCACGCTCACGTCAATTCAAACAATAACGAACAAATTGTATCAGACTCGCGCGCGTCAAAAATGAACGCCCGCACAGCTCTAATCATCACTTTTTTGAGAAAAATACCCCCTGCTTTAGTGGGGTGTAGTGATAATCTCGCCTGTTCGCGCTACAGTTTGTCGGAAATACCTCGATGTTAGGAACCAAATGATCACTTCCGAGCTTTTCGGCACCGCGCCGTGCGGTACCCCCGTTCATCGTTACACCCTCAACGGGCCCGAGATCTGCGTTCGCATTATGGACTATGGCGCCACCGTGCTGGGTATCGATGTGCCCGACATTCCCGGCAACGTGCGCGATGTAGTGCTGGGCTTCGATAAGCTCGAAGATTACTTTGACAACCCCGCCTGCTTTGGCGCGACCATCGGCCCCGTGGCAAACCGCACCACGGGCGCCACGATCACCATCGACGGTACGGACTGGCATATGCCCGCCAACGAGGGCGCCAACAACCTGCACAGCGATCTTGAGCACGGCCTGCACAAGCGCATATGGGATGCTGAACTCGACGAGGTCCACAATGCCGTGCGCATGACCACCTCGCTTGAGGATGGCGAGCTTGGCCTTCCCGGCAACCGCACCTTTACGGCCGTGTTTACCGTTACACGCACCGGCGTCTTCCGCATCGATTATGGTTGCGAGAGTGACCGCGCCACCTACGTGTCCATGACCAACCACACGTACTTTAACCTTGCCGGTCATAACGCCGGCATGGACTGTGAGCACTTCTTTGTTGCCAACGCTGCCCACTACCTGCCCATCAACGAGCAGAACATCCCCACCGGCGAGATCGCTCCGGTCGAAGGCACGCCGTTTGACTTCCGTGAGCTGCGCCCCGTCGCTCCTGGCATGGAAGCCGACGACCCGCAGATTAAGCAGGCCCGTGGCTACGATCACTGCCTGTGCATCGATGGCTATCAGTACGGCCGTAATCTGCGCCGCGCGATGCACGTCGAGGAGATGTGGACCGGTCGTGAGTTGGATTACTACACCACCGCCCCGGGCGTGCAGCTCTACACCGGCAACTGGCTGGGCGACGAGCACGCCAAGGACGATGCCAACTATGGCTGGGGCGCTGGCTTTGCCCTCGAGGCAGAGATGTACCCCGACACACCGCACCAGCCGCTGTTCCCGCAGGGCATTGTGGGCCCGGGTCACCCCTACAGCAATGTGATCGAATACCACTTTATGAGGCACTAGGCCCACAACGCGATATCTCGCACAGCAACGCCCGCCGGCACCACCGCCGACGGGCGCTGCTTCATGCCTAAATCCTTCTTTTCGATGCCACCGAATTGGTGACATAACAAAACTATGCCGAATTACTACGATGAACCCACTATGTCCGACCACGCGCTGGTTTATAAAAAATTAGCAACTCGTCTACCTGCGGTTTTATTCTCTGCAAATTTGGCATGCTCGGCGATAAGCAATTCATCGTAGTAAACCGGCATAGTTTTGGCGGACAGCGCCACACAGATCCCCTACGAAGGCAAAATGATCCGTTTTCCTCCGTCCCCAAGGGATCAGTTGAACAGATTGCCGATGGGATCGGGGGCGGAACTGGGGAGATGGCGGATTTCTAGCTCTATACCGAGCTTTTGCAACTCTTTGAAGGCAGCGATGTCTGTATCGCCTACGGCAACGGCAGGCGTTGCAGAGCGCTTGCCCTCCCCCGCCCGCATATGGCCGATACTAATCTTGGTTATTGGCACACCGCCCTTAACCAGCGCGAGCGCATCGGAGGGTGAGGCCACCATGATCAGAATCAATTGGCGAGGCGTTGCGGTATGAATGATGTCGATGGCCTTTTGTACCGAGAAAAACCGCGTCCAAACGCCTTCTGGCGCCGCCACCCTCATGGGTGCCCATTGGCGCGAATCTGCCGCGATCTCATCGTTGACGATTAGGACAAGGTTGGAACCCACGGCTTCGTTCCACAGCTCAACGTCTTGTCCGTAAATGAAACGGTCGTCGATACGTGTGAGAAGGATCTTGGGTTGAGCCATGGCTGCCCCATTCTGTTTGAGACCCATACGAGCGGGACGTCGACCACCAACTCAACAGCTGGTCAAGCGCCAGATGGACGCCGCAGACATCACGCCTCCAATATTAGTGCATTTAAAGTGAGAAAAGCCGTCAGAACACTTGCGCGGATTTGCGATGTCCCGTATCATAGACAGCCGTTGACGCCTCAGTTGCGCCATCACATGGCCGCCAGCGTAGCTCAGTTGGTAGAGCACCGCTCTCGTAAAGCGGGGGTCACCGGTTCGAGCCCGGTCGCTGGCTCCATTGCACAAGATAGCCGCCTTCGGGCGGCTTTTTTGTTGCCGATTTCGGGCGCACATCCGCCAATCCAAGCACAACGCCGCCGGAAACTCTCCTACTCAACAAAAGCCCCGCCAACCGCAATCCCCAAAGGAACCGCGATCAGCGGGGCCCAAGCGCGTTCCTCCAAGGGATAACGCTCGCAAAACGAACAGCTCAGCCGAGCGGCTCGTTACTCCTCCCAGTAAGCGTCTGCAAGCAGCTTAAAGCAGATCTTCTTGACCGGCTGCGCGCCATCGCCCGGGAACTCGAGCGTGGGCATGTGAGGCTCGCCGGCAACAAACAGCGCAAACTTGTCGTCAGCAAGATCGCCGGCGATCGAGGCGTCGGAATCGACCAGATCGTAGTCGTCCTTCTCGTCAAACTCCTGGACCAGCGTCAGGCTGCCCGTGGCAACCTTAAAGGCCTCGCGACCCTCGACGTCGATCTGCAGGTCGTGATAGCGCTGATGCGTCTCATAGTGAGCCTCGGCTTCGGGACGCGTCGTGGGAGCCATGACGTTCGCAAAGACCTTGTCGCCCAGAATCGGATGGCTGCCGACCTCGAGCTGCGCCGGATCGTTCTCCTCGAGCCAGTCGATCAGCACGTCGAGCCCCTTGAGCATTCCGCGGTACTCCTCGATATCGCCCAATGCACCGTAAATCATCTAAATCCCCTCTCGGATCGTTTCTTTGGCGGCTACTCGGCAAACGCATTACCGACGCTGTTGCCACCCACATGCGTCTCGACCAGGGTAAGGTCGGGATTGAACACGACAGTGTCGGCGTCGCGCCCCGGCATAATGCTACTGCACTTGTCGTCGACATGAGCTAGCAACCGATGCCGGGGCCGCAGCACAAGCTCCTACAGCTCGGTCACGACAACGCCGTTGTAAACCTCGTCCCAACGATCCATGACCAAGTGGCCAGTCATGGGATCCATGGCATTGAGCTTGCCGCAGGTGTTGGCGGTACGCAGCACCGTCTCGTCGTCGGCTCCGGCAGCAATCGCATGTGCGAAGCCGGCAATGGTCGAATCGCCAGAGCCCGTAGCGTTAACGGCGGGGATATCGGGGGTCTTGGCGCGGAACGCACGGCCATTGTGGAAGCCAACTGAGCCGGCAGCGCCCATGGATACGACGACCCAGGGGATATCGGAGAAGCGGGCGTCAGAGGCGAGCGCGGAACGGAGCTCGTCCATATCGTCGGTGGTAAAGCTCGTGCCCAGAAGGCCGTTAATTTCGGTCAGGTTAGGCTTAACCAGCTCAGGCTTGACCTCGGACTTGAGTGCAGCCTCGAGCGAGGCACCCGAGGTATCGAGCAGCACCTTGGCGCCGGCGTTCTCGGCAATGCCCGTAATCTTGGCGTAGTAGCCTGCCTCGACACCGCGGGGCAGCGAACCCGAAATAGTGACGACGTCGGCCTTGCCCGCAAGCTCGGTAAACTTGGCGGTAAAGGCATCGAGCTCCTCGGGGGCAATTGTCGGGCCGCTCTCGAGCAGCTCGGTCTGGTTGCCGGCGTGGAGTATGTTGAGGCAAATGCGAGTCTCGCCCTTGATGGGCACAAAGTCATTCTTTATGCCGTTGGCATCCATGAGCTCGGCCATATAGGCGCCCATGTGGCCGCCGAGCAGGCCGGTTGCCACAACGTCGTCGCCCAGCTGACCCAGGACGCGGGCTACGTTAAGGCCCTTGCCGCCGGCGGTCTTTTCGGGCGTCACACGGTTGACGTCGTCGATGACGAGCTCATCGAGCTGATAGCGCGTATCGACGGACGGGTTCATCGTAACGGTGAGGATCATTTTTAGCTCCTTATCTCGCAGGCTCCTTATGCCTTGCAAAACGAATTGGCTACATGCGACTACAGAATCTCGATTGTGAATGAGCGCACGATGGTTTCTTTGGGCTTGGCGATAAGGCAGCCGCGCTTATGCTCAAGCACGTCGTCCTCATCGGAACAGGTCGAAAGACCGCCCCATGGTTCAATCGCCACAAAATCACCCTCGGGCTTACTCCACACAATGAGATACGGGAAACCCTCAAAGCTCAAGCGAACGCCCTTGTCCTCGCCCTTCTTGGAAAGCGTGACCTGACGGCTCTCGAGCACGTCAAAGATGGTCTCCGCGAAATCGAAGAGCTCGTGCGATAGGGGCAGCGTCTTTCCCACCATGGGGTTCTTGGAGCGGTTGGTCACGTCAATCAAGCCAGTCGAGGGGACGGCAGCGCAAAGCTCAGCAGCCTCGTCTTTCTCAAAACGCAACTCGTAGTCCGTATAGGCCTCGCCCTCATCGAGCGGGCACCTAAAGCCGGGGTGTCCACCGATAAAGAAAGGCATGTCCTCGGTGCCCTCGTTGGTAACCTCATAGGAGACGCGCACGGCGGCGTCCTCGAGCGTATAGCGGGCGACAAGCTTAAACGGATACGGATAATCGCTCAGCAGCGCGGCGTTATCCTCCGAAGCCAGGCACATCGCCAGCTCGTTCTCGCTCTGGCTCAGCAGCTTCCACTCCTGTTTGCGCGCAAACCCATGGCGGGCGAGCTTCACATGATGTCCGGCAAACGTCATGGCGCTGTTATCGCGCAAACCTCCGCAAATCGGGAAGCAAATCGGTGCCTGGCCGGACCACACGGCGGGATCGCCCTGCCACAAGTACTCGCGACCTCCAGCCTCAATCGAGGTAAACGAACCACCGGCCGTGGAGACCTTGATAGAAATCGAATCGTTGGAGAGAGCGTATTCCATTGTCCATCCTTTCGAACAACTGCTTTTTGCTCGCAAGAACCCGTCTCGGCCCTGACCAAAGGACAAACCCGCACGTTCATCGATGCGTCCGGTTTCCCAGCCATGCAACGGGGTACCATACAGACATTGATGCAATTACAGCTGAAAGGCCTTCTTATGCGAACCATCATCCTCTACGCCTCGCGCCATCACGGCAATACGAAAAAGCTCGTGGACGCCATCGTCGAGGCACACCCCGAGATCGATACCCTCGATGTGAAGTCACTCGGTAAAAACGAGTATCCCAACCTGCACGAATATCATCTGATCGGTGTCGCCACGGGCATCTATTACTCCGAGATCGACAAGGACATGGCACGCGTGCTCACGAACGTGCTGCAGCCGCAGGACAAGGTGTTTGGCCTTATGACCTACGGTGGCAAAAACAAGTGGTACGGCAAGGATATCGATGGCATCTGCCGCATGAGGCAGGCCATCTTTATGGGCGTCTACGGCTGTCCCGGCTTTGATACGTGGGGGCCGTTCAAACTCGCCGGCGGTGTCCAAAAGGGACACCCGACCGCTGAGGAAATTAAGGGCGCCGTCGACTTCTTCGACAAGATCGAAGACGAGTATGGCGACATCATCGTCGAAGAGTACGCCAAGCGCGAGAAGCGTCTAGCATACGAAAAGGAGCATCCCGCGGGGGGTCTTGTGGCCGGCGTCAAGCGCACGGCAAAGAAGATCGTTAACAAGCTGTAACTGTTAAGGTGCTTTTGAGCGTTTAACCCATACGGCGGGTCCGAGCAGATTCGGGCCCGCCGTCTTTTTCTATCGTTAATCGGTAAAGGCGTTGCCGACGCTCTGGCCGCCAACATACGTCTCGACGAGGGTGAGCTCATGGTCGAACACGACAAAGTCGGCGTCGCGACCCGGCATGATGCTGCCGCACTTATCCTCGATGTGCGCAGAGCGTGCCGGCACCTCGGTTGCCATGCGAATGGCGATATCGGCGCTGGCGATGCCCCAGTCGACGATGTTCTTGACGCCCTGGGCAAGCGTGAGCACCGAGCCGGCAATGCTTTTGCCGTCGGCGAGCCAGCACAGGTTGTCCTTCATGATGACGTCCATGCCGCCGCTGGTGTAGCTGCCCTCGGGCATGCCGCCGCAGCCAAGGCAGTCGGTGATGAGCACCGTGTGCTGCCAGCCCTTTGCCTGCAGCAGCGCCTTGATGGCGGCAGGGTTAACGTGCTTGCCGTCACAGATGATCTCGGCGTAGGTCTCGGGCGTGGACATGGCGGCACCCACGACACCGGGCTCACGGTGATGCAGCCCGCGCTGGCCGTTATAGGTATGCGTAAAGCAGCTGGCACCGGCGTTAATGGCGGCGATGCACTCATCGTAGGTGGCGTCGGAGTGACCGATGCTGGTCACGACGCCCTTCGCGTTGAGGGCGGCAGCATAGGCAGCAGCGCCATCGCGCTCGGCCGCCATAGCGCTCTTAACGATGCGACCACCCGCAGCCTCCTGCCACTGATCGAAGACCTCCTCGGAGGGATCGATAAGATAAGCAGGGTTCTGCGCGCCCACGTGCTTCATGGTAAAGAAGGGGCCCTCCAGATAGATGCCTTGGATACGAGCACCACAGAAGTCAGGACCGCGACCCTCGTCCGCCTGAGCGATGGCGGCGCAGGCGTCCTTAATCTGCTCGACGCCATCGGTGAACGTCGTGGGCAGCCAGCTGGTGGTACCGCGACGGGCGAGCTCGGTCGAGCTGATATCGATACCCTCGGGATCGTTATCGGTAGTCGAGTGGTTATAGAAGCCATGGATGTGGGTGTCGACCATGCCTGGCGCGATCCACGATCCCGTGTAGTCCTTAATCTCGCAAGAGGGCTCGTCGGCCTGCCAGGCGCCAAAGACGCCATCCTCGACCATAAGATAGCCGCCCAGTTGCGGGCCTGCCGGCAAGAAGAACTTGTCAGCCTTAATTGCGTACGTGCTCATATGCACTCCTCGCTTCTAAAGCAGTTGACTGTGGTAATGCTTATACCCAGCTCACGTAAAACAAAAAGCGCCCGCCCGCCGTTATGAGCGGACGGGCGCCCTTACAGGGGGACGCGATTAAGCGGTGAAGGGGTGAATCGTCACGCCCTTAACCACGCGGTTGACCGTGCCGGTGGGGCTCGGCGTATCGGGCGTGTTGCCCACGCGCACGGAGTTGAGCAGGCTGATAGCCTGGGCAAACATCACGAACGGCAGAGCAAGGTAACCCTCGGGAAGTGCCTCGTAGCCCTTAAAGGTGAAGGACTCACCCTCATAGACGGTGGCACCTTCCTGCTGAACGGCGATGGTGTGCTGAGCGATCTCGTCGCCACCGATCTCGTTGAGGATGTCGATGTCGTACTGACGGGTGTAGGCGTCGTTGTTGACGAACACGAAGACGAGCGTCTTATCGTCGACGAAGGACTTAGGTCCGTGACGATAGCCCATGGAGGTGTCGTAGGAAGTAGCGACCAGACCGTGAGCGAGCTCGAGGATCTTGAGCTGGCTCTCCTGAGCAAGGCCACCGAAGGAGCCAGAACCCAAGTAGGTCACGCGGTTGAAATCGCCAGCCAGGTAATCGGCGATCTCGGGCTCACGGGAGATGACCTCCTCGCCCATCTTGGCAATCGTCTCGACCCACTCGGCCTTCTGCTCGTCAGAGGCAGTGTCGAAAATAAGGGTGGAGAGCAGGGTCATGCAGGAATAAGAACCGGTCATGGCGAAGCCCTTGTCGTTGGCGCGCGGAATGAGCAGCGTCAGCGCGTTGGGATCATCGGCAGACTCGACGGCGAGCTTGCCCTCGGGAGCGCAGGTGATGTTGAGGAACTTGACGTTGTGGACGAGCTCCTTGGCAACGGCAACGGCGGCAAGGCTCTCGGGGCTGTTGCCAGAGCGGGCAAAGGAAACCACGAGCGTGGGATCCTCGGCGCGCAGGAAGTCGCGCGGGGCGCTCACGATGTCGGTCGTGGCGATGGGCTTAAAGTCGTAGAGATCAGTGTTGCCAGCGTGACGCAGGTACGGGGCGCAGGTATCGCCAACATAGTCGGACGTACCGGCACCGGTGAAGACAACGGACAGACGGCCCTCGCCCATAGCGCGAGCCTCGGCCAGGAAGGCCTCGATGGCCTCCTTGTTCTCGCGATAGATGTTGAGCGTATCACGCCAAAGCTCGGGCTGCTGAGCAATCTCGGCCGTGGTGATCTGGGCGCCGAGCTCGGTGAGCTCCTCGACACTCTTCTCGAACATTTCTAATACCTCTCTCTAGAAGTAATCCTCTGACGTGCAATTATACACTTCGGTTGGTTATCTGGTAGTAACCAGTTAAATGCAAAGAATCACCATATGGAAACGATGCGAGCACTAGTTACTGCGCTGGTGGTAAACCTTGTATTTAAACTGATCGGCACGAGCAACCGAGAGTGTGTACTCCACAACCTCGTTTGACTCGTTATACGTAGTCCTGACCAAATCGAGCACAGGCGAGCCCTCGACAATTCCCAAAAGGTGGGCATCGGTGGGACGGGCTATGCTCGCATAGAACTCCTCTTCGGCCACGCGAATCTTTTGCTGAAAGTCCTGCTCAATCACATCGTAAAGCGGCTTACGCTCCAGCAGCGGTCGCTTTAGGGACAGAAATTGACGAACCGGTAGATAGCTGCGTTCGACCATCATGGGCATGTTGTCGGCAGAGCGAAGGCGCTTGAGCTTAAAAATGCGATCACCGATGCGCAATCCCATATGCTCGGCCAGATTCTTATCGGCCTCCATCTCGCAAAACTCGAGAATCGTGGTCTCGGGTTCTCGACCCATCGCGCGCATCTGCTCGGTAAAGCTGTAGGACTGCATAAGATTGGTTGCTTTTGCCGAACGGTCGGTCACAAAGGTACCGCGACCGTGCTGCCGAACCACCAGTCCTAAACGCTCCAGTTCCTGCAGAGCCAGGCGTACCGTAGTGCGCGAGAGACCATAGCGCTCCGAAAGTTCGCGCTCGGAAGGAATCATGTCACCGGCGCGATATTCATGGTCAATCTTTTCGGTCAGAATATCGACCAGCTGATCGTACAGCGGTTGCTTACGCGCTCCGATCGCCATCCTATCCTCCCTTTTGCTCGAATTCGGCTAACTACCTAGGGTGTTATGCATTATCTGTCTGCCACACCCGAATCATTAAGAAAACAAAAGCCGCGCGCTCTTTCGAGCACGCGGCTTTTAACATACACATGGCTTAAGGGGTCGGGGTGTGAGCCGCGTAGGGACACACCCCTCAAGCTAGAGCCTTACCAGATGCTCGGCCAGAGACCAAGCGGGCCAGCGCCCAGGATGCCAAGGACGAAGAGCAGGAGAATGCCCTTGGTCGGGGTCCAGCTGTGCTTAGCGAACATGTAGTAAAGCAGCAGCGTAAGCATAAGCGGGACGAGCTTCGGGACGATGGTGTTGAGGGTGTCGGCAACAGAGAAGTTGACCGGATCCTCGGTAACGGTGCCGTAGGTCACGGACTCCATGCCGTTACCCAGATCGGTGACGCCGCACTCGACATCGTTGCCGTCGGCATCGGAAGCGGTAAGGGCGTTGCCGTCCTTATCGGTCATGGCGATGGTACCGGCCTCAGCGGTCTCGGTATCGATGCCCTCCATACCGGTGAAGTTCTCGGCCTCCTTCTCGGAGACGATCACGGTAGTAGCGGAGAGACCACGGGTGGTGCCGTTGGGGATCTGGAGGTTGATCTGGGTGCCACCCATGGTGACGACCAGGCAACCGACGACGAAGACGCCCATGATGGAAGCGGCACGCGTGAAGGCCTGCATGTTGGCGGTCAGAGCGTCAATAGCGCTGGTGCCAAGCTTGTAGGACCAGTTCATGAGCCAGAAGCGCAGAGCGAACTGGACGGCGTTGAAGATCACCAGGAAGATGATCGGCGCAGCGGCGTTGCCGTTGATGGCCATGTTGGAGGTGATGCCGGCCGTGATAGGCACGAGCGTCAGCCAGAACAGGGCGTCACCGATACCACCGAGCGGGCCCATTGCGGCGACGCGGACGGCGCGGATCGTGGGGATGTCAACCTTGTTCTGCTCGAGCGAAAGCACGATGCCCATAACAAAGGTGACAAGGAACGGGTGGGTGTTGAAGAACTCCAGGTTGTGGCTCATGGAAGCCGCGAGGTCGTTCTTGTTGGTGTGGATCTTCTCCAGACCGGGGATGATGGAGTAGAGCCAGCCAGCGGCCTGCATGCGCTCGTAGTTGAACGATGCCTGCAGGAAGCAGGAGCGCCAAGCCATCTTGTTGAGGGTCTTCTGGTCGAGCTGCGGAGCAGGAGTGAGATCCTCGTAGTGCTCCGGGATCACATACTCATTAGATGCCATCTTCGAAGTCACCTCCGTCAGAAACAGCTGCACCCTTCAGCTCGGTCTGCTGCTGGAAGTCCCAGAAAGCGATGCCGAAGCCGATGAGAGCGAGGATGAGCAGAGCAGGGGTTGCCAGCGAATCGTTGGCAACGGTGATGAGCGCGAGGCCAAAGCCCATGAGGAAGAAGCCCCACATATCGCGGTTCATCATAACCTTGAGCAGGACGGCGAAGCCGACGAAGCGCATCATGCCGCCTGCAGCGGACAGACCGGTCTGCAGCCAAGTCGGGATGGCGGAAGCGATGGTCTGACCAATGGTAGCGCCAGCGATGAAGAACAGGGTGACGACGACAGCGAAGATCAGGCCGAGCAGAGCCATGGCGAAGTAGTTCAGGCGCTCAATGCCCTTGGTGTCCGCGTTGTGAGCCATGTTATCGGCCGTGGACATAAGCGGGGACATAAGCGTGAAGACCAGGGTAACGCCGAGCTGGCCAAGCAGAGCGAACGGAATGGCGAGACCGACTGCCGCGTTGGGCTCGAGGCCCGTGGCGATAGCGAGAATGGCTGCCATGATGCCGCCGATGACGGCGTTAGGCGGCTGAGCGCCTCCGATCGGCATGTTGCCGATCGTCATGAGCTGATAGGTACCACCCACGAGAAGACCGGTGTTGAGGTCGCCAAGGATAAGACCGATGACGGCGCCGGTGACGATGGGCTGATAGAGAGACTCGAGGAAGTCAAACTGGTCGATTGCCGCGATGAACGTGACGACGAAGACCAGAGCGATCTGGATGATCGAGTATTCCATCTTGCTCCTCCTTTCAAAATGTATGTACGCACTTTGGATTTCACGTACAGAACGTCAGGGTTTCACTCCTGACAACGTGGATCACGAGGATTACGAGAAGAGCTTGCTCGTGTCCTCAACAGGCGTGCTCGGAACGCGCCTGATCTCCAACTCCACCCCCAATTCCTGCAGCTCTTTAAACGCAGCGACATCCTCGTCGTTAACTGCGACGGAGGTGGCGACTTGGCGCTTTCCTTCCGACATGTGCATGTTGCCGATGTTTACCTTCTTTATAGGCACACCGCCCTTGACGAGCGTAAGCACGTCTTCCGGTGTTTCGGCCACGATGAAGATCTTCTGGCGCGGGCTCGCCTTGCCAATGACGTCGATGGTCTTCTGCAGAGAGAAGAAACGCGTAGCGACGCCGGCGGGAGCGGCCATCTTCATGAGGTTCTGGCGCATGGTGTTGGACGCCACGTCGTCGTTGGCGACGAGGATGAGGTTGGAGCCCAGGGTGGAGTTCCACTGGGTGGCAACCTGACCATGAACCAGTCGGTTATCGATGCGGGTAAGAAGAATGTTGGGTTCTGCCATGTTGATCAGCTTCCTTTCGTTATTTGCTGACGACAGTTACTTGATCTCCTGAATCGCGTAACGCGAAACATCTACGACGGCTCCGGATCGGACTTTGATCTGGACCTTCTCGCCTTCGATGCCTTTGACGGTTCCGTAGATACCGCCGGCGAAAAGAACCTCTTGACCCGGCTTGAGCTCGGTGTGCAGCTCCTTGAAGTACTTCTGCTTCTTCTTCATGTTGATTTGCGACCAGATGGTGTAAATCAAGCCCATGATGACAAGCAGGCCTAAAAGGGCGACCGAGGAGCTCAGGACGTTGGCTCCGAAATCGGCCATTAGATGCCGTCCTCGTCGCCGAAGATATCCTCTTCGTCGGAGCCGGCAACGGATGCGACCGTCTGGGCGGTGATGCCCGTCTGGCCAACGGTCACGGCCTGCTCGCCAAGCTCGGCGAGCGTGGCGTTGCCGCGGAGGAACAGAAGCTCAATAACCATGGGAAGGTTGGTGCCAGTCAGAACCTCGACGTTGTCGACATCCTGGGCAATCATCATCGACTGGTTGAACGGGGTGCCGCCAAGCAGGTCGGTAAAGACAAGCACGCCATCGCACTCCTCGCGCATGGCGGTAATAGCGGCGCGGAGATCCTCACCGTAGGAAGCAGCCTGGTCGCCCTCAAAAGGAACGACGGTAAAAGCGGGCTGGTCGCCAGCAACCATAGCGATAGCGCTTGCGAGGCCGGGTGCGAACTGTCCATGACCGGTAAGAATAAAGCCAACCATTCAAATTTCCCTTCCGAAGGTGTGTACGATCTGAGTCCGATGATTTTCGGAAGCCAGCGGGCACTCGCCCTTAAAGCTTCTTAGAAAGCGTTCTTTGAAGACCAGTGGTTTCTAAACTGGTAGTAACCACGTGACGTGTTGTTGCCACTATATCACCCCAGAAGAGGTCGCTTTCGTTGATTCATACGGTAAAACGTTTTTGCACCGCTCACGGTGATAAATCGACCGTTTACCGGTCGTTAACACTTCTACCTGCGGTTTTGAAACCGTTCCGAAATGCTTTGGCAAAAGATCGGATCTTTTCCTGTGTCTAAACAACGCAGGGCGGCTAAAAATAGCGTGTAGAAAAATTGCAGGTCATTGTGAAGATATGTGAATTGGTCTTTTTGACTTAATACCAGTTAGAACCAGTTTTGAGATTATCGGTGAACGGTAGTTTTCGACCGTTCACCGGTTACTTGCAATCGTTTGCAGTCGTTTTCCCAGATGAATTAGGGAAACACAATGGAGCGCTTGCGCGGGCGCGAGGCCTACTCCAGTGGTTTCGGCAGCAAAAAGCCCGCTAGAACGTTGTCCGTTCTAGCGGGCTAAATCAGGCAGATCGGCTAGCGCACAGTAGTGCAGGCAAACCTTACGCAAACAGGCCGTAGATGCTGATGTTGGCTTTGGCGTAGAGGCCGTTAGCATACTCGGTCCACTTGGAGCTGGCGCTCGAAGCCTGCGAAGAGTACTGCTGGTAAGCAGTGTAGTAGGCGGTCATGGCCTGCTTATAGGTAGCGCTATCGGCCGTAAAGGCATCGTCGGCAAAGGCCTTAGCGTAGGTGCTGTCGGCGTCCTTCCAAGTGCCCTTCTCGCTATCCCACTCGTCGCCGGCAAGGTTGATGATGTAGTCGGCGTAATCCTTGCTCGCGGTGTCCTCATTGCCGTCAGAAGGCTCGGTCGGAGCGGTCGGCATGCTTGCGGAGCTATCGCCCACCTTCTTCTTGTAGAGCTTCTGCAGCGTCGCGGACTGGCGGACGATCTGCTTGGCCTGGTCCTTGGACACGCCATACTGCGTGGCCATGGTCTTGTAGTCAGAAGTGCCGATGGAATCCTCGGCGTACTTCTTCATCTCCTTGGAAGAGACGGTAATGCCCTCGTCCTCGGCGGCATCGAGCAGGATCTTGTTGCGCACGTAGGACAGGATGACGTCGGCAGAAGGAGCGGTGTAGTTGCCATCACTATCCTTGACGGTATCGAGGCTGTACTGGCTCTCGATGGCCTCGCGCGCGGTGATATCACTCTTCTTGCCGTTGTAGCTATAGCTTGCCACGGTCGAATCGAGCTGGTCCTCGGTCAGGGTCGCCGAGCCGACACCCTTGCCGCCAAAGCCGCCATTGCCGATAAAGAAGCCGACCACCGCAGCGATCACGACGGCAACCACAAAGGCGGCAATCATCGTCTTCTTGTGCTTGGATACGCGATCGTCTTCATCGGAACCCAGGATATCGTCGTCCTCATCCTGGGCCTCGGGCATCAGATTCTCGTCAGCGGCATCCGCGGCAATCTGAGCCTCCAGTCGGGCGTCCTCCTCCTCGGCCGTCGTGCCGGCGGCAATGTGCTCGGCAGACGTACCGGCGACCAGATCGATCTTCTCGTCCTCGTCACCGTCGGGGCCTTCGCCGCGCTCGATGATCTGGATGCCGTCGATCTCGTCCTTCTCGTCCTTCTTTTGAATCAGACCCATATCAGTTACTCCTTGTTAGGAAACATAGTCTTCAATAGAATACGCCCGACAGAGTGCCGGGCGTATTGATTCTTAGGTTATACGCAAACACTTAAGTACTATTTAGGCGTTTGCAGCCTGCATGTCTTAGGCCAGGTGCGCGATAACGGCATCGGCAAAGGCCTGCGTGCCCACGGCGCCCTCGACGGAGCCGGTCTGGGCACGACGCACGTCGCCGGTAACCTGCTTACCCTCGTCGAGCGTGGCGGACACGGCGGCGCGGATACGATTGGCCGCATCGTTCTCGCCCAGATGATCGAGCATCATAGCCGCAGACAGAATCTCGGCCGTGGGGTTGGCGATATCCTGGCCAGCGATATCGGGCGCGGAGCCATGCGTTGCCTCGAAGATGGCGCAGTCGGCACCGATGTTGGAGCCGGGGGCCATACCCAGGCCACCTACCAGGCCGGCGCACAGGTCGCTGACGATATCGCCGTACAGGTTGGGCAGCACCAGGACATCGAAGTCGTTGGGGTTCTGGACCAGGCCCATGCAGGTGGCGTCGACGATCTTGTCGTTGAACTCAATATCGGGATAGTTGGCGGCCACCTCGCGCGCAACGCGCAGGAACAGGCCATCGGTCGCCTTCATAATGTTGGCCTTGTGCACGGCCGTCACCTTTTTACGGCCGCAGCGGCGGGCGTACTCAAAGGCGTACTCCACAATGCGGCGGCTCTTGGCGATGGAGATGGGCTTAATTGAGATGGCGGAATCGGCGGCGAAGGTCTTCTGACCCGAGCGCTCGACAAGCTGTGAGAGCTCCTCGACCTCGGCAGCGCCCTCATCGAACTCGATCCCGGCGTAGAGGTCCTCGGTGTTCTCACGCACGATGACCAGGTCGACGTCGCGGAAGCGCGAGCCGTCGCCCGGCTGCGACAGGCAGGGGCGCACGCAGGCGTACAGGTCGAAGTGCTTGCGCAGGGCCACGTTAACGCTGCGGAAACCCGTGCCGACCGGCGTGGTGATGGGGCCCTTGATGGCAACCTTGGTCTCGGCGACCGCGTCGAGCACGTGCTGGGGCAGCGGCGTGCCAAACTCGTCCATGACGCCGGCGCCGGCCTCCTGGACATTCCAGTTGATCTGGACACCGGTGGCCTCGACCACGCGGC
Organism: uncultured Collinsella sp.; assembly: GCA_900548565.1. Lineage (GTDB taxonomy): Bacteria > Actinomycetota > Coriobacteriia > Coriobacteriales > Coriobacteriaceae > Collinsella. Next base: position 23,102 of record URKV01000009.1, read on the forward strand.
GCATGGCCTGCGTAATCTCGGGACCAATACCGTCACCGGGAATCAGGACTACATCGTGCGCCATAATCTGTTACTCCTCGTCTTCGGCGTCGTCAGATTTTTTAACGCTAGCACGCTTCTTCTTTTTGGAGAGATCCAGGCCAAAACGTTTAACAAGCATTTCGCAAATCTCGCTCGAACGGGCCTTGAGATAGCTGCCCTTGCCGTTCTCGGCGTCGAACTTAAGGCGCAGCGCAAGCTTCTCGGCGACCTCGGCGTCGATCTCGCCCTGGCCAAACTCGTACAGGCAACCGAGCATATCGCGATACTCAAGGTCGCCGTGGTAGCACTGGATGGCCTCGTCCAGGATGGGCCAAGCCTCGCGCGAACGCTCGACGCTCGTGGCGCCCCACACGCACAGCAGGCGGAAGGCGGCATAGCGCAGCGTGGAGGAAATCTCGTCGAACAGCGCGGTCTCGGCGCCCTCAAAGGCATCGCCCAGCTGCTCGGGGCAAGTGGTGGCGAGCGCCGTCAGGGCATCGAGGGCCTCCCAGCGGGTCTGAGCCTCGGGGCGATCGAGCGCCTCGATCAGCGCGGGCACACAGGGCACGACGCGCTGCGGATCGCGCTCGGCAAGCAGGTGCAGCACGCGGGCGGCAAACTGGCGGATGCGGCGCGTGGGGCAGCCGAGCTCCTTGACCAGGCGGTCGACGGCGTTCTCGTTCTCCTCTGCCAGCTGGAGCTGTGCCAGCTCCTCGTCGGTGAGCTGTTCGTCTTTGTTTTCTGCCATAGTTACCTCTTTTTACTATTTCTTAGCGTGCTTGCCAGCACCTTTGCTGTCATCGGTGACCGAGATGAGCTGTCGGTCGGCCGCGCCATTGCGACGCGCGCGGCGGCGCTCCTCGGCGTCGCCCGCGTCGGCGGCGGCGCGGTGAGCCTTGTTGACGTTAAAGACCTCGTCGTGCTTGCGCCACGGGCCGACGGATTCGCCAAAGCTCATTTTAAGGCCGGCGATAAAGCCGCCGAGCCAGCCGATCGGCGCAAACTGCACTAGCGGGAACAGCGAGAACACCCAGGTCAGCAGGATGACTGCCGCCGCTCCCGCAAAGTTGGCAATCCAGTAGTCACGCTTGGTGATGACGCGCTTTTCGCACGCCCACTGGCCGCACAAAAAGCCGATGTAGATCGCAAAGAGAAAGAGCACCAGCGCAAGCACCACGAACGTCCAGCTCATGGGCGCTACTCCCCGTGATGGTGGCCGCAGCAGCACTCGTGGCCGTCGTCATGGCCGTGGCCGCCGCAGCACTCGTGGTCCTCGCCATGGTGGTGGCCACAACCGCACTCGTGGTCGTCGCCATGTTCGCCGCAACCGCAGCCTTCCTCGTGAGCACCATGCTCCTCGGGACGATACTGCGACCAGTCCAGACCGGCGGCGATGGCGTCGGCCTCCTCCTTATAGAGGACCGTGATGGCCTGGGTGCCCAGCTTGGCACCACCGATGGCGTCGAGCATGTCATAGAGCGTAAAGGCCACGTCGGCGCCGGGCAGCGCAAGCTCGCGGTCGTCGGCATAGGCGAGCGCCAAGCGCAGGTCCTTGATGAAGTGCTCGACCATAAAGCCGGGCTTGTAATCGCCGTCGAGCGCCTTGGGCGCCAGACTCTCCATGGCGCCGGACTTGCCGGTACCGCCCAGAATCATCTGACGGGTCTTCTCCAGATCGAGGCCGCTCAGCTCGGCAAACGCCAGCGCATCGGCCATGCCGACCATGCAGGCGCCCAGCGACACCTGGTTGGCGAGCTTGGCAGCCTGGCCCTTGCCGGCGCCGTCGAAGCAGCAGATGGTTGCCGCAAAGGTGGAAAGGATATCGCGGACCGGCGCGATGTCGTTCGCGGTGGCGCCCACGATAGCCGTAAG
>URKV01000010.1 GCA_900548565.1 uncultured Collinsella sp.
CCGGGTCAACACCGTCCACTCGCTCCTCGGCGCCTTCATGGAGCCGTTCAGGGGCGTGTCGACGAAGCACCTCGACGCCTACCTCGCCTGGTTCAGGTGGTGCCGGACCTTCATGGCGACCGATTCCGGCGCGGCCGGGCGCACGGTCGCGCGGCAGCTCGCGCACGGCGTCTGCAGGAGCCGCGTCCGCGACATGTTCAACGTGGAGCCGCCCTACATGGACTACTGGGCCGCGCCCGCCGCATAGAGGCGGTAGAATGGTCGCACCGCGATACACGAGGAGGGGTGAGGCCATGCCGTCGAACATACCGGCCACGACGATCCGCATCGACCCGGAGGTCAAGAGGGAGGCCACGGCCATCCTGGACGAGCTCGGCCTGTCCATGTCCACCGCCGTCAACGCGTTCCTCAGGGCGCTCGTCCGAGAGGGCGGGATGCCGTTCGAGATGAGGGTCAAGACGCCGGCGCCCGACGAGGAGACGGCGAGTTAGCCGGCAGGTCGGCATGAAACGGCAGGGCCAGGCGAGCAACTCGTCCGGTCTCGGGCGCATCGCCCCTTGCCGGAATCAGATTCGACAAGGGGCGACCATTGTGCAATCGCAAGAAGATGACGGGGCGGAATGTCAATCCTGGTCTAACAGAGCCTTATTTAAAGACAATAAATCGAATCACAAGGGCAACTGCTATGACTACAATGATCAATAGCAGTAATTGGAGTCGATGCTGCTTACGTCGTTTACTTGATGAAACGAAGATCGTTTTCCCTTGTTTTGGCGTCTCGAGATAACGAGCTGAATGCGTTAAGGTTTGCTTAGGTCGAGGACCTCTTTGCTGCCGAGTTATGGGCGCTTTCGTCGGGTCGTCATTGATTGCGCTGTTTTTTGATAACGGTGCATCTTTCAGATATACGGGATCGCTCGATGCAACGCCCATGTGCTTACGTCCCGTCTGGGCATCCTCGAGCGTTTGATATCGATTTCTCGTCACATACTCGGGCTCTGCATCATTAATGGGCTCTTGCGAGATGTGGGGGCGATGGGACCGTGGCGGCTGCGTGGAAGTATCTTCCCCCTGCATCGGCATAAACATATTGTTCTGGTTTTGGTCGTCCATGATGCCCTTTAGCTCGTTACAAACAACGTGTACGCGCTCATTGTAAGCCCCTTGTTATTTGTAGCTGTGGACATACTCGTTATTTAAGCTCTGGTTCAAAGAACCTTAACCTTCCTAAAACCTTAGTGCGACACACTTAGATATGTTTATAGTAATGGACTCAAAAAACTTTATAGTCGATGTATATATGAGCATTGGGTGGGCATATATAAGAGCGTCAAAAGAAGTCCCAGTCACCTAGAAGATGACTCGGCAGTCCTATAAAGGAGTGGTAAACATGGCAAGCATGGTTCCTTATCGTTCGTTTTTTGGCGTTCGTCCCTCTGCAAGCTCGCTGTTCGATCTTTTTGATGATATGAGTGACCTAGCGAACGGCTCGATTGCTTCTAAGGCGTTCCCCGTTGACGTTGAGGATAAGGGCGATGGCTATGAGGTCAAGGCTTATCTTACCGGCGTCGCCAAGGACGATATCGATGTCGAGCTTAACGAGGGCCGTCTCTCCATCAGCGTGAATGTCGAGGAAGACGAGGAGAACGAGAGCAAGAACTTCCTGCAGAAGGAGTTCAGCTCGTACAGCGCGACGCGTGGCGTGTATCTTAAGGACGCTTCGAGCGAGGGTCTCTCGGCTAAGTACGCTGACGGCATCCTTACCGTTACGGTTCCCAAGATCGTCGAGAAGAAGAACGTTACGAAGATCTCCATCGACTAACTTCGTTGGTGTTCTGCGCTATTAAAAGATAACAAAAGGGGCTGGGAAGCGATTCCCGGCCCCTTTTGCTGTCTAGGAAAGCCTATTGAATGGTTGCTGGCCGATACTGGCTTGCGGGGCGTATCGAGAGTTTTCGCGATCCTTGGAGAAGGGTGGCGGAGCTGCCGACCTCGTCATCCAGGGTTGCGGCTAGAGCTTTGGCATAGCTTTTGACGGTAAGGCTCGGACGATTGTTATCTTGGCTGATATGCATGGCAATGAGCTGTTCGGTGCGATCGGTAACAAGTTCGCGCGCGGCTTCGGCGGCTTGGTCGTTGGAGAGGTGTCCCCTTGCAGACAGGATACGCTCCTGAAGAAAGCGGGGATATTCTCCCTCGCGCAGCATGGCCACATCGTGGTTGCTTTCGAGCGCGAGGACTCGACAATCTTTGAGGGTGTTCATGGCTTGGCTCGATAGCTCTCCGGTGTCGGTGGCAAAGCCGATGGAATCATCGAGAGCATTGAATCGATAGCCGACAGGATTGATGACATCGTGTGATGTTGAGTAGGTTTGCACGTGGATGCCGGCAATGGATAGGGTGTCACCGGGATCGAATTCCTCGACAGGCAGATGTGAAAGATTTTCTTTGTTCGAAAGTGTGCCCCTGCTGGCAAAGAGGGGGCCGTGCCAGTGCTTGCACCAGACATCGAGACCCTTGATGTGATCGCTATGCTCATGAGTAATGAGAAGAGCCGAGACGTTGTCTGCCGAGAGCCCCAGTTCTGCCATGCGCTTTAATGTCTCGCGGCGAGAAAGACCGTCGTCAATCATGATGAGCCCCCGGGGGCCTTCGATGAGCGCGCAGTTGCCTTTTGAGCCGCTGCCAAGGATATGAAGGTGCAGACGAGACATAAGATTCCAAAGGATACAATGGGTGCGAACGAATAGAGGAGGAAGCAAATGCCAACGGTATCTCAGCATTATGGACACCATGCTGCATCGCGGGCTGATGATAAAGCCCTGGCAACGCGGCAGACGGCTGCCCCCGTGGTGCTCATGGTATCAGGTGGTGCGGACTCGACGGCTTTGCTCCTTATGGCGTGCACATCAAAGTTGGATATTCTGGATGGGCGTGGTGTAGCCTCCATCGCGCGCGAGCGGCTGCACGTGCTGCATGTGAACCATCATCTACGCGGCGAGGCATCCGATGGCGACGAGGCCTTTGTACGCGGCCTATGCGCACAATATGGCTTGCCGCTGTGTGTTGAGCATGCCTATTTTGATGATGAATCGGGCAATATCGAGGCGGCTGCCCGCGAGGTGCGCTATGCCGCGGCGCGGAGGTATGTCCGCGAGCTCTGCGCCCAGACGGGGGCACCGCGAACGGCGGCTCGTATCTGCACCGCGCACACGTCTTCGGATCGCGCGGAAACGTTTTTGATGAACGCGATTAAGGGTTCGGGGCCCGCTGGTCTATCGAGCATTCCTCGCCGGAGGAATATCGTGGTGCGTCCCTTGCTCGACCTGACTCATGATGAGCTCGTGGGCTATCTGCAGGTGCATGGTCAGCCGTGGCGAGAGGACGAGAGCAACGAGGACGTGTCGTACTTGCGTAACTACGTGCGCCATCGGGTGATGCCGGTGGTGGCGCAGCGCAACGCGAGCGTCTGTAAGACGATTGGCGCCGCCTGCGAGATCTTAGGCGATGAGGACGCCTTTCTTTCCCAGCTTTCCGCGCAGGCGTTTCGAAGCTGCCTGCGTAAGGAGGCGGCGGGTGCACTGGTCCTTGACGCTCGCCGACTGGCCGCGGCCGAGGTGGTGATTGCTCGGCGCATGGTGCGACTGGCAATTAAGCGTATCGACCCCGACGCTCGCCCGGAGATGCGGCATGTGGAGCGCGTGCTCGCCTGTGTCGCCGAAGGCTCGGGTTCGGTCACGCTGCCGGCGGGAATCGATGCGCGCGTGGAGTTTGGCATGCTGTCATTCAAGGCCCCGGCGGCGCGCGAGGGGTTAGTTGCCGATTGGGTCACCATTCCCGGTCGATTGCCGCTGGGGGCGGGCCGCATCCTGGTGGCAGAGCCGATGGCTGTTGAGCCGGGGTGCGATATTGTGCGCCGTGCCCGTGAACTCGCGGGTGCCGGAGGGGTGGCCGCTATGGTGGATGCCGCGACGCTGGGCTTTGCCGATCGCGATAGCGAACGGATGTTCGCCGGCTCGCGCGGGGAGATTCCCGCCGAGGCGCGTTTGGCGCGTCTGTGGGTAGACGGTCCCGTGCCGGGGGATGTGATGTGTCCGTTGGGCATGAGTGGGCGAAGTAAGAAGGTGTCCGACCTGCTCAACGAGGCTCGTATTCCCGTCTCTGAGCGCGCAGGCGTTCCTGTGGTGAGAACGGCTCCGGGAGGTGCCGTGGTATGGGTCGCAGGCGTTCGCACGGACGAGCGTTTTAAATGCACGGCCGCAACGCGCGTGGCGTATCTGCTTCGTGTGGTCGATGCGGAATAGCATCCCACGCCAGCTATTCTGTGCGACGTTGACGGTATTCCCGCGCTGATGGCGTACGGGCTGGAAAATATACCCCGTGCGCTGCTAGAATGTGAAGTTCGCGTCCATACGGCGGTGTGTGGGCGATAAGCACAAGAAAGGGTTGTCATGGCTTCTCAACATCCGGATATCGAGAAGGTTCTGTTTACGCAGGAGGATATCGACGGTATCGTCTCTCGCCTAGGCGAGCAGATTACTCGCGACTACGCGGGTAAGGATCTGGTGCTGATTGCGGTCCTGCGCGGCGCCGTGGTCTTTATGGGCGACCTGATGCGCAAGATCGAGCTGCCGACCAACATCGATTTCATGGCTGTTTCGAGCTATGGCGACGGTGTGAAGTCCTCGGGTATCGTGCGTATCATTAAGGACCTGGATATCGACATCCGCGGTCGCGACGTGCTGATCGTCGAGGACATTCTGGACTCGGGCCTGACGCTCAAGTATCTGATGAAGAACCTCGAGAGCCGCAAGCCCGCTTCTCTGGAGGTCGCCGCCTTCCTGTGGAAGGACGTTGAGGACCGTACCTCGGCCATCACGCCCAAGTATGTTGGAACCCATTGCCCCGATGCCTTTGTGGTGGGCTACGGCCTCGATTATGCCGAGCGCTATCGTAACCTTCCGTATCTGGGCATTTTGAAACCGGAGGTTTATTCGTAAGATGCCCGACGACCGTAACGATAACAATTCCCAGACTCCCCGGGAGCCTAAGATCCCGGGGATGCCCGGAGGCAAGAAGCCCACGCGTACGGGCTGGCTGTATTTTATTTTGGCTTGCGCGCTTCTGGGCTACGCCTTCTTTAACATGGGCTCCGGCTTTGCCAATTCCAGCAATACCGTAAAGCTCGCAACGAGCGAGATGGTCAACGCCATTAAGCAGGATCGCGTCGAAGATTTGACCTATACGGTTCAAGACGGAAGCGTGACGGGTCATTACTGGAAGACGAAGAAGGACAAGGGCGATACGAGCGAGCTCAAGGGCTTCTCCTCGACCTATGTCGGCTCCGATTCGCTTGCCGAGCTTATGGCGGAGCACCCCGATACCAAGTACATCGTCAACACCAATGACCCCGATTTTTGGGGCGACTTGGCGATGAGCGTGCTTCCGACGATTGCCCTGATCGCCATCATGTTCTACTTTATGCGCCAGATGATGGGCGCCAACAACAGGAACATGCAGTTTGGCAAGACCAACGCCAAGACCAACGAGGCCACGCGCCCCAAGGTCAAGTTTGAAGACGTTGCCGGTGTGGACGAGGCAGTCGAGGAGCTCGAGGAGATCCGTGACTTTTTGAGCGATCCGGATCGCTATCGCAAGCTGGGCGCCAAGATCCCGCGTGGCGTGTTGCTGGTGGGCCCTCCGGGCACCGGTAAAACGCTGCTGGCCAAGGCCGTTGCCGGCGAGGCGGGCGTGCCGTTCTTTAGCATCTCGGGTTCCGACTTTGTCGAGATGTTCGTGGGTGTCGGCGCCAGCCGCGTGCGTGACCTCTTTAAGGAGGCCAAGTCCCAGGCCCCGTCGATCATCTTCATCGATGAGATCGATGCTGTGGGACGTCAGCGCGGAGCCGGCCTGGGCGGCGGCCACGACGAGCGCGAGCAGACGCTCAACCAGCTGCTGGTCGAGATGGACGGTTTTGAGGAGAGCGAGTCGGTCATTCTGATCGCTGCGACCAACCGTCCTGACATCCTGGATCCGGCATTGCTGCGTCCCGGTCGTTTTGACCGTCAGGTCACGGTCGACCGTCCGGATGTGAAGGGCCGCGAGCAGATCTTGCGCGTGCATGCCGAGAACAAGCCGATGGACGAGGACGTGAAGTTTGAGAAGCTCGCCCAGATGACCGTTGGCTTCACCGGCGCCGATCTGGCAAATCTGCTCAACGAGTCTGCGCTGCTGGCTGCCCGCCGCCATCGTTCCGTGATCTCGATGGACGAGGTCGAGGAATCGATGGAACGCGTGATTGCCGGTCCTCAGCGCAAGGGTCGCGTGATGACCGAGGTCGAGCGCACCACGATTGCCTACCACGAGAGCGGTCACGCCCTGGTGGGTCACATCCTGGAGCATTCAGATCCGGTTCACAAGATCTCGATCGTCAGCCGCGGCCAGGCGCTGGGCTACACGCTGCAGCTTCCGCAGGAGGACCACTTCCTCAAGACCAAGAATGAGATGCTCGACGAGCTCGCCGTGTTCTTGGGCGGTCGCGTTGCCGAGGAACTCATGTGCGACGACATCACGTCGGGCGCGAGCAACGACCTGGAGCGCGCGACCAAGATGGCGCGCGAGATGGTCACGCGCCTGGGCATGAGCGAGGAGCTTGGAACGCAGGTGTTTGGCGAGGCGCAGCATCAGGTGTTCCTTGGTCGCGATTACGCCGATCACCAGGATTACTCCGAGGAGACGGCGCGTCGCATCGACATCGAGGTCCAGCGCATTATGCGCGAGGCCCATCGTCGTGCGGTTGAGATTTTGGATGCCCGTCGCGATCAGCTCGACCTGATGGCGAAGGTGCTGCTTGAGCGTGAGACCGTCGAAGGCGACGCCGTGAACGCCCTGCTCGACAACGAGTGGGATGCTTACCTTGAGCGCGAGGGCGATATCCTGGCGGCCAAGGAGGAGCGCAATGCCAAGGCGGCCGGTATGCCGACCAAGAAGCGTGCGCCTCGCATGAGCGAGGAGGAGCTGGCGGCTGATGCCGCAGCCTTTGCCCAGGCGGCCATGCAGGAGGATGTCGAGGCCGAATCCGAGACTGCCGATGATGCCGGTGCCGACACCGACGCCGACAAATAGTCTATGTGGCGAAAGCCTCCACGGGGAAACCTGTGGAGGCTTTTCTTTTGAGCGATATGGGGCCATCTGTTGATTGGGGACAGACTTAAATGAGCGTTTTCACGCATTTAAGTCTGTCCCCAATCAACATTGCTGCGGCGCTTTGCTCGGCTAAAGCGTACAATAGCGCCTATGCGAAAGGGGAACAGATGATCAACGAAACTATGTATGCTCGCGGCGCGGAAAGCTCCATCATCCGTGAGATTTTTAGCTATGGCCTTGAGCGCAAGGCGCAGATCGGTGCGGAAAACGTATTCGATTTTTCGCTGGGCAATCCGAGCGTTCCGGCGCCCGCTGCTGTGGCTGAGTCGATTAAGAAGGCCCTGGAGCTGCCGAGCGACCAGCTGCACGGCTACACGCCCGCACCGGGCCTGCCGCAATGTCGTGCCGCTGTGGCCGAATCGCTCAACCGCCGCTTTGGCACGAGCTATGAGGGCAAAGACGTATTTATGACGGTGGGTGCCGCGGCTTCGCTCACCTGCACGCTCAACGCCGTTACGAACCCGGGCGACGAGGTTATTGTTATCGCCCCGTACTTTCCGGAGTATCGCGTTTGGATTGAGAAGGCCGGCTGTACGTGTGTTGAGGCGCTCGCCGATGAAGATACGTTCCAGCTGAGCGTGGACAACGTGCTCAAGGCGATCAGCGATAAGACGGCGGCCGTCATCATTGACTCTCCCAACAATCCGACCGGTGCCGTATATACATGCGACACGCTGACGCGACTGGCCAATGTTCTGCGCGAGGCCAACGCTCAGCGCGATCCCGAGAATCCGATTATGCTCATCTCGGATGAGCCGTACCGCGAGATTGTGTACGGTGCCGAGGTGCCTTGGGTGCCCTCGATCTACGAGCACACCATCGTGTGCTACTCGTATTCCAAGTCGCTGTCGCTGCCGGGCGAGCGCGTGGGGTGGATCTTGGTTCCCAACACCAATCCGCAGGCTGCCCGTCTGATGCCCGCCGTTGCCGGTGCTGCCCGTACGCTGGGCTTCGTGTGCGCGCCGGCGCTCTTTCAGCGCGTAATTATCGACTGCATCGATGAGCCGAGTGATGTTGAGGCCTATGCACGCAACCGCACCGCGCTTACCGACGCACTAGCGGAGTATGGCTACACCTATGTTGAGCCGGATGGCGCGTTCTACCTATGGGTGAAAGCGTTGGAGCCCGATGCGAACGCCTTCTGCGATCGCGCGAAGAAGTACGAACTGCTCGCAGTGCCCTCGGACAGCTTTGGTATGCCGGGCTGGTTCCGCTTGGGCTACTGCGTGAGCTACGAGACTATCGTCAACTCACTGCCCGCCTGGAAGCAGCTGGCCGACGAGTATCGTCAAAAGTAAAGCGCTCTGCCTACAATGTTTTACGTGAAACGGGGTTTGGTTTTAAGCTGGACCCCGTTGTCATGGACGTTGTGTCGTTGGGATGGAGCGGTTTTACGACCATCGAATGCTATGCGTACAATGAATATAAGCGACGGCCGTGCCAGATAAGGAGACCTGATGCCCTACCTGCTTTCTTGTGACATTCATACCCATACGATGTTCTCTGCGCATGCATATTCGACCATTGAGGAGAATGTGTACTGGGCGGCAGAGCGTGGTCTGCAGGTGCTCGGATCTGCCGACCATTTGAGCTCTATGGTTACGGCTTGCCCCAATGACCTGCGCAGTTACCAGTTCTTTATCAACCAGGATATCTGGCCGCGCATTTGGAGCGGCGTGCTGGTGCTGCGTGGTGCCGAGGCCGATATCGTTTCGCTGGACGGAAGCCTGTTTGGCGAGGACACCCCTGTCACGCTCGATATCGCCGGCGATTCGTACAGCCGTCAGCATTCACTGTTCGATTTGGTTACGCGTAATTTGGATTATTTGGTTGCAAGCGTGCATAATCCGCAGATTGCTGAGGGCGCGACGCTGGCCCAGACGACCGAGATGTATATCAATGCCCTGGAGCACCCCAAGGTGTTCATGCTGGGTCACACGGGGCGTTCGGGCGTGCCGTTCGATATCGACGAGGTGCTGTTGGCAGCTAAGGCCAAGCACAAGATTATCGAGATCAACAACCATAGTCTTGAACACGGTGTCGACACTGAGCATTGGGCCGTATGCCGCAAGATTGCCGAGCGCTGCGCCGAGCTGGGCGTGGGCATTGGCGTTTCGACCGATGCGCACATTGGCATGGCAATTGGTAAGCTCGATCACGCTCGCAAGATGCTCGACGAGATTCACTTCCCGTTGGATCTGATCGTGACGCGCGATCGCGAGACGCTGCTGCGCGAGATGGCGGCAGCCGGCGTGTGCGATCTGCGCAATGGGATGTAGCGGAATTTATAAACCAAGCGAAGGGGGGCGGCCCAGACGGGTCGCCCCCTTTCTTGTCCCAAAAATCTACTGAGGTTGGTTAGCGGCGTTCGAGGACCGCTACGGTTTCGGTGTGGTCGGTGTGAGGGAACATGTCGACTGGCGTGATCTTGAGCAGGCGATAGCCTCCGTCGAGGAGCTGGTGCAGGTCGCGCTCTTGGGTCACGGGGTTGCAGCTGATATAGGTGATGCGGCGCGGCTTAAGCGCGCAGGCAGCTTCGAGGAACTCGGGCGTGGAGCCGGCGCGCGGCGGATCGATGGAAAGGACATCGACCCGCTCGTTGTTGTCGGCGGCATCTAGGATGTAGTCGGTGGCATCGTCAGCCATAAACCAAGCGCTGCGGGTGAGGCCGTTGAGCTCGGCATTGCGACGTGCATCGGCAATGCCCGCCGGGTTGCGCTCTACGCCGAGCAGCATGATGCCGATACCCTTGTTCTGGGCATCTTTAGCTGCGCAAAGACCGATGGTACCGCTGCCACAGTAGGCATCCATGAGCACATCGCCCTGGTGCAAATCCATGCCGTCGATAGCGAGCTGATAGAGCAGCTCGGTCTGTTGCGGGTTGGTCTGATAAAACGCGGTGGGGGAGATATCGAACTCGCAGCCGAGCAGCTGGTCGCGCATGCACTCGGCGCCATATACAATGCGGGTTTCCTCGCCGAGGATGGCGTTGCCGGGACGTCCGTTGATGTTTTGGGCGACGGTGACGATGTGCGGATTGAGCGCGGCGACAGCCTCAAAGAACTCCTGCGCATGCGGCAAGTCGCGCTGAGCGGTCACGAGCGTGACCATGACCTGGTCGGTACGCCAACCGCAGCGGACGACGGCATAGCGAAGCAAACCAAGATGCTTGTCCTCATTAAAGGCGGGAATATGCAGCCGCTCAGCTTCGCGTGCGATGCCGTTGAGAATCTGACGGGCGCCCGGTGCCTCGACGGGGCATTCGGGTACGGCAACGATCTTGTGTGTGCCGCGCTCAAAGAAACCGCAACGGACGGCGCCCTCCTTACCGGGAGCAAAGGGAGTGGCAGCCTTATGACGAAAGCCACGCGGCGCAGGATATTTGCCCGGGTCGCCCAGGGTGACTCCCATACCGCGAATGGGGTCGACGCTAATACCCTCGCGCTCGCAAAGAGCAGCAAAAAGCTCCTCCATGGCGGCCTGCTTGGCGGCGAGCTGCTTCTTATAAGGACGATTGAGCGCCGTACACCCACCGCAAGCTTTCATGATGGAACAGGGGGACTTGGGGTCCACAGCCTTACGCGCAGACGAAACCCGATCTTTATGCGAGTGCTTGGAGCGAGTCTGAGATGCCTTATCCTCGTTCCGACGAGAGCCGGGACGCTTGGCCTTAGCCCTGCTCTTAGTCGATTTGCTTTTTGCAGCTTTAGAAGACTTGGATTTCGTAGAAGATTTCTCCTCCTTCGACCCCTCAGTCGCCTCCATCAAAGCACGACGAGCCCTACGCTCCGCACGAGATTCTGCCATGAATTAACCCCACTAATTTACAAATTGAAATCTGAAAGCATTGTACCGTGCCAAGCTAGCGGACGATATGCAAGCGCCCATTTCATGTCAGTGATAAGCCCAACGACGTTTGCCCGCCGGGTGCCGGGGCAGGGGTTAAGTTTGTCGCGAGTTCCGCACGAACAGGAGAGCACTTAATGTGCTCTCCGTCGTGAGCAGGACTGTAGAGCAGCAAACTTAACCCCTGCCCCGGCACCCGGCGGGCAAGCCCTCCCTTGTACTCCATCTCACTAAAGTGTATGATTCTGAACGTTACACGACTCACTTTACTTAACTAAAGTGCCATCAAGGGGGAATACCATGAACACCGATATGTCTCGTCGTCAGTTTGTTGGTCTAGCCGGCTCGCTCGCCACGGTTCTAGGCCTTGGCCTGGTTGGTTGTGGCGGCGGTGCCGATAAGGGCTCTGCTGCCGGTTCTGCCGCAGCCAAGGATGTGAAGGGCGCTGCGGAGTCCAAGAAGCTCGTGGTGGGCTTTGATAAGTCCTATCCTCCGTACGGCTTTGTGGGCGACGATGGCGAGTACACCGGCTTTGATCTCGATCTGGCCAAGGCTGTTGCCGATAAGCAGGGCTGGGAGGTCAAATACGAGGCCATCGACTGGGATGCCAAGGATACGCTGCTTAACTCGGGCGCCATCAACTGCATCTGGAACGGCTTTACCATGGAGGGCCGTGAGGACGACTACACGTTCTCCGAGCCGTACATGCTCAACGAGCAGGTGCTGGTGGTAAAGAAGGATGCGGGCATCAAGAGCTGGGGCGATCTTGCCGGCAAGACCGTGATTACCCAGACCGATTCCGCTGCGCAGGATGTGCTCGAGGGTGACCAGAAGGATCTGGCGGCGACGTTTGCCACGCTCGACACGATCGGCGAGTACAACACGGCCTTTATGCAGCTCGAGAGCGGCGCGGTCGATGCCGTTGCCTGTGACCTCTCGATCGCTCAATATCAGCTTGCCGCCAAGCCCGATGCCTATACGCAGCTCGACAAGCCGCTGTCCAGCGAGCACTACGCTGTCGGCTTTAAGAAGGGCGACACCAAGTCGGCCGATGCCGTGACCGAGTCGCTCAAGGCGCTCTACGAGGACGGCACGGTCAAGGACCTGTGCGACAAGTACGCGAGCTATGGTCTGTCTTTCGATAATTGGGTGCTCAAGTAATGTCTATTCAGGTCATGATGCAGATGCTTGGCCAGGGATTCTTGGTCAGTTTGCAGTTGTTTGTGCTGACACTGCTGGGGTCGATTCCGCTGGGAATCCCCGTGGCGTTTATGCGCATGAGCAAAATCGCGCCGCTTCGCTGGATTGCGCGCATCTATATCTCGGTCATGCGTGGCACGCCGCTCATGCTGCAGATGTTTGCCATCTACTTTGCCCCGTACTACGTGTTTGGCATTTCGCTCACGCCCGATTCCAAGTGGACGGCGTGCGTCGTGGCGTTCATCATCAACTATGCCGGCTACTTTGCCGAGATCTATCGCTCGGGCTTGCAGTCCATTCCGCGCGGTCAATACGAGGCGGCCGAGGTGCTGGGCTATTCGCGCATGCAGACGTTTCTGTATATCGTGATGCCGCAGGTCGCCAAGCGTATTCTGCCGGCGATGGGCAACGAGATCATCACGCTGGTCAAGGACACGTCGCTGGCGTTTGCCATTGGCGTGGGCGAGATGTTCTCGACCGCCAAGGCGCTGGTTGCCTCGCAGGTGAGCATGGTGCCGTTTGCGATTGCGGCGCTGATCTACTGGGTCTTTAACTTTGTGGTCGAGATGCTGCTGGGCGCCGCCGAAAAGAAGCTGGACTATTATCATGACTAACTCAGTGATGAAAATCGAAAACGCACGTAAGGCGTTTGGCGGCAATGAGGTGCTCAGGGATATCTCGCTCGAGGTCAAGCGTGGCGAGGTCGTGGCGATTATTGGGCCTTCGGGTGGCGGCAAGTCCACGCTGCTGCGGTGTGCCACGCTACTCGAGACACTCGACGGAGGCTCGCTCTCGTTTGGTGACCTTGCCGTTGCGACGGATGCGGGTTCGGGCGCGGTCTATGCGAAGGGCGATGTGCCCAGGCAGGCGCGCTCGCGATTTGGCCTGGTGTTTCAGAACTACAATCTGTTCCCGCACTATACCGTGATGAAAAACATCACCGATGCGCCGATCCGCGTTCTTAAGCGCCCGCGCGAGCAGGCAGAGGCACGTGCATGCGAGTTGATCGCGCAGATGGGGCTTACGGGCAACGAGAACAAGGTTCCTTGTGAGCTTTCGGGCGGTCAGCAACAGCGCGTGAGTATTGCCCGCGCCCTAGCGCTCGACCCGGAGATCCTGTTCTTTGACGAGCCGACCTCGGCACTCGATCCCGAGCTGACGGCCGAGGTGCTGCGTGTCATTAAAGACCTTGCGGCGCAGAATATGACGATGGTGATCGTGACCCACGCAATGCAGTTTGCGCGCGATGTTGCCGATCGCGTGGTCTTTATGGACGGCGGTCGTATTGTCGAGGAGGGGCCCGCCGAGCAGGTTATCGACCATCCGCGCGAGCAGCGCACGCGTGAGTTTTTGAGCCGTATCGAGGGATAGGCTCAGGTATTTGCTCAACTATTAATTGAGGCGAAGCCGCCGCAGGTCTTACGGTCTGTGGCGGCTTTTTGTTTGCATCGGCGGGGTTCAATAATCGCCTCACAAGCTTGTCTCTTCCTCTCGCCGCCTGTATTCATACGTGTGCCGAAAGGTGTGCATGGACGGTCGCCCGTGAGGGTAGGGTGGTGGCATAGGACATTTGGAGGGTGAGTCGGCTCGGCTGCCGACCATGCTGCTCCCGGGATGGCATCGACCGCGAACTCTCCCCGTTGGCGTCGCGCATTGCGCGCGGCCCTGCAAGGAGGTCATCATGGGTGCTCCCAAGACCGGTAACGTAAGGAACGTGGTGCTCGTAGGCCAAGGCGGGGTGGGCAAGACTTCACTCGCCGAGGCCATGCTCCACCTTTCCGGCAAGACCGCCCGCCTGGGCGGCCACGACGGCACCAAGCCCACGCTCGACTATGACCCCGAAGAGGTCAAGCGTGCATTTTCCATCTCGACGACCATCGCGCCGATCGACTGGAAGGGCGCGCGCATCAATGTGCTTGATGCCCCGTGCTACCCCGATTTTATCGGCGACGCCTTTGCCGCGATGAGCGTCTGCGAGACGGCTCTGTTTGTGGTCGACGCCGAGGCCGGCCCGCAGCCTACGACGGTTAAGCTCTGGTATGCCGCCGAGGACCTGCGCCTGGCGCGTGCGGTGTTCGTAAACCGCCTGTCGCGCTCCGAGGCCAGCTTTGCGACCACGATGGACCTGCTGCAAGAGCGCTTTGGCACGCGCCTGGGCGCCGTGACCCTTCCCTGGGGCGAGGGCGAGGACTTTGACGGCATCATCGACCTGGTGCGCATGAAGGCGCGCCATTGCAACGGCACCGAAGCCGTTGAGTCGGAGATTCCCGAGGAGTATCGTGCCCAGGCCGAGGAAGCCCATGACCATCTGTGCGAGCTGGTGGCCGAGGCTGACGACGAACTGATGATGAAGTACCTGGAGGGCGAGGAGACGCTGACGCAGGAGGAGCTTGAAGGCCTGCTGTCGAAGGCGATCGCCGAGCGCATCTTTGTGCCGGTCTTTGCGGGCGATTGCATTAAGGAGCAGGGCGTCAACTCGCTGATGGACGACATCGCCACATACTTCCCGGCGCCGACCGACTACGGCGAGATGCCGCTTATCGACGGCGATTCGCTCAAGATTTCAAGCGACGATGATCGTCCGGTGGCGTTTGTGTTTAAGACCCTGGCCGATCCGCAGCAGGGTCGCATCAGCTTTATTAAGGTGCTGACGGGTACGCTTGAGCCGGGCCTTGAGCTGGTCAACGCGCGCACGCGCAAGGGCGACCGTCTGGCTCACCTGTATGTGATGTGCGGCCGCGACATGACCGAGGTCGGTCACGCCTATGCCGGCGACATTATCGTGGCACCCAAGCTGGCGGCCGAGACGGGCGATACGCTCTCGATTACCGGCAAGGTCGAGGCTGCGGCGTTTAAGTTCCCCAACTCGCAGTACCGCATTGCCATCGAGGCCGAGAATCGCGGGGACGAAGAGAAGCTCTACACGTTTATCGAGAAGGCCTGCAAGGCCGATCCGACCATGAGCATCGATCGTGACGAGGAGACCGGGCAGACCATCATTTCGGCGGTGGGCGAGGCGCAGGTTTCGGTGCTGCTCAATCGCCTTGAGGACCGTACCAAGGTTGTGGCAAAGAGCGTTCCGATCCGCATTCCGTATCGCGAGACCATCCGCCGCACGGCAAGCGCTCAGGGCCGCCACAAGAAGCAGACAGGCGGCGCCGGTCAGTACGGCGACTGCTGGCTGCGCGTGGAGCCGCTCATTGGGCCCGACGGCACGAGCGACGGCTATGAGTTTGTTGACGAGGTCGTGGGTGGCCGTATTCCACGCTCGCTGATCCCCGCCGTGGACAAGGGCGTCCAGGAGACCATGAAGGACGGCATCATTGCTGGCTATCCGCTCACGGGCATTCGCGTGGCTGTGTACGACGGTTCGTATCACAGCGTCGACTCCAACGAGATGGCGTTCCGCGCGGCGGCTCGCATCGGTCTGCGCAAGGCATGCGCCGATGCCGACCCGGTGGTGCTGGAGCCCATCGAGGAAATCACGGTGACTATCCCCGAGAGCTATGCCGGCGCCGTGATGGGTGACATCTCGGCATCGCGCGGTCGCGTGACGGGCATGGAGACCGATGAGCGCGGCGATACCGTGGTTATCGCTCAGGCGCCGCTGGCCGAGCTGACGGATTATTCGACGCGCCTGCGCTCTATCACGCGCGGCACGGGCGACTTTACCATGAAGCCCGCAGGCTACGAGCAGGTGCCTTATGACGTTCAGGCCAAACTGGTCGAGCGCTATGAGGAGGGCCGTGCCAAGTAGCGTGTGGCGCTGCCTGCAATGTAGGTACTGACGAAAAGGCCGCCCTGGGTAACCGGGGCGGCCTTATTTGATCCCTTTGGGACGGAGGAAAACGGATCATTTTTTGGGTTACGGACGGCGCGGTCGGCACTAGTCTCCGGATGCCTGGTTGCGGCCGGTGGCGTAGTCGATCTGCACGTGCGGCTGCAGGTTGTAGCAGTACACGTGGAAGCACAGGGTCTTGCCGTGGTCTTCGACCGATTGCGCCTCAAGGCGCACGCCACGGCAGACAAGTTCCTCTTCGTTATACATGGGCGTGACGCGGCAGAGCACATGGTTGCCCGTATCGCGAATATAGTTGAGAATCTGCTCTTCAAACGGTAGCATGCCCGTCTCGTTGAGATAGCGCGTGCCGGTGAGGAGATTTTTGCGGTTGGCGTTTTCGCCGCAGAGCGACCAGGCGATGAGGTGGCAGCGGTTGTAGAGGCTCTGGCCTGGAATAAAGTCGTAGCGCTGCTGGTGCCAACCGGCAGGATGGATACGCGAGATATCGCCGCGCTTTCCCTGTCCGAGCGACTCGGGGCCTACGCAGGCGAGCGCCTTGCGAGTGCGGCCCAGGCTGTCGAGCTTGGAGAATTTCTTAAAGCAGCCCTTTTCTGCAGCGCGTTCGTATTCGTCGAGCGTGAACGACGGCATGCCCAACGGGTGCGTGCTGTCGGCGCGAAGGGCAACGTAGGGGTTGCCGGCATAGTCGGGAATGCTGCTGAGATAAACACCGCGGGCGCGGTTGAGGTCGGGGTTTTCGACCTCGTCGATGGGGGTGGCGGCACTGTCCGCGGAGGCGTCGTCACCGGTGTCGGTTGCGGCGGAATCGGAGCCATCGCCAGAGTCTTGGCTATTTTGAGAGTCCGAGGAGCTCGCTGTTCCCGATTCGAGCCGGGCGACCAAGTCCGCCTCGTCGTCGGTGCGGCTGGGACTCTCGTTTTGCTTCTCGGCCAGAGCTGCCGCCTGTTCATCGCTTTGCGGCGACAGCAACTTGGGAGCTCCGTCGAGCGATCCCGTAAACAACGCAAACCCCAGCACCACGGCGGTGCCGATGGAAAGTGCTTGCTTGTGGGCGGACTTGCGCGACATTGAGGCTCCTGGATGGACGGTTGGGAGTCTACCAGTCTAGCAGGAGCCGGCAGGGGCCGTTCTGTCGAACAAATACTCAAGATTTGGGATAGACGTTACTGATTCATTTGCCGCATATGGAGCTGCGGCGGTTGTATACATGGAATCAGTCGGCGTTTCCCCAGATAAAACCTGCCAAAATAAACCTGTCCCTTTTTGGCGGGTTAATCGGGGACTATTTCACCGCAACTTAGGGCACGGTTAGGAAGTGTGCGCCTTAAAGAGTGGAGCCCATGATTAGAGAGGTCGCGCTCGTCTCTCTAAATGTCTCTCTAAAGAGAAAGCCAGTTAAAGAAATAACATTAGGCAATCTAGCGGTGAATTCGATACATCTTTCTAAATTTCTCTCTAAAATAAGGTGCTTATCTCTCTAAAGTTAGAGAGATATATTATACTTTAGAGAGATAAATCTATCGTTTTAGAGAGACGGAATGCCAATGCTGCTGGATGAACCTCTTGGCCTTATCGTTGAGCGCCTTCGCAGGCGGGGGACTGATGACGCATCGGTAGAAGTTAAAGCCTGCACGAATAAATTGAGCGCAGACGTATGGGAGACAGTGAGCGCTTTTGCGAACACTGCGGGTGGGCTCATTATTTTGGGCCTAAACGAAACCGAAGGATTTGTTCCTTCGGCTAACTTTGCTATCGATAGGGTGCGCGATCAGTTTGTTTCGGGTATCGGAGACGGAGGCTCAGCAGCGGTGGTGACCCATGCGCCGCGGTACGAGCTTGATCGAGGCGAGGTCGACGGGCTCCAGGTGCTTCTGGTGCGCATCTTTGAACTTGAGCTTAAAGCGAAGCCTTGCTATATCGGCGCGCGCGGCGTACAGAACGGTAGCTACAAGCGCGTGGATGATAAAGATATCAAGATGTCACCCGCTGAGCTATATGAGCTGCAGAGTGCGTTGCTTCCGAGCGATGCAGACGGCACGGTGGTTTCGGAGGCAACAGTCGAGGATTTGGATCCAGATGTCGTGCGGTCTATTATCGCAAATCGCCGGCTGCAGACCCCCCGCGTTTTGCGCGGGGCCGATACGCTGGAAAAGCAGCTGGTCAGACTCAATATCACTACAAAGGATGGTGCGGTGAAGCTCGCAGGGCTTCTGTCGGCGGGAATTTACCCCCAGCAGTTCTATCCCAAACTCATGATCGATGTCGCCGTTCATTCCGATGTGGAAAAATCTGCACCCGGGCAACCCCGGTTTATTGACCGCCAGTTGTGCGATGGCCCGATTCCGGCTTGCATCGAAGATGCCCTTGCCGCGATTGGACGGAACTTGCGCAAAGCGGCGATAGTGCAAGGCGCTGGTAGAAGGGAGGATTGGGAAGTTCCCCAGGAGGTTTTGCGCGAGGCCTTGGCAAATGCCTGCATCCATCGAGAATATTCGCCCATGTTTGTGGGGCAGGCCGTGAGTGTCGATATCTATCCAGACAGAATAGAGATCAAAAACCCCGGTGGGCTTTGGGGCGGAAAGACGGTGGACAATCTTGCAGACGGGGAATCGCGCTGCCGAAACCCAAAGCTCATGAGCCTAATGGGGGCGACGCCGTTGGAGTATGCCGAGGGGGCCGTTGCAGAAAGCCAGGGATCTGGTATCCCGGCTATGATTCGCGAGATGGAGTCTCGTTCGCTTGGAAGGCCGAAATTTATCGTTAAGGCCGATTCGTTTACGGTGCTGCTTTCCCGGCACGGGGCGGAGCTTGCTGAAAACCGCACGTGGATTCAGAGCCATGTGGGCACCGAGCTGACGGATCGCGAGGAAACATTGCTCATGTTTATGCGGGAGCATGGGTGCGTATGCGATGTTCAAAAAATACGAGAGGCCCTGAAGTGGGATTCGGATGACATTCGCCTGATCTGCGGGGATCTTGTCGATAAACATGTCCTGTCAAAATGTGGCAAAGACACGTTTGAGATTATCGATATGAGCAGAGAATCGTCAGCTTCGACAGCGGATAGGATCCTGGAGGCTCTCAGCGCCGAAGTGGATATGACGGCGCGAGAAATAGCGGTTGCATCGGGGGTCAAAATTTCGTCCGTCCGCTACCATCTGCCAAAAATGGCGGATAAAGGGCTCATCGAAGTAATGGGCTCATCGACGAGCCGCAACCGCCGCTATCGGAAGAAGTAGATGCAGCCGAGTCGCCCCTCTTGTGTCTCTGGAAGTAGATGGGTGCTAGAGGGGCGACTGCCTCGCGATATTTCCCCAGATAAAACCTGCCAAAATAAACCTGCCCCTTTTTGGTAGGTCAGTTAACGCAGTCCAGGTTGAGCATATGCGAGCGAGCGGGCTCCGGGTGCGGTAAGGTGACGTGAAACAAGCGGGCGCTGACCTTTTGGTCGCGCCCGTGAAGTTGAACGTCAGATTGCCGTGCCCGGAGCCCGCGCAGCGCCGAGCAGTTACGCCGTTTGTAAAACGGCGTAACCTAAAGGTTCATGTTGCCGTGGATGTAGGGGGTGACCTCGGGGGAGATGTGGCCGCAGCCCAGCTCGCGCAGCGCGGACTCGATAGCGGCGGGCAGTGGGGTTTTGCCCTTGTCGTCGACGGCGGTTCCGCCGAGGGCGGCAATCTTGGTGACATCTGCGGGAGCGGCCTCGATATGCATGCGGCCGCCGACCAGGCGCGCGCGAACCTGCGCCAGGTCAAGATCGTGCAGGTAGTCCTCGCAGGCGCGGATTAAATCGACCTTCTCGCGCGTAAGCTCCTCGCCCGTGGGGACACGCGTGGCAAGACAAGCTCCCGCCGGCAGGTTCCAAACGGGATAGCCCCATGCGCGCAGCAGCTCGCGCTCTTCGTCCTTGGTAAAGCCGACCTCCATAAGAGGGGAGCGTACGCCGAGCTCTTCTGCCGCGCGCATGCCGGGGCGGTAGTCGCCGCGATCGCTTGCATTGCTGCCATCGATGACGGTGGGAAAGCCGAGCGATTTGGCGTGGTTGACGATGGCGGTAAAGCCGGCGTGCTTGCAGTGGTAGCAGCGATTGGCATCGTTGCAGGTTACTTGGGGGAGCTGCAACTGATCGACCGAAAGATTGAGCACAGGGAGCTTAAAATGCGGCTCCTCATTGGTTTGCCCGTCAACGGACCGCTCAAACGAAGCCTGTTCAGGCGTACCGATGAGCGGCGTGGTGAGGTGAACGAGAAGCGTGCTGTCAGGCATGATGCGGGCGCAGACCGCGGCTAAAAAGCTGCTGTCGACGCCGCCGGAAAAGCCGATGGCGACGCGTCCGTATGCCAAAAGCAGCTGCTCGAGCGCTGCGAGTTTGTACTGAAGCTCCTTTGCAGGTGCGGTGGTGTCTGAAAGCATGAAAGTTCCTTACAGTAATTAAAGCTCGGATGAAACTATAATCCCACCGAGCTGCTTGTCATAAGACTTCCAGCTATGTAACGAAAGTGCAATATGCTATATACGTTATATACAAGCTTGTAAAGTGCGGTAGAGTGGCAGTAATGCAATCCGGCGAGGGGGACCGATATGATCAAGGCTGTTATTTTTGACATGGATGGAACGCTGGTCGATACCGAGCGTTTGGGGATTAAGGCCTGGAAGGCAGGCGCCGCTGAGCTGGGGCTCGCGATTGATGAAGCGCTGATCCATCAGTTTATCGGCCGCACGCTGCCCGATGTTATGGACATCCTCGATAAGCATTATGGCAGCCATGAAACCACCGAGGCGGTCTATGTCCGCCACAAGGAGATTCGCGACGAGATGGTCAAGACCGAGCTGGAGCTTAAGGCCGGCGCCGCCGAGTGCCTAGACGAGCTGCTGGCTGCGGGCTATCACGTGGGTCTAGCGACGTCGTCGCGCCTCGTTACGGCCGAGCGCAACCTTAAGATGGTCGGTCTTTTTGACAAGTTTGAAACGGTAACGTGTGGCGAGGACGTCGTGCACGGCAAGCCCGACCCCGAGATGTATCTGCTCGCCTGCGAGCGCGCGGGCTTTGCTCCCGAGGAATGTGCCGTGGTCGAGGATTCGCGCAACGGCTGCGTCTCGGGCATCACGGCCGGATGCCATGTCTTCGCCGTCCCCGATATCGTGCCGCTGCCGCAGGACGTGGTGGATGGCTGCGAGGCCGTGCTCGATACGTTGTTCGATCTGGCGGCGGCAGTCAAGGCCGTACGCTAGACAATTGCGGTGTTGAAACGAGCAATTGCCCACGTTTGCGCTCAAGCAAAAGGGGCCCGGCAATGGTCGGGCCCCTTTTGCTTAAGCGGCGACATAGCATACTTGCGGGCGTGCTATAGATACGCGCCGAGGTTGATGGCCGTGGCGTCGGTCTGGGTGCTTGCCTGGGTGCTGGCGCGCTCCAGTAGGAACGGACGTACCAGTTCTTGGCGGTTGATATCCTCGGCGGCGGTGACTGCGGTGACGGTGCGCGCTGCAGAGCCGACGCGGATATGCTTGGTCTTTGCCGGGGCCTTGTTCTCGATTTGCTCCATCAGCAATTGAACGCCCTTGCGGCCAATCTCGTAGCCCGGGGGCGCTACCGTAGTGAGCGGGACCGATCCGCTCCAAGCGAGTGGGTTGCCATCGCAGCCTGCTACGCGTACTTGCCCGGGGACAGAGATGCCCTTGTCGACCAGCGCCGAGATAACGCCCGAGGCCAACACGTCGGTCAGGCCGACGACAAAATCGGGGCGTTCGTTCGCGGGGCGCTCGGCGATTTGGGCACCGATGCCGTAGCCGTCGGCGGCGGTATTCCATTCGCCGGCGTCGATGACTTCGATCTTGATATCGGGGTGTAGGGCGAGTGCCTTATGAATGCCAAGGACGCGCAGGGTGAGTTGCATAAATGCTGCTCTACCCACAACGGTGATATGGCGTGCACCGCGGGCGATGGCGAGTTCGGCAATGATGCGACCCTGGGCCTCGTTGTCGGCCGCTACGTAGTAGCCGGGCTCGGAGCAATGGATGTCCAGGTGGACGATCGGCACGGGCATCTTGGTCATGGCGGGGTGCCAGTCGGGGGATGCCATGGGCTGAACCATGACGCCGGACATCTGGGTGCCCATAAAGTAGCGCAGGTAATGGTCCTCGAGAATATCGTCGTTATCGGCGTTGGCGATGAGCAAGTCGTAGCCGTGCTTGCGGGCCTCGTTGTGGGCGCCGCTGGCGATTTGGAGCGAAAAGCCGTGATCGAGACGGGGGAGCACCAGGCCAAAGGACTTGGTGGCGCCGCCTGCGAGCTGACGGGCGCTTTGGTTGGGCAGGTAGCCAAGGCGATTGATGGTCTCGTTGATGAGCTTGAGGGTTTCGGGGCGCAGCTTTTCGGGGTGGTTGAGCGCGTTGGAAACCGTGCCCAGCGAAACTCCGGCCTCGCGCGCGACGTCGCTGATTTTTACCTTTGCCATAGCGGCCCCTTTGATGCGTTTCAAGTACAAGCCAGATTGTAGCATCCCAAACCAACCAAAAAGGGATAGGTTTATTTTGGCAGGTTTTATCTGGGGAAACGCTGTTGCCAACGCGACCACCACGAAGGGGGACAGGCGCTTTTGTGGTGGTTTGGACCGGCTGGACGTGTGTGCATCGGGTGGTATCTAAGTTGAGGTACCACTTCTGGTATATCAGCTTGCGTTTGCGTGAGTACAATACTCGAACGTTATACGTCTCAGCGCCCCCTGTGCGTGGACGTCTTGCAGTCACGCGAACGAAGGGATTTATCCTATGTGCGGAATCGTCGGCTACACCGGCTCTGATATTGCAAAGAACATCCTGGTCACGGGCCTCAAGCGTATGGAGTATCGCGGCTATGATTCCTCGGGCGTCGCGCTCGAGGTGGGCGAGGGCGCCGCGGCGCACCTCGACGTCATCCGCCGCGTGGGCAAGGTCGCGGGCCTGGAGAGCGAGCTTTCCAACATCGACAGCGACGCTACCTGCGGTATCGGCCACACCCGTTGGGCCACCCACGGCAAGCCTTCGGTCGTTAACGCTCACCCCCACACTAGCTGCGACGGTCGTATCGCCATCGTCCACAACGGCATCATCGAGAACTTCGCCGAGCTGCGCGAAGAGCTGGAGGGCCGCGGCCATCACTTTAAGAGCGAGACCGATACCGAGGTCTTCGCGCATCTGATCGAAGAGGCTTATGCCGAGACGCACGACCTGATGGCCTCCGTGCGCGAGGCTTGCGCCCACGTGGTCGGCGCCTATGGTCTGGCCGCCGTGTGCGCTGACGAGCCCGGCGTGATCGCCGTGGCCCGCAAGGATTCCCCGATCGTAGTCGGCGTCGGCGAAACCGGCTCCTATGTTGCTTCCGATGTCATCGCGCTCATCGACGCCACCCGCGATGTCGTGGTGCTCGAGGACGGTCAGTTTGCCAGGCTCACGCCCGCAGGCGTCGAGTACACCGACGAGGCCGGCAACGTTATCGAGCCCAAGGTCACCCACATCGACTGGGACCTGGACATGGCAGAAAAGGGCGGTTATCCCGACTTTATGCTCAAGGAAATCCACGAGCAGCCGCGCGTCGTGCGCGACACGCTGGTCGGTCGTATGACGCCGGCCGGCGAGCTCGACATCGACGAGCTGGGCCTTTCGCTCGAGGAGCTCAACGACATCGATCGCGTCTACGTGATCGCTTGCGGCACCAGCTATCACGCTGGCCTCATTGCCAAGAATCTCATTGAGGCTGTCTCTTATACACATCTCCGAGCC